>JAPLUV010000018.1:0-583 GCA_026397395.1 candidate division SR1 bacterium | reverse complement strand
CAACGCACAAAGCAGAAGCAGATATTTTACCCAAACAGCTTGATTAGCTGGAAAAATAACTGTTCCAGAAAGCAGGAACTCTATTAACACAATGATAAGTAATGAAGCTAAGACAGCTTTTGCCAGAATGAATAAACATTCTACAACTTTCATGTCCGAGTTTCTAAATCCAAATTTAGCCCGAAGTTTTTCGATGTCTTTATCAACATCTTTTAAGGCTATTGTTGCAGCTACGATATTCTGTATTTTAACAATGGTATGTTCGAGTGCTGTCTTCGTGCCAGCTCTCATGATCGCAATGCGATCAGTCATTTTTTTGTTTGATTCTTTTATTTGGGCAATGATATTGCCAAAAGTTAAATAACCAAACAGTGTTGCCAGGGCGGAATAAATTTTTCCAAAGCCCATTTCGGCGAATAACTCTTCTAAAGTTTTCATACGTAATAATGATTTAATGGCACGGCTTCGTTTGTTTTTTATGAAGACTGGCCGGTTTAACTAATAATTTAACTTCTGTTATTTTTTGTAGAGATAACGTTCTCTTCCTGTTTATTTTTGTTAAGCTAACAGGATGGCTACTAAG
>JAPLUV010000033.1 GCA_026397395.1 candidate division SR1 bacterium | reverse complement strand
GTAATTATGTCCTTGGGACAATTTCTGAGCAATAGACAATCTAAGAGAAAATTCTACAATTTCATCCTGAGTCAAAAGATCTCTCAAGAAGGCAAATACCTCATCTTTGGTCTTTAGATGCAAAAATGCGTTTTGGAGCTCAGATGAGATGCGGGATAAATGGTCGTTTTCCATGGGACTATGAGAAGATAAATGGACTCTTTATAATTATTCTACACTTTATTGCAATAAAGTATTGCAATTATATTCAAGATCTTTATACTTTACTCAGATAAAGTATTTATCTATAAATTTTTGGCGACTATAGCTCAGTTGGTAGAGCGGCGAACTGTGACTTCGCATGTCACGGGTTCAATCCCCGTTAGTCGCCCCATGTAAATAAAATTAGATACTCAGGTGTCGCCCCGGCTAGCCGGGGTCAGCCGCCCCATTCGTTTATCACTATTTTAAAATCATGATACTATCGTTTAGTAAAACACTTCATCGTCACTATCTCTACCATCATAGATAAGTTTTTCCGATTGTTAATTTTTTTGTACTCTCCCGGAAAAACGGGGGATTTTTATTTATATATTTTTTACAAATGACATTAAATACAGTAGAAACTAACGACACCGACGCAAAAGAGACCAAAGTAATTTTAATAGATGAAACAAAAGAAAATATTACAAGCAATTTATCTTTGCAGGAAAATGAGGACGAAGAAAATTATATTTTATGATTATCATAATTATTTCAGCCACGCCTTCACAATTCTAATATTAAAATGGAAAGTTTTCACTTCTTCAAATTCGATACGATCACCAAATTCTTGACGAAGAATATCTACCTGCCAGGTCATCATTTCCAAGAACATCATCAAATTTTCAATGTTCAATGTTCAATTTTCAACGAGGAGATGTAGTTGGTTAAACATCTGTCTATAATAATCTAATCAGTCATCTCCTCCAACAAAGGCGACTCTTGGTTCTCGATTTTTCACTCTTTCTGGATTTTGTTCATCATGCGTTTTCTCAGGAATATAGGGCAGATTTGCGACTAAGATTACATCTTTTCATGCGATGATATCGCTATAATTTTCCAAATATGCACAAAGATCTGCTTGGATAAATCTCGCATCATAACGAGATCCATCTATATGCGTATCATAATTTTTCTTTGCGACGACTAATGATTCTGGTGTAATATCAGAGAAAAAAACTTCACGAAACGTGTCTGCATTTTGCAACAAAACAGAAATCCCCAAAACTCCACAGCCCGTTCCCACATCCAACAGAACTCACTCCATTCATTTTCCATCTTCCATTTTCAATGTTCAATCCACAAATTCTTTAACTGCTGTAATCATATATTCTGTTTCTGGCCTTGGAATTAAAGTTGCTTCATTGACGAAAAATTCCTTTCCAAAGAAATCTACATGTCCGAGAACATATTCCAATGGTTTCTTTTTGATCGCATAATCATCATATGCCAAACTAATTTTCTGAACCATCTCATTGTCTAGTTCCCTGTCTACGTCTGTCCACAGATATTCTCTCGTACAGTTCAGAAGAGCACACAGGAGCTTCTGCAAAACAAACTTTTCACTATACTTTGGATCTTGTAATAATTTTCCTACTTTCATGCTCTAACAAAAAATCTAAAAAAATACCTTATATGTCATTCCGAATAAAATGAGGAATCCTAGGTAAGCTACCGGGAGATTTCTCCTTACTCCGTTCGTCGAAATGACAATCTCTTTTAATTTCTTTTGGAATAACTATTATCACGATGTTTTACATCTATACAAAGGTATGCAAACCATCCTCGCAATAGTAGCCAGCCTGATAATTATCTATATACGGATTTGGATCCTCAATACCATTTTTTCTGAAAAAAGAATCAAAAGATTGGTTTCACTGAGAATTCTCTTTACCTGAATCTTTCTTGTTGCCATCCTTTTTGCCTATACCTACCTAGCTACCTGGTTCCCTACACTTGCTACCTATTACCTCCAACCTACTACCTCCAACCCCCAATCAATAATTTTTTTCATCCTTTATTGCACAATATTTGTTATTCTTCTTACCATAATATTCAAGAATCGATACAATAAAATCTTGCAAACCATTTTAATCGGAGCAATATTTTTTCTCGCTATCGCTTATGGTGGCTATTTATTGGGCTTAAGTTCATTACTTATTTTCTTCTTAGTCTCAGCATATGCAGAGGAGTATCTCAAATACAACGCAGGAAACAACCTTTTGTATGAAGAAAAAAGAATCAACACAACTGACCTTATCCTCTTTTGTATCCTCATCGCGTTGGGTTTTAGTTTGATCGAAAACATCCTTTATATCGTCGTAAATCTCATCAATCACAACGATGTAAACGTGCTTCAGATGCTAGTCGGTAGGGGAATAATTAGTGCATTAATTCATGTCGTTGCTACGGGGCTCATTGCATTCATTACCATCAGCCTCAAGAAACGACACAATATTATTATCCCTACCCTAATAGGAATAATAGCTGGATTTGGATTACACAGCTTGTACAACATTGGATTAAATTACAGTCTTTCATACGTCACAATCCCAGTTATCATCGTTGCATTTTTCTTGCTAACCTACTTATTCTTCAGATCTGATAGTTTATACAGGAAGAGCTAGAGTCTGTCCTTCTTTATTTCAAAGGAGGGGATATCCGCTTTTTGCAGGTGGAGGATTTTATTAGGCAAAAAACCTTTTAGTTTATTATCTACTTTCTCATGAAAAAATGTCCTTACTGTGCTGAAGAGATTCAAGACAACGCAGTCAAGTGTAAACATTGTGGAGAGCGACTACAAAAGAACAAAATAATCAAAAAAGAAGGAAAAACGAAAAAAAATTCTCTTCTATCAAGAGAGAATAGTTTATTGGAAGGATTATCTGAAAGAGAAAGAAAGTTCATATATTCTTTTAGTCGATGATGATTTCTTTTGCCAACAGTAATGCTGTTTTACACAAGAAAATATGGTTGGGCAATAGCGTGTTTAACTGTAAGTATACTATGAACTATATTATGATTAATTCCAAGGGGGATTGTTTGATGATGAGCTAGAAAACGAGCATATTTAAACAATGAATATGAAAACTTTGAAGATTTCCAAGAAAAAATGAAAAAGATTGAAAATATATGTTCTACTATTTGAATAATCCTAATTATATTATTGCTTATCTTCATTAGTAGAAGATAAGTTAAACAGATTTAATGAGATTATAGGCTTTAAGAAAAGCTAATTTTGTGCCTGATACGCTTTTTTGGCAAGACAAAAAACTTTTTGTAAATCCTTTTTCTGTAAATAGCAATAATCCAAAACAACAGATAAACGGTCCTTTATCCCTCCAGAAAGTTTATTAATTTCTTGATTAACGATGAGATACACTTCAAATTGTTTGTCATCTTGATAGTTCTCAACTGTGTACATAGGTAATGTAATGAAAAGATAAAAATTTTACTAGATGATTTTCTATTTAACAAAAAACCACCCGTGAATGGGAGGCTCAATTTTGAAAAACCTCCACCAAGATAATGTTCAGTCAGATGTTTTCAAGACTTTTTTAACTTTTTTCAAAAAACAGAAAAAACTGCCTATTTGATCAGACAAGCTAATCAGGCAGTTTCTTCATTAGTAACATCAGAAAGAGACAAAGACATGAGTCGGGTATTAATTTTCTTATAGGTTAGAGTGGTGGTCTATCCTCACCTTCCGGTAAGGATGCCTTGTTACGACTTAACCCCAGTCATCAGTTCTCTCCTTAACCCGCATGGCGAATCTTTAGAGAGCCCCAACTCCCATGGTTTGACGGGCGGTGAGTGCAAGGAACAGGGACATATTCACGGTGACAATGCTGATTCACCATTACTAGCAATTCCAACTTCATGTAGTCGAGTTCCAGACTACAATCCGAACTTGGGGTAGGTTTGAAGATTTGCTCCACCTCGCGGTATTGCTTCTCATTGTTACTACCCATTGTATGATCTATGAAGCCCCAGACGTAAGAGGCATGAGGATCTGACGTCATCCTCTCCTTCCTCCTGGTTACCCAGGCAGTCTCCTTAGACATTCTAACTAAGGATGAGGGTTGCGCTCGTTACTAGACTTAACTAGACACCTTGCGGCACGAGCTGACGGCGACCATGCACCATCTGTGAAAAGCGCTGTATTGCTACAGCTATACGACTTTCATCGTAGACACAATCCATGTCAAGTCTGGGTAAGATTTTTGGCTTATCATCCAATTAATCTAGATCATCCACTGCTTGTGTGTTCCCCCGCCTATCCCTTTGAGTTTCATTCTTGCGAATATACTACCCAGGCGATCTGCTTAATGTGTTAACTTACGGCACTTCTACAATTGTAGAAACACCTAGCAGACATAATTTACGGCGTGGACTACCGGGGTATCTAATCCCGTTTGCTCCCCACGCTGTCATCCCTCACCGTCAGAATTATCATAGTTAGCTGCTTTCGCTTTCGGCGTTCTTTCGGATATCAACGCATTTCACCGCTCCACCCGAAATTCCACTAACCTCCAATAATCTCTAGATATGCAGTATCTATTCCCTTCTCCCGATTGAGTCGAGATATTTGAAAACTGACTTGCATATCAGGCTACGGATACTTTACGCCCAGTAAATCCG
>JAPLUV010000019.1:413-39725 GCA_026397395.1 candidate division SR1 bacterium | reverse complement strand
CACGCAATAATGAATTATGCATTTGAAATCTCTGGTGCTGTAGCTAGTGGGAACATTAGTCCTGAAGCTATCAGAGCATTTGGCGACAGCTTCGGAAACATGGGTGGTGTCTTAGCAATTATCCTGGGCGGAATGTCCATTATGGGCACAATTATTATGACAGCCATTGCCGTCTTTATGATTATTTCTCGATGGAGAGTATTTGAGAAAGCAGGATTACCTGGTCGAGGAATATTTATTCCTTTCTACAATTTCTATTTGATGTTTGAACTTGGAGGTCGATCTGGATGGCATGTTCTATGGATTCTCGTTTTCCCTGTATTTTGTGTTCTTATGATTATCAACAACTTTAAGATTGCAAAAAGATTTGGCAAACCAGGAGCTTTTGGACTTGGTATACGATGGATCAAAATTGTATTTATTCCTATCCTAGCTTTTGATAAGTCTATCTATACACCTTTGAAAAAGTAATAAGTATTGAGTACAAAGTATTGAGTAGTTTGTCTCACTACTAGATACTCACGACTATATACTAAAAGAACGTTGGGCCTCAAACCTGACGTTTTTTATAGATTGACTTTTTTGTCTAATTAGATATGATCTAAGCCAAATCTTTAAAAGAAAACAAAATGAACGAAACATTTACATTTACTTTGCCGTATGACGACAAAAGAAAAGAATTTTGTATGGGTTTCAAAGGGATTTCTAGAAGCCTATTACAAAAATTAAAAGACAAAAAGTTATTGGAATCTGTAGTTCCAGAATTATTTCCTGAGACATTAGATTTTGAAATCATTATCGATCATGATGCTATGGAGGCCCCAAATATCTACTCCGTAGATTTCTACACCACAATGATGGCAACAAAAGAAATGAGACAACCAGTAATAAGTTTCAAAAATCGTAGTATAGATGTCGGAGAAGATATCGGTGATACGGTTTCATTCTATCTCGATATCCCAAAAGATTCTGAATTTATTACCAAAGACTCTCCAGAAGAGATTATTGTAACTTTTTAACAAGAAGGCCTCCGTCAACTCCGGAGGTCTCTTAGTTTCCAAAAAAACAGAGATAGATAATCCGGACGGTATGCTGTAGTCAGACCTTGAATTTTGTCAGCAAATATATATACTATAAACGCACAAACGAATAAGCGTTTAAACGAATAAACGAGAAATCGTTTCAACGTTTTGTCGCTTCAACGTTTAAACAAACAATATGGGGATGTCCTGGCTTTGATAGGAGGACTTCATATGTAATGACCGCCACTATTCGATGATCGTACCGAGTTTAAAATAATCGATCAACGCTGAAAATGCAAAAACTTGAATCTTAGCGAGAGCTAATCTCGTTCGTGTAGCTGTAGCCTAACCGCTCTTCTCACGAAATTCTATCCTCGTTGTATGACTCCTACTATTCACGAGGCGACCTAAGTAGGAAACACTAAGTTGCTATGGTAAAAACCTACGCCTGCCTACCGGCAGGCAGGCCTGCTTATTGGCTAACGTATCCTGACGTAGTAACTCATAGTATGCTATCCAAATAAGTCCGAAATGAAAATGAGGAATTATTGTGATAGCAACTACATATTCTTCAATCAAAAATAGAAATATTTTTGAAGGAGAATATGAAAAACCTTGGATAATAAACAAGCTATTGTGGTAGAAATTGTTATGTATGCCTTTTAGACATGGGTTCGAATCCCATCATCTCCAGATAATGAAAATAAATTTGAACAATAGAATTTCACGACAAAAGTCGTGATTTTTTAGTTATTGAAATCTTAAACATTTTCTTTACCTATAATACATTTATTCACTATGAAACTTCAATGGCAAAATTAGTAATATCATGATGAGGTGGGCATAATGACTCAAAAAAAATAGATGACATATACAAAGGGATGCTAAATGGGAAAAGGATATTATATATCCCACGAGCAATGTATCCTGAAAAGTATGCCTCATGTCGTGAATGGATTCAAAATATTTTTCCTATCAATGAATGATACAACGTAAACTGTTTATCTGAAAAAGAATATCAAGAACAGGAAGAAGAATATACCACATGATATGATGGGATGTATATATGATGAGGAAATACATATAGGCTTCTAAATTTAGTAAAAGAGACTTGATTTTCTCAAGTTATTAAACAATTTCTAGAAGATAATAAGCCAATTTATTGAGGAAGTGCTTGAGCTATCATCATGGGAAATGAAATAAATACTTCAGCAGACATGAATGTTGTAAAATTAACATTAGAGGAAACAAAAGGATATAATGTATGTAAATGACATTCCCTTGTATGTCACTGTGATAATAAGGCATCTGATGAAATTATTGATTATGTACAACATTATCAAATTCCTGTCATTGCACTACCTGAATGAACATGATTAATCTATAATAATGATATGTACGCTATCCAATGAGAAAAATCTGCATATTTGTTTACGGTATCTTGAGAAAAAATTGAATTAAAAATAGGAGATATCATAAGTTAGTAGATAAAGAGAAGAAAAACTTATTTAACTGCTCATTTACGACAGTATTTTTTGATGAAATCTTGTTTATCTCCAAATTTAGAGAAATCTTTCTGATGCTCTTCTGGAACGAAACCATTTCTATCCCAGTGTTTGATTCCACATCGATATTTTTCGGTAACCCCACCAATCTCTACTCGATAATGAACCAATCCATTTGCATATCCACAATACATACAATAAAGTTTTTGAACAACGCTGAGATAAGGAAGTTTTGCTCTATCCATGACTTGGATATAATTTCTACGTTGGATATAAGAAACGCCATATAATGGAAAAAACATACGATGATAAATCTCTATACAGATATCCGACAGAAGAAGAGGGAAAAGTAATGCTCGAAGTACAGGCATAAAAAGGAATAATAAAATTTTATTTGGACGATTTAGGTACAACATAATAATAAGGGATACATCAAGATAAAATATTTCATCATAAATGAATTGCGTGAAAGTCTATGAAAATGGGTCTAATCAAATCCTAATAGGAAATCAAGAGAAAAAAATAATTCACTAATGAATTAACTCCTCTTTTTTCTCCTTCCCTATCCTCTTGATCCTATATTCTTCTTTGCTTGCCATAATTCTGTCTTTAAACTTTTTTTTTCGGACTAACTTCACGGGACGTCTACTCTTCGTGTATTTTGCTCCGACCTTGGATGTATTGTGATCGGAGATTCTTTTGTCTACATCTTTGGCAATGCCTGTATAGAGCGTTTCATCGCTACATCTGACCATATACACAAATCGCATGAATCGCAAAAAAAAAAAATAAAAGATGCTATATGTATACACAAAAGGAAATAAAATCACAGGAAATAATGCCCTTGCTTATCACCAGAGAAAGGATACACTCAGTATTGAGTTAATACCTCAATTTTATTATTTTTTTCAACAACACAATGGCAACAGGTACAGTAAAATTCTACAACGACATGAAAGGGTTTGGTTTTATCAAGGAGGATGAACCCAGTGATAATGAATCATTTGTACATGCATCTCGACTTGGTGACGTAGTCATCAAAGAAGGAGATGCCGTCACTTACGATATCGTACCATCTGAAACGAAAGAAGGAAAAACTGATGCAAAGAACGTACAATTGGCAACTGGTAAAGTTGTTCAAATGAACGCAGCAGACGAAGACATGGATATAGCAGCGTAATTATATTTCCATACAGAAAGAATGAGGCTTCGGTCTCATTTTTTTTACTATAACAAATATTTTACTCTAGCTCAATATCTCCCCTCTTCGCCAATTCTACGAAGCAATCCTTGGTCGCCTGGATATCAGCCATGGCATCATGAGCATTCTTAATTTCTTTGCCAAACAGATGCGAGTACAATAAGCCAAGTCTTGGTCTCTTTTTGGGTAAATCTTTGATATGATTAATATCTTTCATCGTACAAAAGGTTTTGATTCTTTCCCAGTTGTAAAATTTATCTATCCTCGTACATTCTTGCTGGAGCATTCTGATATCAAAGGAAATATTATGCCCTATCACATGATCAGATTTATCTATATATTCGAGAAATTCATCAATATAGGTCTCAATATATTCATATTTGGAAACATATTTAGCGCTAATCCCATGCACCATCTGAGCAAAGTAATTTATCTTAGTCGTAATATTGATATATTGATTGATCCTCGCCTCTTCATGAAATTTCTTCCCATCAAATCTTCCATAAATCGCAGCGAACTGCAAAATCTGATCTGTCCCAGAAAGTCCAGTCGTTTCAGTATCGATGAAGAGTACAGCTTTTCACTTTTTCTTTATCATAATAACATTGGATAATAAAATAATTTCAAAGACATCGACATTCCACACACTACTCCCCCCACAGTACGTCATTCCGGCGTTACGGTTTGCAGCCGGAATCTTATTGTCACCAAGAAGCTACTAAGATCCCGGTTGCAGGCTCGTTACCTCGCCAATAACACCGGGATGACAACGAGTGGTGTGGGGAGTGACTATTCCCTCGCACTTAATTCAAACCATCTATACTCTTTCTGCTCCAATTGGCGAACGATTTTCCCAAGTTCTTCAGAGAGCAATCTAATATCATCATAGGCAATATCCGCACGCTGAAAAATCAGATTAATTTCATCTCTCTGCTTTTCCAACTCATGAATCTCTTTGGCTAATATATCTAATTCTCTTTTTTCCATGTATGAAAGCTTCTTCTTGGTTTCATTAGAGTCAGTCATTTCTTTCAGTTGTTCTTTGCGAGAAGCTCATTTTTCCATGTTTCCATTTTTTGCTATCCCGTGGGACAATTTTTCCATATTCTCCTGCTCTTTAAGCTCGCTATAGGTTCCCCAAAAATCTTTCACAACACCATCGCCTTCTAATATAAACAAGTGATCAGTGATCCTATCCATAAAGAATCTATCATGAGACACCACTATCAAGCAGCCCTTAAAGTTCATCAGAAATTCTTCCAGCACTCAAATCGTAACCAAGTCCAAGTCATTCGTCGGTTCATCTAAGATAAGGAAATTTGGATTCGCCTGTAATATCGTCAACAAATATAATCTTCTTTTTTCTCCTCCAGATAATTTCTCTGCGAACATATGTTGCTGAGATGGGGGGAAGAGAAATTGTTCCAATAAATGACGATCATGGACAATATCTATCACTCTCTTATCATCTGGAAAATGGATTTCCTTCTGCTGATAATGTCCAAACACCACGGTTTCCCCTGTCTGAATTTGTCAGGCGTCCACTGGCTCTTCACCGATAATCATACGAACAAAGGTGGACTTGCCGACCCCGTTTTTTCCGATGATGCCGATACGTTCGTTGTGACGAAATTCATGCGAGAAGTCAGTCAGCAAAATTTTTTGTCAGAAGGCTTTTTTGATATGTTTGAGTTTGAGAATCTTTCCTCAGAGCGGTCTCGCTTCTACGGACAGTGATAATTTTTTCTGATCTCAGAGCAGAATATCTTTGCGCTCAGCATAGCTTTCATCAATCTCGCCAAATCTGCCAATCCTAAAATTAGCCTTCGTCTGCCTCGCACCAGGCGCTCTGCGCATCCAGTTGAGCTCTCTCCTATACAGCTGTTTAAATTTATGGACTTCTATCTTTTCATTCTCTTCACGGATCGCTTTTTGTTCTAGATAATAGGAATAATTTCCAGGAAAATCAATGATCTTGCCTCTATGGAGTTCAAAAATTCAGGTACACACACGCTCTAGAAAATATCTATCATGCGTCACCATAAGTAAGGTCGTATGCTGAGTCTTGAGATACCATTCCAATCGTTCTATCATATCTAGATCCAAATGATTAGTCGGCTCATCTAAGATCAACATCTCAGGATCTCACATCAGCACCTTGGTCAATGCGACACGCTTTTTTTCTCCTCCAGATAATGATCAAATATTTTGATCTAAATAAGGCGTAATACGAAGCTTATTGATGGCAATATTCAGCTCTACTTCTTGCTCTCGCAAGGCCGTCGTATCAAAATCAAAAAGAAATTCTCTCACGGTTTTACTATCATCTAAGCGAACGCCCGCCCCGGACGAAGCTCCGAGGTCTTGAGAAAGGTAGCCAATACGGACTCATTCTCTCCACTCGATATCTCAATCCGTCAGGTCTATTTCTTTCATCAATAATTTGAGCAGCGTAGATTTCCCTGCACCATTTTTTGCAACCAAAGCAATTTTTTGTCATTTAGAAATAGTAAAGTCTACATGATCTACAAGGACTTTGGAGGTATATGATTTGGTAAGTTGCGTGACTTTGAGATAAAACATTAAATTGATTTGGTATGTAAAGTTTTTTTATTTTTTTTATTTTAGTTTTCAAACCCCCTAAATCCCCCTTCACAGGGGGACTTGAAGGAAAAAATATTTTATATCTTCTTCTCCCCGCCCTGTGAAGGGAGGGGTGGCCGAAGGACGGGGTGGGTTTGCTAACGTTCCCCGATATTTTCTTCAATATAATCTAGCAGATGATCTCTTCCCCTCTTCGTCTTATTGGACACCGCAAATATCTCTGGAATCACAGACACAGAAACGGACAACTGTTCGAGCAACTCACGCTGATGACGTGCAGCTTCCTTCTGGTTGGACTTGTCCAACTTCGTCAACACAAGAGCATAAGGAATCTTCTCCTGATCCAAGCTTACAACAAACTCTATATCAAGCTCCTGCGGAGCAATGCTGCCATCTATCAGTACAAACACTTTCTTCAAGTTTGGTCTACCGACGAAATAGTCATGCGTCGTATCTATCCATTTCACTCTATGTTCAGTCCCTGATTTAGCGAAACCATAGCCTGGCAGATCTACTAAATGCCGTTCTCCATTGATCAAGAAAAAGTTGATCAGTGTCGTCTTGCCTGGCTTAATGGAAATCTTGGACAGCTTGCTATTGTTGGCGATGGTATTGATCAGTGACGATTTCCCGACATTTGATCTCCCAATCATAGCGAACTCTGGCAAGTCACTTACGGGACATTCAGCGAGCTGGGATGCACTTTTGACAAATATGGCTGAGCGGATTAGCATAATATCGGATTATTCAATAAAGGATTATGAACTACGTTTTCTTTTGATTCTCTGTTTTCATTGTAACCATTGCGCATAGAGCCAAGTGATCCTGGTCTTATTAACTACATAACAAAGTCTAGATTTCACGAGATCAATGGGGAAAATAATTGCAAATCATATAATCAAAGCAATTTCTCCAAACGAGAATCGTGGAGCAAAGATAATCTCAATCACAAAGAGAACGACACCGATAAGAAAAATAATAATTCTAAATATCCATGGCATTTTCTTTATCCAGAGATAGATTTTATTTTTTCTTATAGCAGCAAATGACGAATCTATCGCCTGCTTAAACTTCTTTTTAGCTATATTCTTCGTGCTGGTGATGGTTATTAGGGAATGAGTAAATAACGGAGAGAGCATAAAGAAATGGAGACGAAATGGTAGGAGAAAATACACAATCCAAAGTTTAACAGCATCGAATTCGATGCCTTTAAAGAAACATGAGCCGCAAAGCTATTTTGAGATATTTTGGCTTATCTAAGCCAATATCGGAAATTACGAAATTAGCTCTAGTAAGCTAGAACTACGCAAAAAGAAAGTAATTCCGGAATTTCCGGAAGAAGTCTCTTTCCCATATTATTTTTTCTTCTTAAGTGATTTCTTCCCAGTAAGATGGAGATAATTATTATCTGAGACAACAGATTCTCATAATTGTTGCTCGATATCTTTTCTTGTATTGCCAGCTACATTGCCACCATCGTGAGCATCTTTTTGTAATTCAGGGAATTTTTTGCTATCTCTTTTTCTATGAAGATTGGTCGTAGTTGTCTCTCCAAGCATAGTCAATACCACTTCGAAATCAGTCATATTGTCTCTGAGATTATGATTACTCTTTCTATCTAATCATTTGTATGTCATATATTCACTGACAGTCATACCAAAAGTAGCTTTGGTGATTTCATTAGTCAGTATAGCATAATCAACTTGAGAAGATACTCACCTCGATTGCCATTCATCGGTTAGCTCTTGTCTAATAGCAATTCCTCTAAGCCTTCTTTCTATCCATTCTTTGGGATATCATTTTTGTTCATAAATCAATTTCATCCTCTCTTGAGCAAGTTCTGGATTTTCTATTTCTTGTATCCTTTCATATCATACCTTAGCTAACCATTGTTTGAATGGCTCTGCTTTGGGGGAAGGAATAGATTGAATAATACGAAAGGCTCATTTTGTATTTACACAGTTCATTTTTTGCCTTCCTCAAGTGGTGTTTACCAAAAGGGTATGGACAATTTGTCCCCATCCTTTCTGAAGCTCTTGATCTCTTTTTCTCATCTTATTTATATAATCTTTTACATTCACGGTATTCGTTAAAGCAAAGACAATATCCTCTAGGATAAAATACCATTGCTCGTTATACCAAACCCTCCTAACTTGTTTTTCTTCAAAAATAGCGATAGCCGTTTCTTGTGTCATTTTCGAATGATTATTATATAAAGATGTAGTAATTATAAAAATCCCCCGCTTCTTGTCAAACCTATTTTTGACAAAATGATACTGATGAATTCTCTCACTTCCTCCCCGGGCCTGCCCGCCCCGCACTTCCGGCCTGCCTGCGGTAGGCAGGGGTAAACCTTCGGCGTGGGAGCATATTCCCCAGTAGCCACCTAACCAACTTTACCCGCCGACCAGTCCAGTGTGCCTCTTGAAAAAAGAAGGAAAAAGAATATGCATGAGCTGATTTATTTTCTTAATCTATTTCTGCAATGAAAAAATGTCCTTATTGTGCTGAAAAAATCCAAGACGAAGCAATTAAGTGTAGATTTTGTGGAGAAAAAATCGACTTAGAGAAAAAAACTATCGTAAAAAAATCATTTTACTTGAAAAATATAAAATTTCTAGAAATAGCATTAGCAATAATTCTTATTGCGCGATACCTTATCCATTTCACAAAGTCTAATTCATGTGATAACCTCATGTATTGTATATCATCACATCCAGCTAATTTCGGTGGCTGAATTGCTGGTGTAATTATCGGAGTTTATGGAATCTTGCTTTATCTCATCAATTGGATTACTAAAAATATATGAAATAAATTATTTCGAAAAAAATGGTCTACACGAGTAAGATTAGTGATATTAGCAATTATATGGTTAGGACTTTTTGCTGCTTTTTATCAGGAGATACCAGATGATATAACCATCAAAAAATCTGCACAAGTAAATCCTTTGGAGGTCTTCCCATCAAATAATGAGATATGAAAAATAGTAAAAAATAGTCCGCAGTGAACTAAAACAAATACAAAAGGTACTACAGCTATTTGCGATTCAGAAAGTATTCTTGCATGTTCTCAAGCTCTTTATACATGTCGTGATGAATGTAATGATAATCCAAAAGTATATAATGCACTCAATCTGTACTGTCAAAATGTTTTTTGAGAATGATGATATACTAAAAGAGTTAAGTGATGATATACCTGCCTGTGTAAAGAATGATATGAGCTTAAAGAATGAGCAAAAGGTCGAGCTTGTAATAAACTATAGAATATGTTTTGATCAATAGTTGAAAAAAAAACAGAAATCACTATATTGAGACTGGAGAAAAATCATATCTCCATATAGCCGATACCAAAGAAAAAATCTCTGGCTTACGAGTTTATGCTCGAAGTAATACGAGGCATTATAGAATAAAATAGGCTATAATTTATTATATAGTCTTTTTTATTTTTTTACCAATAATAATATGTCGATTATCCACACAATTAAAAATTTATTAATAGAAATAACAGGTAATTTGAGAAAATTATATCCAGATTGTAATATAGAGATATCTTTAGATGAAAGATCTGGACTTGGAGAAATATTTATTTGACAACCATTAAATTTCCATATTGCAGGTGTATGACTAAAGTGAATTAATTTCTCAATGGATACAGAAAGACAATATCTAAAGTGAGAAGACGAGGTGTTAGATGAAAATGAATATAATAACGTAAAAAAAGACATAGAAGATAAAGCAAAAATAGCAATAGAACTATCCACGAAAGAATAGAATAGTAATCACAAACCAACTAAGACTTAGATTCCCAACACTTTTTCATGTACATACAAAACCAAGAAATGAAGGCGAAATGGTAGGCGAGTTTAGAAGAGATTGGATTGAATTTTTTAAAAGATAGGATATACTATCCCAAGATAGTTAAGTTTTATATCCATTAAACATACAAATGAGAGATTATAACGTTTTCATAAGTCATTCTTGGTCATATTGAAAAAATTACGAACAATTATCTAAAATGTTAGTGAACTCACCTTATTTCTCACACAAAGATTATTCTGTACCTAAAAACGATCCAATTCATAATGCACCAAATCAAAAGCTTTTGGAGGAGGCTATTGAAAGGCAAATAAAACCATGCAGTGTTGTTTTAATATTAGCTTGAGTATACGCAACTTATAGTAAATGGATAAACATTGAAATAGAGATAGCAAAAAGATTAAACAAACCGATTATAGCAATTCAACCTTGGGCTTCTGAGAGGACATCAAAAATAGTCAAAGATAGCGCAACAAAAATCGTTTGACGAAACTCACCAACAATTGTTCAGGCAATAAAAGATGTTGTTTTATATGTTCAATAATGATAGTAATGGATACAAAAGAATCACAAAACCTAATTTTTGAGCAATACAAAATCGCTGTAGAAATGGCTGATAGAATAAGCTCAAGAAGAGAGTGAGCTAATAAGTTTTTTTTATCGGCAAATTCCATTATTTTTGTATTTCTAACAGCACAAACAACATTCAACGAGATACACATATTCATATCTATCTTTGGTATGGTATTATCATATGTTTGGGAGCTAATGATAATGAATTATAAGAATTTAAATTCTGCAAAATTCGGTGTCATAAATGAAATAGAAGAAAGATTACCTTTTCAAATATATAAAAGCGAATGGAATAAACTTCATTGAGTTGATAAGAAAGTGAATTATAGTAAACTTACGCATATTGAAAGAAAGCTACCTCGATTATTTGTATTGTTCTATTTTATTCTATTAATCTATGTATTAATAAAAATGTATGGAAGTTATTTATGTAAATAAAAGAAAAGATTTATTTCTGATGTCTGACCATGAATAACGATGAAGAGTTAGATCAATACGACTATATTAATAATGAGGATTATCCCGATGCTGTTAAAAAATATAGCGAAGTCCTTGGGAAATTTTTTATGGAATTTAGTTTATTGGAACATGAATTAAACACTAGTATAGCTGAAATAATTAATGATGCTTCACATGATATTGGATATCAAGTAATGGAGCAGATGAAAATGTGAAACAAAATTGACCTTTTCTATAGATTATATAATTCTATGTTATCTTACTCAAACGAGATTAAATCGAAAAAAATCAAAAGAAAAGAGAGATTGAATAACATAAAAAGCTCCTTAGGTATAATAAACGACTTTCGTAATCAATTAGCACATGCAAATCGACAAACCATTCAAAAAAACGGATTAGTAAGAACTAGGTTCTCAAGTGATAAAATATCAGGACAAATCAAACTTAAAAATATTCAAATAAAACCTAATGACATCAGAATAAAGATAAATGAGATCAACAAAATAGCAAACAAGCTCCGAAATTATAAAGAAACAGCATTCCAAGTTTAATTAGTAGCTAAAAAAGCAAGTAATCCAACCCAGACTTGAATCCGCCCACCAAATAGCTATAAGTGAGACGCAATGAAAGCCTGAATATTCTTGAAGGTTTTCGTGACGTCGAACTTATACCGGCGATTTTTGACACATAAAGTACGAGCGTAAGTGAAGTAATTTATGATTTCAAAAACAGTCGGTGTACTCACGATATCCAAGTCAGAAATTTTTTATTTTCTACCAAGACATGATGTTAAAAAAATTAGCTTTATTCAGCACATTAACAATAAGTCTTATTTTATTAGCATGATGTAATCAATCTTGACCTAAAACTGCAGTAGATTTATACAATGCTGGAATGATTAAATATGATGCCGGCAATTATAAAAAAGCCATTGAAGATTTTGACAAAGCAATTGAATTGGATCCAAAAAATGCCGAAATCTATAACGAAAGAGCTGCTGCAAAACACGGCTTAAAAGATTATAGTTGAGCCATTGCAGATTATAGTACATCAATTGAATTAGAGCCAACAAACGCTCGAACATACAATTCAAGATGATTATGAGAACTTTATATCAATCAGAAAGAAGCAGGTTGTGCTGATTTAAAAAAGGCAGCAACTATGTGATATGATAGTTCCAAATCAATCATGGAGAAATATTGTAATTAGAATTAATTATTACAAGCTTGAATCTGGATCATATTTCCTTATATAAGAAGTAAGCAAACAGTACTTTATTAATTTTTTTTTGTTTAAAAAATGGCTAGTAATGAAAATCAAGTAATTATGCGTTTTGATGAGGTGTCATTCGCATACAACGACGGTAAACATCCTATCCTCAAGGAGACAAGTTTTTCGCTTCGCCAAAATACTAAGATTACCATCATGGGCCAAAATGGCTCTGGGAAGACGACCATCTTCAAGATGATCCTTGGTGAATTGACGCCACAATCCGGCAAGATCAATATCGTCGCGGGCAATACGATTGCGGTCGCGAGACAGGTCATTCCGAGAGATCAGTTGCATTTGACGATCAATGAATTTTTCCAGACTGCGTTTGCGGAGAAGGATTATCAACTAGATAGAAAGATCACTGAGATATTGAAGGTCGTGAATTTCAACGCACCACTAAACAAACCTATCAAAGAATTTTCTGGCTGACAACAGGCGAGATTATTGCTTGCCTACGCCTTGATCCAACATCCCGACATCTTGCTCTTGGACGAACCAACGAATAATCTAGATGCAGAGGGCATTGGTGATCTGATAAGTTTCTTATTGTCGTATGATAGAACTGTCGTCGTCATTAGCCACGACGCTGACTTTTTGAATCTCTTTACTGATGGAGTGTTGTACTTAAATAAATGAACCTGTAAGGTAGAACAATATCGAGGCGATTATTACGATGTGGTAGAACAGATCGCTGCACAGATAGAGAAAGAGAACGCGCAGAATGCAAGAGCCGAGAAGCAGATAGCCGACGCAAAAGAAAAGATTAACTTCTTCTCCAATAAGTGAGGAAAGATGCGTAAGCTCGCCAGCAAGATGAGAGATGAAGTGGAAGACGCAGAAGAAAATAAAGTAGAAGTCAGAAAGGAAGATAAGACGATCAAGCCATTTCATATCGAGTTTGAAAATTTCGTCGGCCCTATTGTCACCATCAATCATGTCGGCTTGATGAACAGCGAACATAAAGTAAAAGAATACAAGTTGCATCTTGAAATGAAGAAACATGATAGAATTATTTTCACCTGACCAAATGGCATTGGTAAATCAACGTTGCTAAAAAGACTGATGATGATCCACGAACACAAAGCAAATATTATGAAAGAATATAACGCAAAATTAGAAGACAAGAAACATGAAGATGGAATAATTAAAGAACCAGACACGACGCATCCAGAAGAACAGATGGCGATGATTCACAACAAAGTAAAAGTCTGATACTACTCACAGGATTTCGACGCATTGGATATGGACATGATCGTCTGGGATGACCTACAACAAATAGCAAAAGATACCAGTGATCAAGACATCTACCGCGTAGCGGCACAATTTCTCCTGACCAAAGAAGTATTGAAAAATACCATCGGCTCATTATCCGAAGGACAAAAGGGACTCCTCTGCTATGCCAGATTTGTCTTACAAAAACCTCACCTATTGATCTTAGACGAACCAACAAATCATATTAATTTCCGTCATATTCCTATCATTGCAGAGTCATTAAATGACTATGAATGAGCCATGATCGTCGTCAGCCATGATACCTGATTTACAGCGCAATTACAAAATTTCCATGAAGTTGATTTGGGAAAATTAATGAAGTAAGTTTTTTTAATTTAGTTTTTTTTAGTTTTTCAAATCCTCCCCCAACCCCTCCTTTCTCAAGGAGGGGCACTGATCGAGCCAAGTTCCTCCCTTGAGAAAGGGAGGCAAGGAGGGATTTGATAGATTTATTGGGAGGATTTGCTGAAACACTAAAAGGGAGTTTTCTATACATATTGTATCTCATACCCCTTCATTCCACTCGTCATATACACCTTCTTATACCGAACCGCTTTCGAAATCTGTAATCACTTCACTTCGTTCGCGCTAACAGTTTCTCAAGTCGTCGGTATAACTCAATCATCCAAAATATCTTCGTTTCACTCGTTCTTTTGGTGGTTGAGTATATCACTACACATAATCAGCCCATCTATGCTTTGCTTCTTGAGAAATGCCAACGTTTTTTCCAATCCCATAGCAATACAAGCCGTCGCATAGGCATCAGCGAAATAGCAATGCTCAGCGATTAAACTAATGCTAATAATTTCAGAGGGATTATCCGAAGTCAAAGGATTAATAATATGATGAAAGGATTCTTGATCTATGGTTCGCTTTCTTCTATAGGTTCATGAGGTCGCTATCGCCTTGTCCTGTAATTGGAGCGTTGCGAAAAGATTCCCTGAGACAAAAGGACTATCAATACCTACAACAATTTTTTGCTTCGTATCAGTCAGTCCTGAGCAAAAAATATCGCCCCCCGCATCTATGATAAAGTCTGTATATCATATACTTTTCAAAAAATTTTTTGCTTGATCGACCGCATATCATTTCACGATTCAGCCTAAGTCTAATTGTTGTCATTGCTGCAAAGTAACCTGATTACCAACTATTTCAACGGTTTCAAAGTCCAAGTTGATTTCCAAATCCAAATCTTCTTTCTTGAATGCGTGACTATGGAAATCTGCACTATATCCAAGCTGCCTGACGTTGATGAGCGGATTAAAATAGCCACCAGTTTCAGTATATAATGTTTTACACAAACCCAATACCTCCAAAAATCTTTCTGACACCATTCACGTTCTGTCCTCATTAAGTTTACTGAGGCTCGAATTCTCCTGGAACCTGGAAAACTCCGTCTCCATATCTTGAAAGAGTTGAAAAACCTTGTCTATATCATGATGGACATCTTTATCTCCAAAGATAGTAATGGTCACTTCAGTTCACATCAGATGCTTCGTTTGTTGCCACTGCATATTACTTCGTAAGAACTAAATTATTCATTTCCAACTATAAAAATTCTTGTTCCAAAGTAAACCTAAAAAATACTCCGACTTGTAAAAAATTTTTTTTTGAATATAAACTCCAACACGATTTATATCTTTTCAGCTCGCATGAAAATAAAACGATTGCTCCTGCTATGACTTGTTGCCCTGCCTTTCTTACATGGTTGTGGCTTTGATGAAAGCATAGAAAATAGTCAGCAAAGAGATGGTGATGATTTCAATGTCATTAGAGATATTGGGCCACAAGCATTAGATAAAGTGTTCCAATGAAACTGAGCTACCACCACAACTCAGACACAAACTCCCGCTACTGCTTCTATAGAAGTACAAACAGCGACAAGCAATAATCAATAATATTTATTTTGTAGCACAACAAATGAAAACTTCAGAAATAGTTTCAGCGATATTCACGCTGCCCTTATTATTTGTAATCACCGTAGTAAATACCGAGCACATTTTCCAAAATAATTTTTTTCAGATCTATGCATTGATATTTATTATCTATCTAATTGTTTCGGCACTTGGATTATTATTTTTCAAACACTTCAGGATAACAAATGTCTATACCAAGAAAGAGCTTCGTTCCACCCTGCAGTTTATCTTCTATACCTGTATCCTCGTCTTACCAGGGATTCGAATGACTCATTATTTCATTTTATGAACATTAGGAGGCACAGGATTATATCTCAGAGCATATGGAAAAGTAGCGTTTGTCTACTTGGTCCTTGCGCTAAGTGTATCACCATTTCTTACTTTTATTCCCAATAAAAAAATATCTGAAGTCCTTATCTCGATGAGAAAAGTATTGTGAATTCTTAGTTTCATCTTTTTCTTGAAACACGGACTCGAATATTTTTCTATGGAATATCTCTTTACTATCAAGCATTCTCCAGCCATCACCTATGGAAACTATCTTCGACAAAATTTCCTTATCAGACGCGACGCATCGACTGGTGTCATTGCAGGAGTTTTATTATTCATCTTGGGAATCACCTCTAATAATTTTTCTATGAAAGTATTGAATGGTTCCGTATGGAAAAAAGTACAATCACTTGTCTATCCAGCATTTCTTATCGTTGCAATCCATGTCGCCTTTTCGTCTAGATTTGATATGTTTTATGTTGCGCTTACCTTATGGTTGGTATTTATCAGAACATCTTCTTATCTTGCAAACAAAGACAAACCAAAAGACTGACCGACAACAAAGTATATCTGTATCCCATGCGGGTACATTTACGACGAAGCAGTTGGAGATCCCGACGGTGGATTGGAACCAGGAACGAAGTTTGAAGATATTCCTGATTCACGAGTCTGTCCTATTTGTGGAGTGACAAAGCTAAGTTTCGAGCCGTATTATGAAACACAGAATTCAGTATTTACCTGATATATGGCAGAGATCATCAATTATTTGATGCTTACCAAAGATGTTTTGGAGCTTACTTTGAAACTAAATAGTAAACTTTCAATCTTACCAGGACAATATATTCAACCCATACTCAAAGACTTTGATGGAGAATTTACCAGATCCTATTCTATAGTAGCACATACAGACAATACCATCAAATTAGGAATCAAAATCAGTGATACGGGAAGATGAGGAAGATTATTAAAAACGCTAAAAATCTGAGATCAGATGAAAATCAAAGGAATTTATTGAAGTTTCGTTTTGAAAAAGACAGCTAATCCAAAGGTATTCATCGGCACAGGCACTGGTCTTTCTCCTTTATTCAACATGATGGCGAGCAATACCTATTCAGTAGACAATACCTTATTCTTCTGAGCAGCAACCCAAGCAGATCTGTTTTATGTAGAACAGTTGAAACAAATAAAAAATCTCAAAACAGAATTCTTTATTTCCAAAGAAGAAGTGAAAAGCTATCATTATGGCAGAATAGATACATCAAAATATGAATTTCCTATGAATACAGAATTCTATCTTTGTGGCAATCCACCTATGGTAGCAGAACAGATGAAACAACTCAAAGCTAGATGATATACCCAAGTCTATTCAGAAGCATTTTAATTAGTATGTAATCGACAATGAAAAAAGTAGGAATCGTGGCAAGCATAGCAATAGTAACAGGGGTATTTATCTATTCCATGATACTTATATCGGAAAAAAATACCTGTACAGGAGTGAGAATCTATGAATGCACTGCTTTACAGAAACAACAGGCCGATGCGCTTGCAGCGCAACAAGCAGCGATAGCATCAGGACAACAGACAGCGGATCAACTTGCACAACAGCAAGCTGTAGCACAATTAGCAGCACAACAAAAAGCTGCTGCAGATACCTTAGCACAACAACAAGCAGCCGCACAAGTAGCAGCTCAGCAAGCAGCACAACAAGCTGCTCAACAACAGACAGCAGACCAACAAGCCGCCGCGAATAAACTTGCTCAACAAAAAGCCGCAGCTCTCGCTGCCCAACAAAAGGCTGCTGCAGATAGATTGGCTCAACAACAAGCAGCAGCTCAATTAGCGGCACAACAGGCTGCAGCACAACAAGCCGCTGCCAATCAAGTAAACACCAGAACCAGAGCTAGTTAATAAAACATAAACAATCTGACCAAGTTGGTTCCAGCTGGAAGACATACACATTGAAGCCAAAAAGCGACCGAACAAAGTGAGGAAGTCCAGCTCAGCTGGATATGTCCTACGGAAAAAAACAGCAAAAAGAGAGAAAAAATACTTCATGTTAACTTAAGGTAAATAGGTATCATCAGCGCCGTCACCAAAGATGGTGCTTTTATATATTGATAATTAGTATGACAAGAAAAAACATTTCCAAGATAACATTACTCGCTACAGTAATTTCATGAGCTTGTATACTTGCATGATGCGGAACTTCGGTAGCCCCAGCTCCGCAACAGAGAGCTACCGTTTCAAAGCAGCAAATGATGAAGCAACAGAATGTGAGTGTAAACACCACCACGAGAGCCAGTTAAAAAACTTCCGATTTGGGCGTCGCAACACTTGTCTGAGCAAACCAAACAACATCAAAACAATTCATCCATAAAGTTCGTTGGGAACCCCGGATAGCCGGGGAGCGAACTAGATGGACTACCAACATAAGAAAGACACACAAAGATAACTAGTCTGTAGATTAACTCTGCGAGTTTGTTGCGACTTGATTTTTTGCTTACTGGCGCCTGCCCCGGACCACCGGGGTATCAAGACAAAAGTAAGGCCAAGCGCAGCGGTGGATTAAGAAACAAACAAATAATGTTGAAAGAAACACTCTGCCCCGCCAGAAGGCACCAGAAAAAGCGAATTGCAGTAATCCAAGAAATCACTACACTCATGATATGAATTTTAATCGCTCACATATCGTATGCTTTTTTCCTTCAAACAAAAATCCCAAGACTTCATCGTAGAAGAAGAACTCCCTTTCAAGCTCAGAGGCAAAGGCGATGCTCTTTTTGTTTATTTTGAAAAAAGAAATCTTACGACCATGGATATCATTACCTTTCTTTGTCAGAAATTTAATATCTCTAGACTAACCCTTGGCATCGCTGGATTGAAAGACAAAGACGCCGTCACCAGACAACGAATAAGCATTTATAAAACTGCCTTAGCGAAGCTTGGTGGAGAACATGCATTTCTCAATGCCTTAGCAGAGAAAGCAAAGATCATCAAAACTGATCGACACGATAATCCCATTGGTATGTCCAGTGATATTATCAATACCTTCTTTATCAGATTAAGAGCGACTAAAAAATTAAGTCTGACGGAAAGAAAGGATACTGACCGTATTATCACAGAATTGTTTGCTACCGGCGTACCGAATGTCTTCGGCAATCAAAGATTTGGTATCGAAGAAAGAAATCGAAAAATGGGCAAAGATATCTTGGATGGAAAATTAAAAATCCATGAAAAATTTGAAGCAAAGTTTAAGCTCCAAGCTTATGCAAGCCGACTCTTCAACGAATATGTCTATGAAAGAACACACGATGAGCCAACATTACTTGATGGTGATATTTTGCGGAGCGATTATCATGATAAATTTGGTGCACACAAAAAACCATACACCTATAATAAAAAAGACAATACCCTACAAGAAATCAAAGTCAAAGATACCGGAAAAAATGCAATGCGATATCCTAAACCAGTGGGAGAAGCTATGCCTTATACAGAAGATATCAACGCGCAGGCGACTTGACCCGTGATTGGATACAATCTTCTCACGCCAACTGCAAGTAGCGAAGCTGGTCAACAAGAAACCAAGTTTCTGGAGTCCCATGGAATCAACAAGGCAAAACTCGAAGCCTTCCAAGCCCACAAGATCTTTGGGATCAGAAGAAAAATTTGGATGCAACCCCTCAAAACCAAACATCATTTTGATGGTGACGATCTCGTAATTAAATTTTCTCTCGGTGCAGGAGAATATGCCAGTGTACTGATAGATAGCTTATTGAAACAATTAGGATAACTGATTTATTTCTTTCTCTGTAGCTATGTTTTTGCAATATATTCTGCTCTGAGTAATTATCTACTTCGCAGCAATTGTTCCACCAATACTCAGTCCTATGGGCTATTCCATGACAGGAGTACTGCTTTTGCAAAATGGAAATCCATGGACCATATTGATCGTAACGGTTATCGTCGTAACACTCTCAGATATTACGATTCGAATAGTTCAAAATCACCTTATCAAAAAATGGGCCGGCTATGAAACATTGGAAAAGCAGAAACGATTTCATCGCACAATCAATAAGATCAACACATATTTCAAACAACAAGCAAGTCTCAACAAAGTAGGAGAAAAATGGAAAAAACATTCAGAAACTAAAATGGGGAAAATAACAACATTTCTTTTTGCCATATTCTGTTATCTTCCTATCATACCGGATATTATCGGTACAAGATTATTGTATAAGAAAATAAAATTTGTGCCATTCGTGATAGCTGTCATCATAGGCAAGGTTATCAGTCATGGTACCTTCATTTTTGTAGGAAAAACACTATTTCAACTCTTACACTTAGCGAAGTAATCCTCTTCTTATCTTATTTCTTAGCAAACTAAACAAGACGTGACCGGGAAGGCAGTAATGATTGCCACAGGGCAACAATATTTTTATCATATTATTTTGAAAAATTGTCTGCCGTGAGGTTAGGCTGGAAGACAGAATACGACTAAACAAACCACAGGCCGAGCAACATGGCGGACTGCGAGGCCTTGATCTTTTGTTTACTTTTGTATCAAGACAAAAGTAAGTCCAAGCGCAGCGGTGGAATTAGAAAGCAATAAATAAAAACTATACATTGACTTCGTAAGGGAATTACTTATAGTATTTGTAGACAGATACAATACTATTTTACCATATATATTATTCCTATGGTTGATCCCATCAATCTTTTAGATTTCCTTGTCGGTATGAGCATGATTATCATCATCGGCATCGTTGGATATAATGCTGGCTAAAACCTTGCAATCATTTTCCAAATCCATATAGAATGCTCATCCCATTTTCGGAAATGGGCGATTAGCTCACTTGGCTAGAGCGGTCCGGCTGGCCGGACAGGTAACTGGTTCTTTTATTCACAAAGAACAAAAACATGAAAGGATATGTATATATACTTGAATGCAAAAATAGTAGGTTTTATACATGATGTACAAATAATATAGAGAGAAGATTTGAAGAACACATGGAATGAAAATCTCCTTATACTAAAAATTTAAGACCAGTTAATCTAGTATATGTTCAAGAATTCGAGACAATAAGCGAAGCAAGAAAAAATGAATATTATATCAAAAGACAAAAGGATAAAGATTATATTAGAAATCTTATTGCAAATAAAAAAAAGAACGGTTAGCTCAGTTAGTCAGAGCAGTCCGGTCTTCACCGGACGAGTCGTCATAAAAAGCCCACTTATGGGCGATTAGCTCACTTGGCTAGAGCGTTCGCTTGACGTGCGAAAGGTAACAGGTTCGATTCCTGTATCGCCCACCATCTATACCTAAAGAAGAAAGAAGCATCTTTCTTTTTTTTATAGAAAAATTTATTTTGTAAAAAGCCTCAGCAAGGATTCGCTGAAGCTCTTTAACAAGAAATACAATACTAAGAAGTGTTCATGTTCATATATATTGCTTTCATTCCATTATTTTTTGATAAACTTTTTATACTGTTTATCGTTAATTACACATACATATATGCCTGGTGCTAATGATGATACATCCAGGATAGTAGGAGTTTCGTTATATATTTTGCAGAGAACGATACGTCCAAATGCATCATATACAACAGCAGTAGATAATCCAAAATCCGATAAAACAGTAATAAAATCATTCGTAGGATTTGGATACAAAGAGAAGGTATGATTGAGTTCAAATTCATCGACTCCAGTAAGAGACTTGTTTTCAAAAATAATCACCCTCCCCCAATTAGAAAGAAGTACCACATCAGGTTTTGTGTCTCCTACAATATTCACGCCAACGAGTTGTTGATCAGAAGCGTTAGAACTATTGATACCATAGGGAAGAACTATTGTATTTGATGTAGGACTCGTAAAATCAACTAAGACAAGATTAGTAGAAAGAAAAGAGATATAGACTGCTTCACTTTTTCCATCAAGATCAAGATCAACTGATAAGGCCGATTGTCCAAGATATGATGGCATGTTTTGTACAGGGATTGAACTCCATGTGCCACTTTGATAGCGTATAAACTTAGCATAGTTAGTTCCTCCATAAGTACTAAAACTACTTACTAATAATCCTGGTCCCGTACCAAAGAAGTTACCGAAACAGAAGTTTACAGGAGCGATACTATCGTTGCTAGCATCTATAGGAAAGTATAGAGATGGAGTAAATGATCCCGTATGATCATTCATCAAAATATAAATTCCTACTCCTGGTGTAGGAGTACCGGGAAAGTTAGGATCAACACCAGCAAGGAGAGCAATATCAGGCCAGCCATCTTGATTAAAATCAAAACATCTGACTTGTCTACGCGTCCACACCGGTAACGGAGCGGGATACCATGTACGGATAAAGCCACCTGTTGTCTGGGTAAAAACCGTTACAGTTTGGAGTGTATCAGCTGCTCCCCATGACCAGTTAAGACAGATAAAATCTGATTTACCATCCAGATTAACATCTGCCGATGTCATAGAAAAACAAGCATGTCCAGCATAGTACGTCGTACTTGTTGAAAAGGTTGGTCCCCACATAATAGTCAGACTATCAGCCCAACAATATGCGATATCTTTGACTCCATCGCTATTAGCATCAGAGATAGCGCACGAATACAATTCTCTATTTGGGACAGGATACATAGTAGTATCATCAGTTCCATTAGAAAAGTGTTTGGTAACCGTCAACCAGTTTTGGTTATCATAGCCACCAAAAGCTACAATTTCCAAGATACCATCGCCATCAAGGTCATCAATGGCTTCAGCCATTCTCGCCATTTGACCAATAAACACTTGAACAGTATCCACTGGAGTTAGTGACAATTGAGCCGAAGCAAATTGATGCACGGCAAAAAAGAAAACAAGAAGAATAAATAATTTTTTCATAAGATAAAGAATTTAACGAGATTTTTTAATTAGATTTTGTTTTTAACATTGTTTTTTTACTTTGTAATGAACACTTCTTTTGTAGAAAAGACTATACGAAAATAGCTAAAAATTACAAGCATTTATAAAACAAATGTCCATAGGAAATAACCAGTAAAAACAAAAAGGAGTTTTAAGGAACCAGGATGTATTTCAAAACTACAATTGAATTATAGAGCTTTTTGTATATTACTTCTGTAAAAAAATAGGATTTACTCATCTACCGTCATATGATCAAAAAATATTTCACTGGATCAATTATCTTCACAGCAATTGCTATCGTCATTGGTTTCTTTCTCGGAGCTGGACCATCGATGCATATCATCTGATGATTACAGGTTGTCTTCATCGTGCTTATTTTATGAATTTTGGAAACTTCGCTCTCATTTGATAATGCGGTCGTCAATGCAACTGTACTCCAAAAAATGTCTCCCAAATGGCAACATAGGTTTTTAACCCGAGGAATAGCTATTGCTGTCTTTGGCATGAGAGTCATCTTTCCCCTTATCATTGTAGCAATTGTCTGACAAATACATCCCATAGCTGCGCTAACCCTTGCCATCAATGATCCATCACAATATGCACATATTCTCACCTCAGCACATTATGTCATTGCTGGATTTGGTGGAGCTTTTCTTATAATGGTTGCGTTTAACTTTTTCCTGGATGCGGAGAAACAACATCATCGGATATGACCTGTAGAAAAAACCTTACAAAAAATCTGATCTTTAGAGTCTGTAGGAATAGTTATCACCTTATTAATACTCATTCTCGTAGGGAATCTCATTCCCGCCAAAGATACCTTGGGATTTATCGGAGCTGGAATACGAGGACTCATCGTCTTCGTCTTGGTAGAATGACTTGCTAAACTCTTAGATAGACAAAAAGATCTCATGCAAAATGCTGCAAAAATAGGACTCTCATTATTTCTCTATCTAGAAGTCTTGGATGCAAGTTTCTCCTTTGATGGTGTCATTGGCGCATTCGCGCTGAGTAAAAATATTTTTATCATAGCATTATGATTGGGTATCGGAGCAATGTTTGTGAGAAGTTTAACAATCATGTTAGTGAGAAAGTGAACTTTAGCTAAATATGCGTATCTCGAACATGGCGCCTTCCGAGCAATCTTTGCCTTAGCACTGATTATGTTTATCAATACCTTGTACGAGGTACCAGAATTTATCACTGGGCTTATCGGTGCAGCACTTATCTGAGTCGCCTTACGATCTTCAATAAGGATGAACAAGAGACTCGCAAACAATTGAAAAAAGGAATGAATTTAGTATAAAGTATAAAGTAATAAGTAGTAAGTACTTCCCGATTTCTGATTCCCGATAAACCAATTCCAACTATACTAATTTTAATAATTATCACTCAGCTATGTTATTAACCATTTGATTAGAAATACATATGAAGCTAAAAAGCGTAAACAAGATGTTTTGCCAGTGCAAAAATGAGCAAAATTTTGATATACAGAGACGCGATGAAAACTTGAAACTTTCTGAAAGTTTTCACGACGTCGAAGTTATACCGACGACATGAGAAACTGTTAGCACAAACGAAGTGAAGTGATCACAGATTTCGAAAGCAGTCGTGTATGATCTCGCAGCCAATACACATATTTGCCCAGTCTGTACCTGACAACCAGGAGCACTACCGACACTGAGTGAAGAAGTATTGCAACAATCTCTCTTATTAGGAAAAGCATTAAAATGCAAGATAAACAATCCATCCAAGTTCGACAGGAAATCCTATTTCTATCCAGACCTCCCGATGGGCTATCAGATTACTCAGTTTTATACCCCGACAAATGGCGAAGGTGAAGTGACCTTTTTCTTGGATAATTATACCAAAGAAAAGACCGTAACTATTAGAGAAGCACACATGGAATGTGATACAGCCAAGATGATTCACATAGGAGGAGAAGCATTACTGGACTTCAACCGCGCAGGGACTCCCCTTGTAGAAATCGTTACAAATCCTGACTTTACGAGTGTTGACGAAGTCATAGAATTTCTCAAAGAATTACAGAGAATAGTCAGATACAATAATATTGCAGATGCCGATTTGGAAAAATGACAGATGAGATGTGATGTAAATATTTCACTGAGAAAAGATGAAAAAGCAGAATACGGCATTAGAACTGAGACCAAGAATATTAATTCATTTGGTATGATCAAGAGAGCGATAGAATTTGAACAAGCCAGGCAAGAAAAACGCTATGCCGAGTGAAAAAAAGTTGATCAGGAAACTAGAGGCCGAGACGACACGAAAGGCGAATCTACCGTTATGAGAAGTAAAGAAGATGCATTAGATTACAGATATTTTCCAGAGCCAGATATGCCCTCGCTCACGCTCGACGACAAAACGCTTAAACGGTTAAACGACCAAACGATAGAGATTCCATATAAGACGATTAAAGAATTCAAAGAATACGGATTTAACAAAGAATATATCAATGCGTTGATTGCCGACAAAGAAATTTTAACATATTTCAATCAAGTGATGTCCTCCTTTAATGCAAAGGAGGTGGATGCGAAGCAGACGGAGGATTTAAAAGCGAAACTAATCGCAAAACGAATATGCTGACCTATTATTGCGCGACTCAATGAAAACACAAAAAATATTTCTGATCTCCCTTTCACGCAAGAAATGTTTATTACGTTTTTGACTTCCTCATTACCGGACAGCCAATTGAAACTAGTGTTGGATGACATGCTAGCGACAGGCAAAGATCCAGGAGAAATAATTAAAGAAAAATGATTTGATGCACCAGCATTGGATGATACAGAAATAGAACATATTATTAACAAAGTACTAGCAGATAACGAAGACATTGTAAACCAATATAAAAATGGAAAGACGACAACTATGGCATTTTTCGTAGGTCAAGTAATGAAAGCCACAGGAGGAAAAATCAATCCTCAAGTAGCTCAACAAATGATACAGAAAATTCTAGGCTAACAAAAACTGAAGCAAAAAATACGCGAATTATTTGCTTATCAGAAAGATGGAAGAAGTGCAACGCCAAACCTCAAAAGCCAAAAATATACAAACAGCTCCAGCAAAGGTGGGTAATTTATCTGAAATTCAAAAATTTAATGAGATTATGAAGGACTTTGTAATCATAGATGCTGCATGGGATTATAGCTTCAATGATCAGAGAGATGAACTTTCAGCAAACATTATAGAGGAAATTATGGGAGTAATGAACAATGCTTACGATTACCCAGAAGACTATAATCTTACCGCTAGAATATACACACAAGAAACCAATAAAAGAATTGGAGAAGCATTAAAAAATTTTGGACTCGAGCTCTATCAAAAATATATGATTTCAGGAAGCAAAGATGATATAGGAGAAGTTCCTGATTGGATAGATTACGCATATATCGATAGAGAAGCTGACTTCATTACTATATATCCAGAATTTATTATAAGAGACATAGAAAAATTTATACGTTTTCTCAAAAGAATTAACAACGTAGATGAAGAACTAGCGAGAAATATTTCGACAGTCATCAATTCATTGGGTACTAAGGTGCGAGAGGGATTTATCGTGGGAGATGATTGGTCAGATGAAGAATTGGATATCTACAATCATATTGGCGAATTGTACGATGAGCTCCTAAGACTAGATTTACAGAATGAATATGAGATAGAAATGCGATGCGATTATTTCATAGCGATAAGAGATAGACAATTACATTATATAGATGATGAAGCCATGGAAATCATAACATGATATGAAAGTCCTCACTCAGAAATACTCACTCGTTGCAAACAAGTAATTATGGATATGGACAACAGGATCAAAGAGAGTCGGCCAAAATTAGAAATGAGTAGAAATGATCCAGCAACTGCACAATATATGACCGCAGAATTTCACAGAGCAATAAAAGAAATGATAGAAGTCATAAAAACTGATAATATACTAAGCAGAGAAGAGAGACAATGGCGATTAAATCAATTTAGTGACTACCTCGCCAAAATGAAATATATCAATGCAGAATGTTTTTTTGAAAAGCCAAAAATAAAGGAAGAAAAGAGACAACAACAGGCATAATTCAAAGAGTATATTTCTCAACCAAGGATTGACTTCAAACAAAAAATAGTTATAAAAATAGATGAATCTGATTTTTTATATCTATTCAAGGAATGACAGGAGAAGATTTTACTACTGATGGAGAAAAGGACAAAGCTCCCAAAGAAGAAATTCGTTATTATGACAGTCTAGATATACTCAACACCATACAGAAAGCATGAGAATATCCACAAAAGATATTAGAGAATTTCATATTAAAATATAATGAGTCACAGGACAATAAACTCCAGCAAAAGCTTGCCGATGAAAATAATAGACAAAGAGAAATAGTAGAATTTAGAAAAGTTATGGAGCAATTTTATACCTGATCAGCACAAATTGTAAATGACAAAATAAACATAGTCAATGAGCACAGATTCCCAGAACACATCAAGAAAGAAATTATCACCGTAATCAAAGAACGACAAGAAGCAGATGGGGAAGACTTAGAGGACGAAGATGATGGTGATTTTGTCGTACCACAAAAGCTAAACGAATATACCGACAAAGCAAAAGAAGTAATGGATAAAGAACTCTATAAGTTTGGACTTAAATTAAGAGAGAAATATAGAGTAGAAGAAGATAAGTATGACAACAATCCAAAGTTTTATCCCCTGCTCTACATCATAGATGTACATAAATTTATCAATCTCTTAACTAAGATACAAAACAACGAAGACAATCTTGGATCATTTATCTATACAATATTATCAGGATTCAAGGATCAACTTGCCGAAGGAGATAGGGAGACTATGTGTATATTTCAGAAAGAGATTCCCCAGATACGCAAAGAGCTGCAAAGAATAGGACTTCGAGATGAATTCAACAGCGAAAGATATGAGAATATTTTGCAAGCAACAGAAAAATGATATCTCAAGGATATGATTGATCTAGAGAAACTATGATTTAATATAGACAACCGATGTGTCACTAATGTATATGCAGACTATCAAGACTTACCAATATTTATACAAGAGATGTTAGATATTATAGCGATAGACGATGAAACGCGAGGCGTAGATGATGTCATTGATTTCGGAAGCTGCAAAACAGAGCTCATAGAAGCTATCCAAGCAGTCAAAAAGATAAAGAAACACACAGAGATATTTTGCAAAGCACGTAGCGATTTACTCCTCGGCTTAACATTTGTCCTAGAAGAACTAAGTAAGAGCAAAGTTTGCCCCAAAGAACTAATCCCAGAGATCAAAAGCATATACAAAGAAATTCTCGATATGTAAGTATTTTTCTCAATAACGGTTATGAGCTAGATTCTTAGATGGAAAATATCCAAATGAAATCTAGCCCAGAGTGAATTAAACAATGTTTACTACCTTTTTGGGGTAGTCTTTTACCTCAGATGAATATATCGTCTTCTCTGCACATGAGCAGTTACCGATATAAACAATCCTACTACTCTTATGAGATAACTGGTGAGCCATTTCTTTAGTCTTTGGAGTTCCTGCTGTTTTTTTTGAATCAAAAACAAATCCAAATGAATTAATAGTGGTCGTTGAACCCTTAAAAACGGAGTCCATTATCTCATGAAGTTTTTTTACCTCAGGACACGCACTTCCGATAGGAAGATTATGAATGAGGATTTTAGGATTAAGCGTAGTTTTTACCTCTGATAATCCTTTGAGAAACAATTCGGGAGCTATACCTGTTACAAAACAGATCGCTACAACCTCGGCAATAAATTTTGGTGTGCTGTTTACTTCTGGCATATAATAAATTTTTTATGGTTTATATTTTCGAATGGGTAATGTATATTAAGATACAAACAAAAGTCAAGTAAAAAAAATCCCGATTTCTCAGGACCTTTTGGAGTAGTAAGTAGAAAGTATCAAGTAGTAAGTATTTTTTTGTACTTTATACTTTATACTTATGTCTTTATACTATGTTACAAGGTAAGAAGTACATACGCACCCAAACCAAGCATCAGCAATCCTACGATGAGATGAATCAGTTTGGTATTTTTATGTTTAATCTCTGCGATACGATCTACCGATTGGACACCAAAGGCGACTAAGAAAGCAACCGTCAGCATAGGTAAAACAAACATTAAATTATAGAAGATCAGATAGATATATCCTCGATGCGTTAGTGTACTGCTTTGAGAACTGAGATATCCCAGGATAGTGAAATAAGGCCCAGAGGAACAAGGCAATAAGAACAAGCTCACTAGGACACCGACCACGAAGGCTCATGCTGGTGAAGAGACACGTTCTATCAGCCCCATCATTGCTGGACGCCATGAGAACGGTACTTCCATGACAAATCATTTGCCATATCGGAAGAAGTCTTTGAGATTAGCAAGTCAAACGACCAGCCCGAGAATTCAGACAACTAATTTAATGATATAGGTATTATTTGCATTGGCTAAGGCAGAGAAAAGTCAGATACCCATAAACAAATAGGTAAGGAAAATCGCTAAGGCAAACAACACGCCAGCTCGCAAAGTTTTTCTTCTGCTTTTATGTTTAGAAAGTATTGTCGTCAATAAGAGCAGCATCACTGCAAAAGCACAAGGATTGATACTATCTGATAAAGCCGCTGGCAACATAATACCAAAAAATTTCAATCTATTTCATCGGCTCAATTCATTGCTCAAATAATTTCCACTCAATCACTTAATAGTATTACCAGTTAATGCTGTATCTTTACAGGCAGCTAAATTTTGTGCCAGCTTCCCAGAAAAATAATCAATAATATTAGTATCGCCATTTACATAGTTACAATCAGCACCACTATTGATGATCAGAAATGGGACGCCAATTTTATCATAGCTAAGATTATGTTTTGCAAGATAGACATTGAGCTCACTACGATTAGTCGTATTGTAGAACACTTCTTTCTGTGTGATATCAAATGTTTTTGTCAGCTTATTATCTTTGATATAATCCTGCACGGCTGCACAATGCTGACATCCATTGCCGTAAAACAAAATATATTCCTGAGCAAAACTCACGGACATCATTGCTATGAACGAAAATAGAATTCACAAAACGTATTTCATTATCATATCACATAAAATAAAATGTACGAATTTACGAATTGTTCCCAATTACCAAATGAATTTAAGAATTTTAAAATTTAGTAATTTACAAATTGTTTAGGAATAATTCGGAACAATTTGGAATAATTTGAATATTTATCTTTTCATCTGTTGATAATTACTTGCTTCAATGGTCAAGAGCCCATCGGCATCTACACTGACATTGATAAGATAATCAATTTTAGTATCCGTAAGTGCATGATTCGTATAGACAATTCCTTTTGTTAAATGAGAGGTATCCAATCATGAAATAGATTTTCCTTGATTGACCAATGCCTGCGCTTGTGCTATTTCTGGACTAACAAAGAGTTTTGCACCACTAGCAATACGCATGGCTTCAGCCATTGCATAATCATAGGGTCACCTATAAACATATTGGATAGAATCATAGCCTTCTTTACCGACACGAGTTTGTTTGGAAGCTATTTTATCCATACGCATACGTACAGGCAAAGATAATCACAAATTTTTGGCTCGACTAGGAAGCTCTCAAAGTTTAACGATTGCATCTTTTTGCTGATCAATAATTTTTTGGAGCGTAGTCATGCGAGATAATAATTGTGTTTGCGTCAACTCAGTATATTTAGATTGTAACTGTTCAAATAATTCTTGAGCTATGTCTGGAGTAATAGTCCCTGACAATAATTGATCAGAAATACGAGTAATTTCTGTCTGTAATTCTGCTAATGTTTGAACGGGTTGAATCTGTGGTTTAGCCCAACAGCCAGTTAATAAGACAACAGGCACAGCAAGGAGAAACAAGAAAAGTCATTTTTTCATGAAAGCAAAATACACGAGTAAAAAAACCAGATATATTTTTTATTAGGAGAATACAAGGATTTCTAAGGTCTAAGCACTACCATCCCTGCCTGTCGGTAGGCGGGTAAGAGCTAAGTACTATTTAGTAAACAATGATTTATTTTTGAACACAAGCACAACAAGAAGAAAATACAAAATCAAAGTAAGAAAGGAGTTTCCGATACCACCTGAAGAGACCAAGAAGCCACTTGGGACAAGTGATCGAAGGAAGGAAACAATCGTAAGCAAGAAGCCGAGAAACAATAGTTCTGGTAACCATGATTTCATCCTAATCATACCAAGACCTCCAGCCAAAGAAAGCAAGCAAGAAAGTAAGATGATGATAACAGAAAGAATTTCACGAATTCCTACACCAAAACCAAAACTAAAGTAGTAGCTCAATCCCAACAGTCCAGCAACAAAAGAAAAAATACCTATCACACCAGAAACTACAGAAATCCATCCGATAACCAAGACAAGTATCTTGAGCGAAGGAGCTAATTTTGTATTGAAATCATTAGCCATCTTAGAGGACAAGATATCTTTCATTCGTTTATGATTCATTAATTTTTGTAGCCAGGAGATACGAGAAATTTTGGCCATGCCAGCATCCAATTTTCTTTCTGCAACATCCAAATTGTTTTCATCAAACATTTTTTTGATTTTTTGAACGTGCTTGTTTTCTGTTTTTTCCATGAGAATATAAGGTAATAAATTTAAAAAATCTATCTTTGAATCAATATATATTATTTATCTTCCACAACATAAGTTTTGGATATAGAATCATGCCATCATCTGGGATGAGCGTTCCCAAGGAAGGAAAAAGCCTCAAAAGGGATACATCTACACAAAGTTCTTCCACATACATTCCAAAAATCTGGTTTTTCTCAATAGGTATTGATAACTTTTGTTCTTGTGATAAATTTAGCTGGAGTTTTTCACCAAATATATTCAGACAGCACAAAATACACAAGGAGAATAATCAAGCCAAGTACCGCTTCATTTGTATTTTCTATGATATCAAGAAGTCAAACCAATCATATAAAAATTCAACAAACAAAAGCAAATATATACACAAAAATAGTATCTAGAATATGATTTAGAAATCTTTTTCCCATAGGGGCAATAAGAAAATCTCCAGGAAGAGAAACCAAAGGAACAGAAGATGCTTTCTTTACTGTAGCTTTTTTGGTATCTAGCCACTCTCCACAAAATCTGCACTTCTTAGCAATATTTTGGATTGGCTCTCAGCAATATGGACATTTTTTCATATTGTAGATTACTGTAAAAAATAAAGAAACACATGTAGGTAGCTTATATGAAAATGTAAGGACATTGCAAGCTATCATACGCAACTTTACGATGCTAAGGACTTCAAAATAGTACGTGTTTCTTCTGCTATCATCAATTCTTCATTGGTAGGAATCACATACACAGGCACTTGAGAATCTTTTGTAGTAATACAACGTTCCTCATCCACTTGAATATTTTTCTTAGCATCTAATGTCGATCACAATCGTGCTAATTTTTCCAAAAGCAGCTTTCTAACAGGTTCAGATCTTTCCATTATTCACGCAGTCAAGACAATAGCATCAACCCCATTCATCAATGCTACATAAGCTCCAATATATTTAACAATACTATCGACATACATTGCCAAAGTAATCGTACTTCTTTCATCGCCAGCTTTCCAGCCAGCCAAAGTATCTCTGAGGTCACTTGATTTTTCTGAGACACCAAGTAATCCACTTTTTTTGTTCAAAATATTTTCCATCTTATCAGGAGTAAGTCATTCTTTTTTCATCAACATCGTAATAATTCCTGGGTCAATATCACCAGATCTTGTGCCCATCATTAGTCCTCCAAGTGGCGTCATACCCATAGAGGTTTCAAGCACTTCCCCATTCATAATAGCAGTGAGACTCGCACCATTGCCGATATGACAGGTGATCACTCTTGTTTGTTTATCCGAAGTTTTAAATAATTCAGCTCGTTTATTGAAGACATATTCATGTGATGTTCAGTGGAATCCATATCTTCTTACTCTATATTTGGTATAATACTCATAAGGGATTGGATACAAATAATATTCTGCAGGCATCGTCTGATGAAAGGCCGTATCAAAAACTGCCACTTGTGGAATATTTGGAAGCAGTTGAGAACATACCGCAATCCCAGCAAGATTAGCGGGATTATGTAAAGGTGCTAAATCACTACAAAGCTGAATTTTTTCTATCACAGCATCATCAATCTTGACCGCAGCAGAAAAATATTCTCCTCCATGGACTACTCTATGACCAATTGCAGTAAGCTCTGACAAAGAACCTAAAATCTGAAATTCCCCTCACGTCAACACATCAAACATCAAATGGACGGCCTCGTGATGATCTTTCACCTGCTGGTCCACACGAACAGAATCCCCTGCTACATGATAATCCAGAAACGATCATTCTATTCATATCTTTTCTACGATTCATTTGATCATCAGTGTCTCATTTTCCATATCGATAACTTGAAATTTGAGTGATGAGCTTCAAGAATTAAGGACAAGTATTTTCATGATACACAAAGAGAAAAATAAAATTATATCTATTGTTGTATAAGAGCATCAATATGTTTTTGGAAGTCATCAAAGAGAATATCATCTTGCTTAACTTTATATGCATATTCATAGACTTCTTCTGGCCAAGACAGTATAGTGTCGAGAGATGCTTGGAGTGGCGCACCAATCTTTTTTGCTCCGTCAGAAAGGAATCAACCAGGACGAATAGATTCTAGATAGTTAATAAATCATTGTTGATCCTGATGAATAAATTTCTTATAGTCGCCACCAAATTCATCAGCCAAGCCCATAGAAGCATAAAGTCGATAATAAGGACCAAAAGAAACATTGCCCAAATCGGCATCTTGGATAATCTTAGCTAAATGCCAGTCATATCTTCCACGCTGAGAGAAGGTAGTAGCCAAGATAAGATTTTTTAATTGTTCATACGTAAATCCAAGTTTCTGACAAAGCTCTGCAGGAATAAATCTCACCGCTAATTCTACGGATACCATTTCATCATCAATCCTTGCGACTCCCGTATGTCCAGCATCATGAAGCAATGCCGTAACTACCAGAAGATTAATCTCTTGTCTAGAGCATCATTGTGCCTCTGCAAATGTGATAGCCGCTTCAGCTACGCCAATTTGATGTCAGAAATTATGATAATCATTAGGCTGAGACAAGGCATGCGCAGTACCAAAAAGAGAAAAATCAAAATCAGAATGGGCTATGATAAAATTCATCTTACGTTCATTTTCTTGTTTTCTAAACAATTTCCATCAGAGAAAATTTAAAGCTTCCTTCACACCAGGAGATGCTTTGGATACTTCTACATATTTATTGGTAAAAACTATATCTTTCACAGAAAATCCATCTTCAGATACAGAACCATCTTTTTTTCTCATAAGAAAAACATAGAGAGCTAAATCTCACAAAGTATAATCTTCCACAAAAATAATTCAATCACAAAACCCCGCTTTCGCGGGGCTTGTTTTATGTGAAGAGATTCAGTACATAAAATAATAGTATTTACACACTAACCGGTTCTTCAATTTTTGGAAGTAATCCGATCAATTGTTTTTTTGCAACATTTGCAATGTAGAATTCATACTTCTTTTTAAATTCTTCTGCAAATTTTTTCATTTCGGTTTTCATTTCTTCTCCTACACGAATAGAGGTATTACCGGAGAATGAAATAAAAGAACCAAAACGGAGATTAGATTCATAGATCTGGAACTTTTCAGCTCCATATAAACACGGGATTTTGGGATTATCACCTTTCGCTGAATTAAAAATTTTAGTACATTTTTCTACTTCAGTAGCGAAAGGAAGATTAAACACAGCCTTCCATGAATCATGGTAAAGCCGAGTCATCCATTCTTCTTTGTTCATTGCTTTTGGTAAGCCGTTTTTCCACTTCCATGATTGATCAGCTTCAGGATAGACATTCTGAATAGCTTTCAAAAGGTTTTTTTCAGATTCTTCCAGTAATCTAGCCTGGACAAGATAGCCAAGTTTATGATTATTCTCTATATACTGTTTAATATCAATGGAGTGATCTACTGTAACAGAGAAGGAATACGCCGTATAAAATGAATCTATTCGAGACCCGCAAACAAAAGACATGCCGTCAGTATAATTAACCATACCAAGGTTAAAGCTTTTACCATCGGACAGCGTCAATGGAAAAATAGTTGGATACTGAATAAAACCTAAGGCATTTTTCTTAAACGTAGTCCATTCTCTCGAAGGAATACGCATGTTTCTGATTTTGTTTAGCCATGAGTCCATTGTCTCAGACAATAGAGCCATAATGGCAATTTGTTGAGGTATTGATAATTCTTTTGTCATAAAATAATGTTTTTTTAATTTCTATTTTTTTTAATTTTTTTTAGTTTTATTACACTAACAATGACTATACTATTTTTACACAAAAAAGCAATACTAATCAAAGCTTGAAAATTCCCCTAGAAATAAGTATAAAGAAGTCCACAAAAGATGATTTATCACTTTACCCGACGATATGAAAAAATTCTACATTACCTCAGCCATAGCCTATCCCAATGCCAAACCACATATGTGACATGCATTAGAAATTGTACAAACAGATGCATTTGCTAGGTTGTATAGGATTCTCGGAAAAGATGTTGTTTTCCAGACGGGCTCCGACGAACACGGTATCAAAAACCGAAGAACTGCTGAAAAAGAAGGCAAGGATATTATGACCTTCCTCGACGAAAATGTAGGCGCGATACAAGAGTTATATGCTAAGCTCTTAGTGTCTTATGATACCTTTCTCAGAACATCAGATAAGAAAGCTCATTATCCATGAGCACAAAAACTTCGAACTAAGCTCGTAGAAGCCGATGATATTTACAAACAGAAATACGTAGGACTCTATTGTGCAGGATGCGAAAGTTACAAAACCGAAAAAGAATTAGTCGATGGAAAATGTCCTGATCATCCCAAGGGAGAAATAGAAAAAATTGAAGAGGAAAATTACTTCTTCAGATTATCTAAATATCGCGAACAAGTAACAAAACTTATCACAGATAATGTATACACTATTTATCCAGAAAGCAGAAAAAATGAAATGCTTGCTTTCTTGGAAATAGCCAATGACATTAGTTTTTCTCGTCCCAAAGCTAGCTTACCACGAGGCATTCCTGTACCAGGAGATGAAGAACATGTCATGTATGTCCGATGTGACGCATTATCCAATTATATTACGGGACAAGGATATGCCGACGATGAAAAGAAATTTCAAGAAACCTGGCCTGCTGATATACATATTATAGGAAAAGATATTCTAAGATTTCATGGCGCATTTTGGCCAGCAATGTTATTATCAGCAAAATTGGAAGTACCAAAGAAGCTTATCGTGCATGGACATCTCACACTCAACGGCATGAAGATGAGTAAATCCACAGGCAATGTCGTCGATCCGATAGAAGTTATCGACAATATCGAAAGAGATGGTTTTGTATTCCAACTTCTCTACGATGTTCCGGTAAATAATGATGGAGATTTTTCTCTCGAAAGATTAAATAATTTATACGAAAGCATGCTCATTGGCTGACGAGGAAATCTCGTAAATAGAGTAACAAGCTTATGCAAAAAATATGAAATCACCGAAGGAAAATGCAGAGACAGCGACTTGGATAAACTCTATGAAGAGACAGATAATCCTCTCTTTGAAATGTTTAGAACTGGATTTGATACACATCAAATACAATCAACCTATTTGGAGAAAGCCGACATTCAATGATATCTCCAAGATCGATATAGATTAGTCCAAAAAGCAAATGAGTTCATCACCAAAGCCGAACCGTGGGTGAAACGAAAAAACCCAGACACCAAACAAGACGCCGAGAATGATCTGAAGTTTTTGTTATATGTAATAAAAAATCTGGCCTTGTTGTCTGCGCCAGTGTTGGTCAACGGATTTACTAAAATTCAAGCTATGTTTGGCAACGACGACTTATCCAAAATCGATTCGTGAAAAAGCAGTATGAACGACGACTTCAAAACCATCTTTGATATGGAACAATTCACCGTCAATCTCAATCCGCAAATTATGTATCAGAGAAAGGAAGCTGAATAATGTATAGCTAAAACCGCACACGTTTGAGATGTTGTTTATATTTTTCTCCATAGACGTTCAAAAGAGCCTGTTTCTCTTTCCTCGCTCTTGCTACTTCCAAGACCAGAAAAGGAAGCAAAGCAAGAAAATATATTGGTCTAGCAAAAGACCATAACACTCACGTTAAAGCTAACAATGAAAATACATAGATAGGATGAGCAATCTTAGCGTATAGTCACGTAGTGATAAGTTTTTTTGTTTTTATAGAAACAGCAAAAGAATCTCATAGTTGGATTCTAGCAACTATTCGAAATAGTACAGCAAAAAAAGCTAAAGACATACCTCATATATGAGAGATATCTCGTTTTCGAGAAAAGAAAGAATATAAGGCAAGAAGACATAAACCAATGATATCAAGGACTATATCAGACAAGAAAAATTTCAAGAAAACAAGAAATTGCTTTTTCATAAAAAGAAAAATATATAAAAATTAATCTTTCTGTATTTCCAAAATTCCATCAAACGCTTGGGATATTTCTTCCATAAATTCAGGATCTTGATCCAGTCATTCCTCCTTAATAAGCTCCATGATTCGAGCTTTTTTCTGTTCTTTCGCTTTGAAGTCCTCGACTTCATGAGCATCTATTACTGCCAAATCAATATCTTCTTCAGCTACAATAAGATCGTCTGCCATATCCAAAACAATAAAAAATAAATTATATTAATTCAAAACAATGACTTGATAAGCAAAGAAACTTGCTAAGATTACCCAGATCAGATAAGGCAAAAGAAGCCAAGCAGAGATTCTATTTTTACGCATCAAGAGAAGAAACAAAGCAAAGGTAACTAACCACAAGACAATCATTTCTACAAAAGCGAAGACAGACCAATGGTTAACAAAGAAAATCCAGCTTCGTAAGACATTAAGCACAGCATTAGCGATAAACAATCGAGTGATCCAAGTAAATATTTTTCCACGAGGAAAATCTTTCCAAAATGATAGAGCTGACAAAGTAGTACAGATGAAAATGAATGTCCATACCATACCGATCAAGGCTCCTGGAGGAGTTAAGGGATGAAGATTGAGTGTAGCATATCGCACCATACCCATGTTGGTGAGCATACTACCACCGACAACAACAATGATCGCAATCAAAGGAATCAGAATATATTTTTTTTTCATAGAAAAATATATAGGAAATAAAGGATGACTACAAACTAAATCCTATTTTTTTGTACACTTCATCAATTTTCTTCTGAGCAATGACATTCACTTTCTTAGCATTATCAGCAAGTAATTTTACTATTTCTTTATCGGTTATCTTTGCATATTTTTCTTGGATAGGCTTGAGAAATACAATAATTTTATCATATAAATAATCTTTAGCGTCCTTGAAACTAAGTCCTCATGCTAGATATTTCTTTCTCAACGATGCATCTTCTTCTGGAGTCAAAAATAATTTACAGATCTTGTACACGTTACACTCGTCCGGATTTTTGGGTTCCTCGACGGTCTGAGCGCTTGTCGGGATCTGCTTCACTTTTTTGGAAATGGTTTTTTCATCATCGAGTAAACCAATATAATTATTATATGATTTAGACATTTTGCGTCCATCAATACCGGGAATAATAGCGACTTCACTTTTGATATAGGTATCTGGGACTTTAAATGTTTCTCCATACATACGATTAAACTTTTGTGCCATATCTCTGGCATATTCTACGTGTTGCTTCTGATCTTTTCCCGTTGGGACAATGTCGGTATCATAGAGCAAAATATCAGCCGCCATCAAGATCGGATAACAAAATGTTCCGACACCAATTTCTCATTTTTTTCCTTTATCAAGTGCTTCTTTGTAGGAATGCATTCTCTCCATCGTTCCCATAATCGTAAAACACTCAAATACCCGATTGAGTTGAGCATGCGCTGGAATATCAGCTGGATTGTAAATAAGGAAATGCTTAGGATCTACACCACAAGCAATAAATAATTTAAGTGAATTCATGACATTTGTTTTTAACTGCTCTGCATCATGCAATCCAGTGAAGGTATGCATAATAGCTGTAAAGAGAAATATTTCTGCATCAGGAAATTCTTGAGAAAGATCCAACATCGATTTAATCGATCAGAAATAATTTCCGATATGTAGTTGATCACTTGTTGCCTGAAGTCAGGTAAGAATTCTTTTGGTCATAAGAGAAGAGAAAAGATAAACATAATACACTAAGCTCCTTTGTATATTTTCAGCGAGCAATTGCAATAATTTTGAAACAAAAAAAAAGAGTTACCTCTTTCTTTTTATCTTTGCTAATTTGGCTTTTTTTAAATTAGCGGGTGACGAGACTCGAACTCGCAACAGTCTGCTTGGAAGGCAGGCACTCTAGCCAATTGAGTTCCACCCGCAAGACAAAATTAAGAT
>JAPLUV010000019.1:0-403 GCA_026397395.1 candidate division SR1 bacterium | reverse complement strand
GTATTTGCTTACAACGCATTTAACCGCCATAACCGATTGTGTTACACCCGCATAATTATCTGGGCCTAGCTGGGCTCGAACCAGCGACCCAGCGGTTATGAGCCGCTTGCTCTGACCAACTGAGCTATAGACCCATGGTCATAAATTTACAAATATTCGAATTTTTTAATATCCAAAACAATTTTTGAATTTGATAATTCTTACATTGTTTGGTAAATTTGTGAATTCGTAAATTTGGTAATTTCATTTTAGATGGTGGATGATATAGGACCTGCCTACCGGCAGGCAGGCTCGAACCTAATTGTTAGATTCGTTCTCTTTGTGAGAGATAGATACATTATCGACTCATCAATTTTATGGTGGGTGATATAGGACCTGCCGACCGGCAGGCAGGCTCGAACCT
>JAPLUV010000037.1 GCA_026397395.1 candidate division SR1 bacterium | reverse complement strand
GAAGCATTCACATCATATATCTTCCTGTCAGCTCTGGTGGTAAGAGACCTAATCTACCATTACTATCTATGGTAAAGGTTGGACTTACATCAGCCGGTCCTGCATAGACAGAAAAATTATTATCACCCAAGGCAGTAATCAAAGTAGCAGTAGGTTTATTCCCTGCCAAACTAGATAATGATATTTGTATCCAATACAGATATTTACCATTGATAGTTCTTTGTTCCCACGTAGATTTGAATGCATCACGATTCCAAGTAATATCGCCATCAGTTCTTAATCTATTTGTACCATCAGCCAATCATACCACATCTCACCAATCTCATCACGCTTTAGAATATTTTACCTGAAGTGTTCCAGGAGTACCAGCAGGAGTTTGGATATTTATATAATTAGATCTCCATGGATATTCTTTACCAAGCAAAATAGTATCATTTGCATCATTGAGTAAAAGGAAGGGATCTCCTGCTGATGAATATGCTTCGACAGTATTATCATAATAACTATTTCCATCATATCTTCCTACATAGTCAAAATATTGTGGAAAAATACTAAAGCCATCCAATGGTGTAGCTACTCAATCTAGCACTGGTTGATTAATTCCAATTTTACCTCATGCTGACATAGTAAGAACATTTCTATGGGTATTCCCATTATTGAAATATAATTGATTTCCATCTTCTCCACTTTTGATATACATATTCCATTTGTACTCTACCCCAAAAAGTCCACCACCAATCTGATATCACTTGTCTACTGTATCAGGTCCATCGATAGAGATATAATTAGAATCAGGCGTATCAGTATGATCAGACCAGACATACAGAGGATAGGTTGTATCTACAGCTCCGATATTCAAGTGACCAGTAATGAGAACATCAGAAGCAAGGGTAATATTTCAGGTATTTGTATTTCTAAGATTTCCATTTTGTACTGACCATGGCATACTGGCTGCATCAAGATAATGATTAGGATTATTTACTGGATAATAATCTCAGCTATGAGACATAAACAAAGGATCAGTTTCTGTATAGCCTGTCAGATATCACATCGTTCTATGATTACCTCGAGAATATGCGATATTCCAATTACCTGTTTGTGATTGTAAGATATATGGAGTTAATGCACTCGCTGTCAAATAACCAACTAACGATCATCATGTTAGATAACCAGCAGCAGCATGGTTACCCCACGCATACGCAGTATCCCAATGAGAAAGTTTAGTAGCAGTCACACCCGTAGCAGCACTATCAGAAAAAAGAGGATCAGTTTCTGTGTAAGAAGTTAGATACCCATCCAAAGAAGCTGAAGTAATATATGGGCTACCATTGCCATCATAGACACTATGCCCAGCCGTCACATTAATATTTCCACTGACTGTTAGTATTTGCGTTGGTGAAGTAGTTCCGATACCTATCTTACCATTATTTTTGATTGTCATTCTTTCTACGGAAATATCAGTACCGTCTAAGGTTGTAAAGAAAGCTATCTTACCAGGCATATCCAAAACATTTGGAGTTCCATCTACAGAGAACGTAATACCGGCAGCATTTCTAAAGGTGCCTCCATCATATCCGTATCCATAGATACCTCACAAAGTATCTGAACTTGTCACCGCAGTCTTTCCATCTACCGTTCACTTCGATTTTGCAAGCATGATTGCTGAGTTTGCTGTACTAGAATCATTAGCTATATAATTTACCAAATCACTTCTCAAAGGATTATTGGAAACAATTTCCACTTGGCTACTCGTCATTCCTGGGAGTTTTCCCATTTCATATTTTCCTGTAAGTTCAGGAGGAAGGATACCAAGTCTAGCAGAACTATCGATAGCAAACATAGGATTGATATCTCCTGCTCCAGCGTAGAGAGCAAATCTATTTACCCCAAGATTACTAATCAAATTAGATGTTGGAATATTCCCTGCAAGCGAAGATAATGATATTTGTATCCAATACAGATCTTGTCCATTGATGGTTCTTTTTTCCCAAGTTGATTTGAAGGCATCCATATTCCAAGAGATATTACCTGGCTGTCTAAGTCTATTTGAAGTATCTGACAAGCTAACGACATCTCACCAGATTCATCCATCTTTGGAATACCTAACCTGTAAAGTACCAGGAGCACCAGCAGGAGTAACGACATTAATATAGGTTGCTCTTCGTGGATACAGTTTTCCTATAAGCAGTGTATCATTAGAAGACGAAAGCAGAACAAATGGTTGACTCGAAGAAGTATATGCTTTGGAAGTATAATCATCATAAGTATTTCCATCATATCTCGCTACATAGTCAAAATATTGTGGATAAATACTAAATCCATCTGGAGGAGTTTTGGTACCAAGCAATGTTGGGATATTGAATCCAATCCTACCTCACGCAGCTAGGGTCAAAATATCTCTCATACTTTTCCCATTTTGGAAATACATCTTATCTCCATCTTCATTTGCTTCCGTATACCAAGCCCAATCAAAATTTGACGTTCCTGAACCAGCACCAATCTGATATCATTTCTGTTGACTATCTGGACCATCAATAGTAACATAATTAGCCCAATCATCACCAGTATTATTAGCATATACATAGAATGGATAGAGATGATTATCGTTAGAGCCGATATTTAATTTCCCATTGAGAAATAAATTTCCTCAAATATTTGTCGTCACTGCATCGAGCAGAGAAATATTACTATCATAAAATTGACTTCCATTTCGATACGGAAGATAATAATTTGTAAGTCCACGCACTGCTCATGACAATCATTCTACTCACTGAATTCCTTGGATACCTTGAATTCATTGAGGTCAAGTCGCTCCAGTGTCTCACTTAGATCCAGTAACTCATTGTATACCTTGAACTCATTGGATTCATTGTGTACCCTGAACTCCTTGAATTCATTGTGCTCCCGTGTCTCCTTTTGCACCAGCCACTCCTTGAATTCCTTGAACTCCTTGAATTCCTTGTGCTCAAGTATCTCACTTAGCTCAAGCGACACCTTGAATTCATTGAGCACCAGTAGCTCATCTTGCACCATCAGCTCAAGCGACACCTTGAATTCATTGAATACCTTGAGGTCAGGTCGCTCCTGTAGCTCCTACCGTATGTGTATCGATTCGATTTTTGCTATAATAATTAGTATCGATTGTTGTCTTAGTGTAATAATTATTTTTTTCTGAAGTCCAAAGAGGATCAGTTTCTGTATATCCAGTCAGATATCACATCGTTGCGTGATTACCTCGACCATAAGCCGTATCCCAGTTTATAATCCTTTGATTAGTTACATTAGCCGCAGCACTAGCCAAATAAACAGGATCTCATTCTGTCATATCCATTTCCATTATATCCCAATCTCATGAACTTGTAGGACCAACAACATCTCTTTTGGCTATAATTTCATCCGGAGATTCTACATGAAAATCTAAATCCGGATTGGATGGACTACTGGTAATGATATACATATCTCATTTAGAAACATCACTAGGCAATGCTCCCGTAGAATAATCCCATCATCATCTGTAAATAATTCATCCTGCAAGTCACTGAAGTAATTGATTGATCTGAATGCTAGTATAGTAGTTAGCTTTATCAAGATTCCAAAGTGGATCAGTTTCCGTATATGATTTGAGATAGCCTGCGCTTGCATGATCACCCCATGCATATGCAGCACTCCATTCTGCGATATCACTGGTAGAAACATGTGAAGCAGCACTAGCGAGAAAATATGGTTCAGTTTCTGTCGTCAGATATCATCTATCATCTATTTGTGTCTTCGTGTAATAACTCGTTAATGCTGAGGCTGTCAGATATCCAGCATTTGCATGATTACCCCAAGCATACGCAGAACTCCAATGAGAAAGTAATCATGTAGTTACATTAGCTGCAGCACTAGCTAAATACACAGGATCACTTTCGGTAAGCAAAGCTCCAGTGATGTATGGGTTTCCGGATGCATCTAATAGCGGACCGTAGACCACGACAGATCCTCCGGTATTAATATCCATAATCGGATTGCCAGTTTGCGTTCCATCATCGGTGATAAAAAGTCTTTGGATGACCTGCATTGCATTGGAGATACTTGCCGGAATCGTAATCGTTCCAGCATTCGCAATCAATGCAAAAATAAACAGCCCCGCCAAAAACGAGCTTCCGACCTTCAACCATACATGGTTTTTGCGTGTTTTCATTTCAAACAAATGAAAGAGTAAAGTTTTTAAGTAAACGAGTATACTCACTACTTGATACTCACTACTCAATACTATTTCAATTATACCCCCAAATGTCATTTTTTGCAAAAAAAACAGGTAACAAAATGCTAAGAAAACGATGAAATAAGCCGATTGGATTGACAATACAATAATATAATCTATAATATGTGATTGAAATCGACTTTCTTTTAGTTACAATGCTCACATTAAGGCATTTATACTCTATTCAACATAATGAAAATCTGACTCGTAGGAGCCACCAATGTCGGCAAATCCACACTTTTCAATAGATTGATCTGACAATTTAGAGCTATTGTGACCGATATTCCAGGCACCACAAGGGATATATTACAGCATGAAACCGATCTTGAAAAAATAGGAAAGGTAACTTTTCTGGATAGCCCAGGTTTGCTAGATTTCAAAGAAGAACGAGAATATATCAAACAAATTATAGACGAAGCAGATATTTTGCTTTTCGTAATTGACGATACAGTTGGAATCTGAGCCAAAGAACAAAATATTTTCTGATATATTATGGACCAAAACAAAAAACAGAACACTATTCTCGTCGTGAATAAAATTGACGTCAAATATAAGGAAAGCGAAAGCGAGCTTGCAATCAGTGATTATCATGACCTCGGCTTCACGCATATCATCGGTATCAGTGCCAAGAAAGGAAGAAATCTAGATTTTCTCCAAGAAGAAATGCAAGAAATTGCTGCAGTAGCCAAGAAGAAAATGAGCGAAGCAGAAGTCAAAGTTCAAGAAGCCGAGAGGCCAAAAGGTATACCAATTGCCATTATTGGAAAACCAAATGTTGGTAAATCCACATTATTAAATAAACTCTTTGGCAAAGATGTTTCCAAAGGTTTCCAAAGTAGAAAATGTTCCCAATACAACCCGCGATTATATCATGGCTAATGTTACTCACAAAAATAGATTGTATACATTTTACGATACCGCCGGCATTTCCAAGAGAGGAAAAATGCATGAAATCGTAAAAATTTCCTACAACAAAACCATGGACATGATCAAGTATGTCAGACCTATTGTGATCTTTATGATCGATGCCACGGATGGAATTTCTCATAGAGATATGACGATTTTCCAAGAGGTACAGATCCAAGCATTACCGATCATGTTCTGTGTCAACAAGAGTGATCTCGTAGACAAGAAAGAATTACAGAAACAAGAAAATGCCGTCGTAGCAAATCTAGATTTCGCTAAATATATTCCCGTATTAAATATTTCTGCCAAGACAGGCCAGTGATTAGATAAGATTTTTGAGATAGCCAAAGACCTGAGAAAGGAATCCGAAAAGAGAATAGACACAGGCAAACTCAACAAAATAATCAGCGCCGAATACATATCTAGACCTCCAAGATTTCCAAGAAACAGAATCTGTAAAATATTATATATCACCCAGACTGACATCAACGCACCGACCTTCGTCGCCTTTATCAACCACAAAGACAGGGCAAACTTTGCATTCAAGAAGCGATTGGAAAATACTATTCGCAGACATTTCAAATTTATTGGTACGCCAATTGTGATCAAATTCAAAGATAGAGAAGAAAAGAAAGAAGAAAAAATAGCAGAAAATGATGGCGAACAAATTGATCGCGGAGGCAGAACAGCTAAGAAAACAAAGGTAAGATCTACTACTCGTGAGCTCATGAAAAGCAAGTCGCCAAGTAAGAAAAATTGAAAACGCGGCAGATCATCAAGCAGCAACAAAGTTGAGCGTGTCGGCAGACAATAATCCCTAAAAAAGAATTTACGAATTACCAAATTACCAAAACAATTTTAGAATTTTAAAATTAGAAAATTATTAAATTACTTTGGAATAATTTGGAATAATTCGGAACAATTTGAATATTTATTTCCAGTATTTCCTCATGAAACACATTAAAATCTGGACATTAATAATTATCCTTCTAGCAGTAGATTTACTGTCTAAATATTTTTTCTACAACCAAAAAACACTCACAAATTTTCTGATCACCCCAACATTCAACACTGGCGTAGCACGATCACTTCCTATCCCCTTATTCCTCGTTATCATCATCACCATATGAGTTCTTATCGGAATTTATTGGATATTCATAAATAAAAAAATCTGACGAATATTTCTCTGATTTTTCATCGCAGGAACGCTCGGTAATCTTATAGACAGAGTTCGACTTGGAGGAGTAAGAGATTTTATAAATATCAATGTATTTAATTTTCCTATTTTCAATGTCGCCGATATATTGCTAAATATTTGAATTATCTGATTACTAGTACAAACATTCTTCCTTGAAAAAAAGAAATAGAAATGTATAATTCACTCGTTATTTTAACGGGCGAAGCCCTTTTATCATTTTATCGCGACGCAAGGAGCTTTTATCCTACCGATTTGCGAGATCCAAGTTGTTTTACTATATTACTAAGATAACCATGCAGTACACAGGCGTCATCAAATTTATCAGCCCCAAAGAAGAAGTGGGAGCAAACGGATTGGTTAAGCAAACCGTAGTATTAGAAGAAGTTACTGACAGAGAATTCAAAGGCTGATTAGCAGTAGATTTTTTCAAAGAAAAGACAGAATTACTCGATGGGATTAAAACAGGAGACACCGTCACTGCATATATCAACACGAGAGTAAACGAATCTAAGACACAAGCAGGCAGATTTTTCAACAGCATCAGCTGCTGGAAATTAGAAAAAGGTGAAGGATCATCATCTAGCAAAGGTGGAAACGATGACCTTCCCTTTTAATAATTAATAACTCAATAAAATCATCCCCCTTGTGAAAGGGGGAAACAGGGGGATTTGAAATCGCCCACATAAGAAAAAGAGGCCACTTGGCTTCTTTTTTAAAAGAGAAACATAAACAATCCAAACACGATGGTTTCAGCTGGAAGACATACGTTGCTGGTGATTACAAGGGGAAAAATCAACCTGCCTACCGCAGGCAGGCATGGCGGATGATTTTTTCTAGACTTTTTTGCCTACTTTTTTTGGCAATGAAAAAAAGTAGGTCCTACGGAAACATACAACAAAAGAGAGAAAAAAACAAACTGATATATTATTTACTTAATTCTTTCTCAATCCACATATATCTTAATTCTTGATTTCAACTTAGCAATGGTAGTATACCAAGGTGGTCTAATCACAATCTTTACTCCACCAATTTCAGGATATGAGATAATGATAGTTCTAGCTTCATCTTTGGTTAGTCAGAGAATACGTGATTTAATATCAGACAAGATGCCATTAATATCTCTTTGGAAATCATAAGATTGCATAACTGCAGCTTTAGTTGGAATTACCAAGACTCCTCAAGTTTCTATTTTCATAGTAGAAAAAAATCCAATAGAATTTTGATCAATTTTGAGTGACTTAATTTTATCTGTAGATCTATCAGAAAGATATTTATTTATCAGAGTAATGAGATCTTGTTTCTTGATAGACAAGAAGGTAAGACGAACCGTAATAGATCATTTGAGCAGTGGTGATCTGTCTCCTACTTTATTGGCAACAGTTACGTTTTGTACCTGTGTATGGATCAAATCAACAAAGCTCAAAACCATTTGTGTAGGATCTTTGAAGTTAGTTGCGATAATATTTTTTTTCTGACTATAGATATATTCCAATAATTTACCTGACAAGATATCAATATCTTTTTGAGTAATGACTCATTGAGATTGTAATGATCCACCAGAAAATCCATCAACTACTTGGCCATAGAGCTGTTCCATATAAAAACTGGTCTTCATATTTCTAATAAAGAGTTTCGTTCCTTTCGTCATATTACCTCTGGTTCACATCAAGACCCCAGCTTCATCATAGTCAGCTGCTTTGAGCACAACGGACGAAGTACCAGGATTTGTTTCTGTACCAGCAGGGATTTTAAACGCTTTAGTAGAAACAAACATACGTCCATCACTGGTAACAAATTTGGTCTGTGGCAAGAATGAATATTCTTGAGCTATTTTATTGTACAAAACCACAGTTCATTCAGCTGGTTGTTGAATATATTTGATATTGGAAACATTGACAGTCAGATTGTACTTATAATCAACATATTGAGAGACAAAAGGCACACTAAGATATCTAGAATATTTGGGATATTCGGTATCAGTAGCAGGATAATAACGGAAGTTATAGATAACATTTTCAACCTGATTTGCTGGAGATATTTGAACCTGTGCTGATGGCAAAATCAATGAATACAAAAGATATAATATTAACAAAACGAATAATACCTCGAAAGAAAATACCACATAAAAAATATAATTTTTCTTGGCATATGCTTGGAGATGAAATTTTTTGATATTAAAAAAGAAGTCATAAATAACTCTAAAAAACTGAAGGATTTTGTGTTTTTCTTGATGAAGTACGGGCAGTCCGAGACTCGCGAAAAAATACCTTGCTTTCTCTGTCTTGGTAACAAAAAAACAGTTTATCTGTTTCTTAGCCAACAGCTCTTTGATCTGATTTCCCCATCGTTCATTATCAAAAAATGAGTGTTCTGGATCAATATAAATATTGATAGTTCTACCATCAGGAACTTTTTCTATAGTTTTGAAAATCTTATAGAGACTATGTTCTTTAAGAAAAAATAACTTCATACATTACATGCAATTATAATAAAATAACAACCCGTTAACCTTTGAACTCTTTAACCCGTTAACTTTAAAGGCCTATTCTTTCGATTCCATTTTTTTCCACTTTCTAAACAAGAGAAAACATCGTAAAGCAACAAGTAAAGCAGCATATTGTTTGATATCAAAAACAGCTAATCAGATAGTAACAACGCCATGTCTAGGATACTGTTGGAAGAGAAGAATAAGCGCGATGATAAGAAGTAATACTGCAAAACCCAAGAGCCCATATCCAAACTTTTTTTTGATAATTCTAATATACAATGTAACAAGTAATGCTCACAAAGAAAGAAAAATACCAATAGGATATACTAGATTAAATTTATTCCACTGACTTTCTGAATGAAATGATTTGATACCCAACCAAGAGTTAGTCGAGTTGCCGATAAAGTTATCTCACATCAGCAAGAACAAGCCCAAAGGGACAAGGGACAATGTTATCGAGTAAAACAAGATGTCGATCCAGATTTTTTTATTTTCTAGTCTCTTAATTTTTCTCAGAAACACAGCAATAGCAATGACAATACCTATCAAAAGTCCAACAAAATGAAATTTATATCCATAAGGAGAAAGAAGAGTCAATAACTCAGCTCCTGTCGTTGGAATTGCACCATAATCAAAAAAGAATTGAACATACGAACCGAGGAAATAGCACAAGATAATCAATACAGGCATCCAGTAAAAAAACTTCCAGAAGTTCTGATGATATCTTCTGGTTAGATAAATACTGACGATGAGAAAAGTAAGAAACGCAACAACGATTCCTACTCCAGTCATATACAATTTTTCTCCAAACAAAGTAATATAAGGATACATCTGGAAATCAGAATGTAAAAATTCACTAATTATTCCTAATTACCCAATTGTATTGTGTTCATAAATAATTTGGAATAATTTGGAACAATTCGAAATAATTTGAAATAATTTACCTTAAGAATTCTATCACTTTCGTTTCTCTAATTCCTGTCACTCTAATGATACCAGGGTAATCAAGCTTATCTTCTATCTTTTGACCAATATCTTTGAGAAGTTGTTCTACACCACTATCGCTAATTGCTTTAGGATTTACGTAGACCATAATCTCTCTACCTGCCTGCATTATATGTACTTTATCAATTCATTCGATTTCATAAATTAATTTTTCTAACTCTCCCATTTTTTCAATAAAGAGATCTTTAGTATTGAATCTCGCTCCAGGTCTCGCTGCAGAAATTGCATCAGCCGCTGCTACTACCCAAGCAATAGGAGACATGATAGGCACATCGTAGTGATGTGATTCTGCTGCATTGACAATCACAGGATCCATTCCCATTTTTTTCAATGCTTCTCAACCAATAATTGCGTGAGATTCACCCGTATTTGCAATGATTTTACCAATATCATGAAACAGTCCAGCCTTCTTGGCTAATGCAGGATCAAGTCATAATTCACTCGCAATAGCTTCAGAAATCTTAGCTACTTCGATACTATGTTGTCGTAGATTTTGTCCATAACTATATCTGAGGAAAAACTGTCCGACCATCTTCACTACCTCAGGTTTCATCATAGGAATATTAAGCATAGCCAATGCTTCTTTACCTTTTGCAATAAGCATATTTTCCAAATCAGCTACGACTTCATTATAAATCTTTTCTATATAGAATGGATTAATTCTTCCATCCTTTACTAATTTTTGAAGCGTAACGGCCTATCAAAAGAAGAAATCCTGACTACCAACGGCGTATCGTCTACGATCAATTCCACGCCTGTCAACTTTTCAAGGAAAGAAATATTTCTACCTTCTCTACCAATCAACTTACCTTTGAAATCTTCATTTGGCAAATCAATAGTTCTGGTCGTAAATTCATCTACGCTGTCCACAGCAATTCTAGGTAATGCCTGAGATACAATGATAGCTGCTTCTTTATCTGCTTCTTCTTTCTTAATAGTTTTCAACTTTTCTATAAACAAGACTAATTCTTTCTGATGTTCTTTTTCTACATTTTGGAAGAGCAAGTCTTTAGCTTCTTCTTTAGACAATTTTGCCATTTCGGAAATCTTTTCTATTTGCTTAACTAAGGCAGCATCCATTTCTTTTTGCTTCTCAGTAAGTTTTACTTTTTCTTGTTCTAATCTTTCGAGCTTTTCATCCATTTTCTCTTCCCTTGCAAGAAGTCTATTTTGGATAACTTCCATCTTTTCTAGTCCTTGAGCTTCAACCTTCTGAGCTTTTTCTTGAGCTAATTCCAAGAGTTTGTCAGCTTTTTTCTTTGCCTCTTCAAGCATTTCTTCTTCAATTTCTTTTACTCTGTTGATTTTCTTTTTAAATTCGATTGCTTTGGTTGTTAATGTCTTTTTGTACCCATAAAATCACCCTGCTGCACCGGCCCCTAAGGCCACGATTACTGATATAATACCAAGTATGCTCATTGGTTTGAAATAGTTAATGTCTAAAAGAGACGTCGGAACTTCCATAAGAAGTTTAACATCGATTTTATCCGGTAATCGGATAAAAAATGAACGAAAAAATTCTTCGCAATCTTACTATATGATTCACTCACTCACTTTCAACCTAAAATAGAGTAGCTTATCCGCTCCCAGGAGCAAAATTGAAAAAATAAGCCACTTGCCTACAATTACCATCCTTCGCTCCCGGGAGCAAAATCATAAAATATAAGATTGACTTTATTTACTAAAATAGTATAAATAGTTATACATTATTTTATCCTTTTTCATTCATCTATGAGCACAAGAGAAGTGATTGTTATTGAAGGTCAAAAAGATTCCAAAAAATTTATTGGTGCATACGAAAAAAAAGATTGGGAAGAGAAAAAAAGAGATTGGGGGAAAAACAGAACTATCACCATAATAACTGAAAAAACGATACCTATGGAAAAAGAAGAGATGAAAAATCTTTTTAATTTAAAGACAAATGACTGTGCAGCATATTTGCAAAAAATAAAAACATATCTGGGAACAGCTATGACCGAAACTAACGAAACTCCAACAGACGATAAACTCAGCGAAGCAAAAGCAGAATAACATATATATATTTTTTTCTCATCAAGACTCTTCGGAGTCTTTTTTTGATTATTTGACTTATTTGAAAATAGGGTTATAATATATACAAGGATTTATTTTTATACCCATACACAATGAATCATACCTTCAAAAAAAACCTAATCGATCCAGCAACAAACTTCATCAATGCAGCAGGAGAGAAATTAAGTGATATGAAATATAAGATAGCTTGTGGCTTTGTTGGGTTGTCACTCTTTGGAGTATTAAATGGTTGCGCTCCTGATATTAGTTGTCTAGGAACATCGCATAGAATCAATAACAAAGCATACCATGGCAAGACCAAAAAAAGTATACAAAATACAGTAACATACAGAAAACATAAAAACCATTAACACATATTTTCTCATAAGGGCTCTCGGAGTCCTTTTTGATTATTCCAAGCTTGTTTCTAGATTTTTTAGCTGATTATTTGTCCCCGGGGAGGTGATATACTGCTTATTAACCGCACAAAACCTCCAATTAATAGCATTTTCAACTAATTCATGATGAACAGCATTTTCATATACATAAGAAATACATTGTCACAGATAATCTGAATCTGCTATTTCCTTAGACATAAACCTACCCTCAAAATATGTCATACCTTTATCTATGCCATATTTGATCATATAATATTTAGTATATGCCGAACACACCTTACCAACAAAGTATGATACCTTATATCATGATATTTTAACATGAAATATAAAGTGAAAATGATTAGGCAATACACAATATGCTAGAACATCAAAGTCTTTTAGATATTTTTTCTTATAGTATCTAACATATCTCATAAATCTTTTGAAATCATTTTCAGTATGAAAAAGTCTTTGTTTGCGAAGTCATCTATTATAGACATGATAATAACAATTTTGTAAAAAGCGATCTCTATAAGGCATATCAGCAAGATAAATAATAAACTGGTAAATTATACTCCATAATTTTTAGAAAAACACAGACAAAAGTAGGAAAAATGGTCCCCAGGGAAAATGTAAAAACAAAAAATATGCCGTAATAACGAGTTTCATGAGTTAAAAACTAGCAAATACTCCCCCCGGGGAGAAATAGAGAAAAAAAACAAAAAATATGAAAAATCTCCGTTGAGAAACCACTCCCTTTCAATACAATCAAAACGAACAACAAAATCAGAATCCTTTTTTGTTCCTCCTTTATTCGAAAGGAGGTGGCCCGATAGGGACGGAGGATTTTCAGAAAGAGATACCATCATTCAAAATTCATTTATCCACGAAGGTGGAAAATTTAAAATTTAAAATTTTTTTGAGATGTCCGCAGAAGATCAAAAGCAGATGAAAGTCTATCTCGTAGATATTGTCACCAAAGATACCAAACTGGATGTCTTGGAGGATAGAATGAGAGAGTTGAAAAACCTCGTCGAAACGTACGGTGGTCTCGTCATTTTGAAGAAATTTCAAAAAAAAGATCAGCCCGATTATCAGACCTATGTCGGCAAAGGAAAGCTAGAAGAAATTATGGCTGATATGGTAAGATTGGATGCAAATTTATTAATTGTGGGAAATGTTTTGAAGCCATCTCAAATTTATCATCTAAATGAATTACTTCGTCCGATCAAAGCTGAAGCGCGAGATAGAGTAGATCTGATCTTGAAAATCTTTGGCAAGCATGCCGAGAGCATGGAATCCAGATTGCAAATCGAACTCGCATCTATCAGACATATGTGACCAAGAATTTACGGTATGGGAATGGAACTTTCCAGGCAATGATGAGGAATATGAACCTCTGGAATCGGTGAGACAAATACGGAAATCATGAAGAGGCACTTGAAAGAAAAAAGATTAAAAATCGAAGGGAAACTCCAAGAATATGAAAAAATGCGCAAGCTTCACAGAGAATGAAGGATCAGAAAAGGTATGCCGACCGTGGGTATTGTCTGATATACAAACGCAGGAAAATCATCATTATTAAATTCACTGACCAAAAAATGAGTCCTCGCAGAAAATAAATTATTCGCTACCTTATGAACGCATGTAGGAAACGTCTACATTATGGATCCAAAGACTTGACTTGGGAAGGAGGTTTTGCTCAACGACACGATTGGATTTATTCGTGAATTACCACCAAAGTTAATTAAATCTTTTTCGTCGACACTTGAAGATAGTATCGAATCTGATCTATTGCTCCATGTCATCGATGCCTCAGATCCCTTTATCCAAGAGAGAATCGACGTCGTGAATGAAATTCTTGATAAGATAGGAGCGAAGCAAAAGAGAATTAATGTCTTCAACAAAATTGATCTCATAGATAAACAACAGCTCGCAGAATTACAAAAACATTATCCTGACCCCAACAACGTACGGATCTCAGTTCAAGAGTCAGAATGACTTAACAATGTTAAACTTGCTATTCAAAAAAATCTATAGAACTAAGGTCTAAGAGCTACCATCTAAGTTCTAAGAAGACGTAAAACTCGCTATTCGAAAAAACGTATAATATGATTGTTCCCCTTTGCGAAGGGGGAGAGCCTGCCCCGCATAAAACTGCGGGGTGTCCGCGTTGCGGACGGGGGATTTTAAAGAAAAAACCCCATCTAAGTACTTTTATGCTATCTGAAAAAATCTATAAACTTATTTTCTCAAAGATTGTATATATTGATCTAATTGTTCAAAATTTTGTTCAAAAGTTTTCCCTGTAGTATCAATAACCTTAGTATAATTAGCTTTATCAGTAAAATCAACGCCATAGACATGCAACAATCTCTCTCTAAGTCTTTCCATCCTAGATTGATTATATGATAAAGCTTCTTCTACACTAGCATATTTTTTTTCCTGCTTACCTCTATCATCCAAAAACACTCTTTTTGCTCCTTCTTCAGGAGAAACGTCTAGCCAAATAGAAACAATGTCTGGCATAATATGAAATCACATTCTTCGTCAAACAATAATATCTTTAGGACTGTTTTCAACAAATTTTTTTACTTCAGCCTCTATTGCTCTATCTTCTTCTGGCTCTGTCTCAACAATCTTATCGTACTCAGCCACGGTTATTCACCTAGCAATTGCTCTATCCCTAAAAAATACTTTACCCACATCTGTAGTTTCCATTCAATATTTCTCTACAATAGCTTTAATAAGAGTAGATTTTCATGATCCTGCAGCTCAAGAAATAGATATTTTTAGCGCCATATATACAAAAATAAAAAATAAATTCAAAAACCATCCAATACTCTACACTATAAATTATACACTATATTAAACCAGCAGGTTTAAAATTAAATTAACGCTTTCCTCAAAGATCGTCTGATTAAGCGTATAATACACAAACTGCCCTCTTCTCTCATCGGTTACAAAATTAGCCCTTTTCAAGACATCCAGATGATGAGACAAAGATGCCTGGGTAATATCAAAATGAGTTAATAATTCTGAGACCGTCATTGATTTTTCCTTCAATAATTGGATGATTCTTCTACGATTCTTGTCAGACAAGGTCTTGAAGATAATATCCATGGTATATTTCAAGAAAATAAAAGTTCTTCTAAGAGATAAAGTTAGCCAACAAAATTGCAAGCCAATCGAATTAAAAAACAAGACCATTCGTGTCGTTGTTTAGCTAAGCTAAATAAACCTGTATGCAAAAGTAGAAAGCAGATACTCACAAAGGTGTCGCCATTAATCTACCAGCGAGAAATGAAGCCAAAGTAGGCCTAATGGAAAGCAGAAAATGAAGTAAGGAAACCCCAGATATTGCCTAATGGCGACGAGCCCACCTTCGGTGGATAAAGGGTTTTTTAGGTTACTTGGCGCCTGTCCCGCACCAGCGGGAACCCGGAAGCAAAAAGCGACCGAACAAAGTGAGGAAGTCCAGCTCAGCTGGAGACACCCCGTAGGGCCCCCGCCGGGAGGCACCAGAAAAAGAGTATGGTAAAAAAGTAAGCCCCCGCTGAGAGACAAAAAAAGCAAATAATAAGGAACATCTGGTGGGTTAAATATAATATATAACTTAATATAATTATGTCAACTTAAACAGAAAGAAAAGACCCTATTTTTGTCACAAACTGTCTACTCATTCGTATACCATCATGTAAGAATACTTATTTCTTGATATACCAGTCTCTATGAAACTAAACGAATTCTTTCAGACACAAAAAACCCAGTCATTTACTGATGTAGACAAGCTAGAGCTTTATCAGAAATTTTTGTATAAGAAAACAGCACAATCACCAGTCAAAAGGTTCTCTTTTGTTCATGCCAAAGCTTTTGTCTACTCTATGATAGTTGCATTTCTCGTGATTGGAACATACGGCACCTACTTTTTCACCAATACATCTACATTTACCTCTAATCTTGTACAAGCTGATTATATTGCCAAAGTAATGAGTTTCAATGGATCATTTTCCATAGAACATGCAGGTAGCTTGTCTCAAACCAAAGATATTAGCAATGGAGATACCATTATTTTGGACAAATCTGCCGAGATTGTCTTTGAAATCAATAGCGGCACCAAGTCCAAAATTATCTGACCAGCCAAATTAACTATCCAAAAGGTCAGTGAAGATACCACCAAATACAAACTGAATCTTATCTACGGGGATTATATACAAATGGAAGGCACCAGAGTTCCTCAAAACGTAGAACTCGCCATCGACGATATCCTGATCAAACAAGCAGATAAAACTCAACCTATGAATTTCCAATTCGTAAATGAAGGAAAAGGACATATCATCAAGAATAATGGAGCTAGTTTAGTCGTTACCAAAAATGGTGACACTACCAAGACACAGATCAAGAGCAATCAAATATTGGCTATCCAAAAAAGCGATATCACATTATTCCAAGATTGGAAAGACTTCTCCAAAGCTATGCAAAAGGGAGAAGTGTCTCAAACATTTGCAGTCAATACTACTACGGTTAAGACAAGTGTAATAGACGACCATTCAGGAAATAAGACAGAAGATAACGCATTATCGTTTATGGCTCTCTTAGCTCCAGAAGCAGAAAAAAACACTATAGAGGACAATACAGATACTATCTCTCAAGATATTGCATCAGTAATAAAAAATTCCAAACAAGTACTTTCTGAAGAACAAAACACCTTACTTCGTGGCACATTATGAGCATACTTTCTCAACAATGAAATGAGTGATGCATACAATGCTAAATTAGCCGGTACGGACGCAACCAGCAAACTTAGATCAAAAATCAAACAGATTGCTTCCACATTTGGACTCGATTATACAGATGGATGACTATCAAGTAACATCGCAAATATCAGTAAATCATTACAGAGTAAATTTAGTATTCCACCTACATACATTGCTAATCTAGGCATCTTAAACAATTGGTTAGTTGCATTAGACAAAGTCACCAAAGATTCTCCATCTCGAGAAGACTTCCAAAAATCATTACCCAACAATTTAATCTTCAAATAGTAAATAGAGAGAGACGTACACAGAGACGCCACGAAATCCCGACTCATTTTGGAGGGTTTTCGAACGTCGAATGGATACCGCCGACTTTAGACGCTTCAACTTCAAATGAAATGTAGAAGCTGAAGATTTCTAAAGCGATGCGGTATACCAAAAAAAACTAGCCCGCAAGAGTTAGCTTTTTTTGTTGATTACTTTATCACAAACCGTATAACAAATATACAAATACACGCGCCAGCAAATATACAGTCCCGCAGTACTGCGGGGCGTAATACACAATTATTTTATTAACTCATTATACTATTATGAAAATAAGTTATCCCAACAATGGTCGCAAGCTCAAGCAGCTAATTACCTGATTACTCAAGTCCTGACTCGTTCAAGAAGTCCAGAGAATAAATTATATCAAGTCTTATGTACTCGTCGACAATAAAATTAAAGCCGAAGAGATCAAACTCATTGAACTTTTTCACAAACCAGAACAGCAAGAAAAGATAGAAAAGATGATCAGCAAAACCTGGCCAGAAGCCAAGATAGTTTAAATAAAGATTTAAAATAAAAGATTAAACACAAATTATTTTTTACTTTTTAATTTTAGATTATGACTATAGAAGACAAAGATTGAATTTTAGAACAAGAATATAAGCAACCCAAAGAAAGCTTCAACAAGAAACAAGAAAAAACTCTAAAGATAATCATTGCCAAACAAAACATGATAGAAAAAGCACAAGAAGAAATAGACAAATTATTCAAAGAAAATGATTTAAATATATTGGATTTAGATAAATACAAACACGACAAAAACGTAGATAAATTTTTGGGGATGAAGTTTCCACACTAATCTACAATTTACAATTTAAAATAAATCTTAAAATGCGATCACGAATTATTCTTATCTGATTACTAATCATAGCTTTTTTGCTAACGATGATTCGCCATCGGATACGTTATGTCTTGATTATTCCTGTAACACTTGCAGCTATTTTCACTCTTGGAACCATTATTTTCCCCTTATACCAACAAGGACCAAATTTCGTAGATTTTTACAAAAACCAACCAAGTGTTCTTTATATTTCTCCAGGAGAAAATAATGCTACAAGCAAAGTTATCATACAAAATGAAAAATGATCACAAACTTTGGATATGACGAAATCTTCAATCTTCAATCTTCCATCCTCCATTTCCAGCACCATCAGTCTGATTGCCTCATCCACGACCGGAGACGAAAACGCGTTTATTCTGCTTCCTGAATGAACTATCATTCAAATCAGACCACAAAGTGAAATTTCATTTTTATCACAATATCCCAAAATTTTTATCACAACAAAACAATGACAAGTAGCCAAGTTGCCAAGTGACAATTATTCTCCATGGCAAATTGTCTTAAGCTGAGTAGCTGAGCAAGATGGATTGAAAAATCAATATCAGCAAGCATTTGAGCAAGCTAAACTACAAACAATTGGTACCCAAACCTCAACAATCTTTATGCAAAATAGCTTCCTTAAGTCCATCAACAAATGAATTTTAAATATTCTCGTTCGACTTCGACCAACGAAATTTGAGAAAAATATAAAAAATTTCAATGACTTCGAAATGTATATCCCTACGATAATCAGCAGACAAACCGATACAAGCGTCGATCCAAAAATTCAGCAAGATATGATTAATCAAGCAGGAAGATGATGGGAAGAAACTCAGATATATAAGCGATGGAAAAATATATTTAAATAAAAAAATCCGGAACCACATATACAATAGCTCCGGAAATTTAGAAATAATGTTGCATTGTTGGTTAAGTTTTTTTGTTGTTTTTTCTGATAAATACTCTTGCCGTTTCTTTTTGTATGAGAGACGACTTTGAATTTTTCAATAATTTACGGAAGTGATTGAGGATGTTGCCTCTCACTTTTCTGCGGACATTAGCTCTTCTCATAATAGACTCCTTTCTTTTGTTTAAAGATTTATATTTTTTTCTTTATATGCAAAAAAGAGAGAATAACAAGTCAGTCAAATCGACTATTTTCCATCTTCAATCTTCAATTTTCCATCTATTTAAGTGATCTCACAAAGGTTCTTGTTTGGACATCTCATCTCACTCTTGATATACCACTGGAGATTTGATTTTTTCTTTTGGTAATCCAGTAATCATATAAATGTTTTTGATAATATCTTGGATTAGGAAGAATAGCAGCAAGAAGCGAAGCTTGATAACTTGTCAACTTTTTTGCTGTAGTATGAAAATAATATTCAGCAGCAGCTTCTACACCATAAATACCATTCCCAAATTCTATATCATTGAGATAGACTTCCATGATTCTTTCCTTGCTTCGCAATGCTTCCATAAGCAAAGAAAAATATGCCTCAAATCATTTTCTAACAAAATCTTGATTGGGCCAAAGGAAAAGATTTTTGGCTGTCTGCTGAGTAATAGTACTTCATCAGAGCAATGATCCTTTATGAGATAAATTAAATTCTATAGCATTTTGTAATGCTGTTACATCAAATCAAAAGTGTGTAACAAATGAATTATCCTCAGCAGCAATAACTGCATAGACCATATAGGGAGAAATATCTTCGATAGGTACTCGTTTTCTTTGCCAGATTGGCCATTGGTAATCATTAATCTGCTGGATACATCTCCACACCATGAGCGGCGTGAACGGGGGACGAACAAACGCATACAACCCTACAAAAAAAATACTTCCACAGAAAAAAATCAAAAGTCAGACCTTTATTCTTGCTCGGATTTGCTGTTTATGAAAAACATACCATTTACGAAAAAATGATATTTTAGATGTACATGAAGAAAAAAAAGCCTTGAGAGACATTTTTACCACAGTAAATAAACACCAAGAATATAATGATTTGGAAGTAAATTGCTATGCAATTTGTGAAAAATCTAGCTGAGGCAAGCTGGCAGAAGCCAATTGTTGAGTATAGAGTCTATCATATGCATTTTTGACACCAGAATATTTAGCCACGAAATCTGTTCTATTGACTGCTTCATAAAGTTTCTGAGGATTATTTTTGTCTGCTGCAGAAATTTTGTCCAATTCAGCTAATACAGTTGCTGCCCATCCAGAACCAGAATTGAGCATATTACAATACAAGACCACATACTTAGGATCAGTAATTCATTTTTCATGCGCTTTTTTGATATATAATTTTATATCTTTATCGAGGAAATCATTCATTGCTGTTTTAAAAACATCTTCCTTCATAAGATTGGTATATCTTGTAGCTTGATCATCATTCCATGGACTATTCCACAAGCTAGCAAGATTTAGATCTTTGAATCCATCTCCCATAATAGAAGCAAATTTTGTCGGATCTTTAGTTTGTAAATCTTTGAGTAGGTCTTGAGCCCTTGTTGCATGCCACTGCAAGAGGCCAAGTGAAACACTTCCTACATCATTTTTACTTACTGAACCATAATTACCACCGCTTTCATGAAACATGATAGTCCACTTAACATAATCCACAAAATCAGCAGAAGTTTTAACTTCTTTCGTATACGTACTATCGACTTTAGTATCAGGCGATGTAGTAGCTGTAGCTGCCACATAATTAGTTGGTTTATCTTTACCAATAATTACTGCTTCTGGATATCCATTGTTTTTGACAAAGAGACTTCCAAAAAGAGACAAAGCAAAAGAATCTTTATCTTGGATATCTTTGATAAATCATGGTGTGCTAGCAAGTTTTGTAGTTCTGGAGACAAGAAATGTTTTGATAAATTTATCAACATCTCGATTAGCGTTAGTGATATCAACAACTACCGTACCATTAGCTAAGGTCTTAGTAGGAACATTTACACATCATGCTGCAGTTAATATTGCAGGATCCAAAGCTTCTTCTTTCCCCTTGATAGCAGTCTTCATTGTTTGCACAAGATAAGAAAACTTTACGTCAGGTATCTTATCCAGAATAAATTTTTGTGCTGTATCGGTAGCTACAAGACCCAAACCACAGACGACATTCAAAGAATCAGGATCAGTTTCCTTACAAATATTAGCCTGTTTATCTTTAGCATACAATTCATACATAGACTTGATACACTCTTTTCTTTCTGGATGATCTTTCAATGCTCCATCCAAAACTGCCTGGATATATTTAGCATGCAATCAATCTACTCCACCATATTTATTGAGAATAAAATTAAGTATTTTGTTGTCCTTATATTTATTAATATCAAACATAGTTCCTCCTAACAAGGTAGAAACAGATCCAAGTCCGAGTAAGTCAGTATTCAATATACTACTTACCGTATCAATGGCGGTAAAGATATTATTGAGAGGAAGTTTTTCTAGACTTTTATCAATCACATTTGTCTGTAATTTAGACAAAGATTCAGTAAGTCCATTAACTCACTCATTTACTTTATTCAATATATTATTTAACGCCTCACCTGTCATAGATTTGGATAGATTGAGATATAAAATATCCTCTATATCAAGTATACCCCAAAAGGAGAAAAAATGCAAAAAAAAGGACTTATTTTGTAAACAAAAAGAGCAAAGACAATTCCTCATTGCAATTCGCTTCCTTTTCCTTATACATAAGCCGTTATAGTAATACGAAATAAGCGTTCTCACTCTTCATTGTCCTCCGGCCTAATACTCTTGGACAGAAACAAGAGTGGCCTGGATTAGAAGACAAGGTATGAAGAAACAATTGAGAACTTTTTTTATTATCTGAAAAACTCACTACGTTCGTGATAAAAGCTACGCGACAAAAGCTGCGCGTTAAAAGTTTCACGATAAAAGCTCATTAAACAAGAGCAAGAGCGAGTATTTATCGTGACCCCGGCGAGCCGTGGGGAACTTTTATCGGGCCTACCTACCGGCAGGCAGGCAAAGCCCTTTTATCCTTTATACAAGACCATGACAACCTTCCAAGATCTCTGATTATCAGAAAAAACACTTCAAGCACTAACCAAAAAATGATTTATCGAGCCATCTCCTATCCAAGCACAGGTGATTCCCCTTTTGTTACAATGAGAAAAGAACGTCATCGGACAAGCCGAGACAGGATCAGGGAAAACTGCTGCATTTGGGATCCCACTCATCGAAAAACTTCAGCCAGAAAAATATATTCAGGCACTTATTCTCGCTCCAACCAGAGAACTTGCGATACAAATCGCTGCAGAAATCGACTCATTAC
>JAPLUV010000030.1 GCA_026397395.1 candidate division SR1 bacterium | reverse complement strand
CTGTATCTTCGAGATCTTTCTGTAGTTCTATTTTTTTATTTTTTGCTTGAGCTAATACAAAATTTAACACAGACTTTTTCACATCGTCTCTCGCCTTCAAGGCCTCCTTATAGTCGCTGGTCAATTGTTCTAAGAGAGTCATATTACTTTTAATAGGTAAATACTAATTACTCAGGAGGGGACCCGCCAGAGGTGGGCAAGCTCGAACCCATAATTACATCATAATGATTAATGGATACGAACCTCAATTTTACCAGCCTTTGGCTGGCGTACATGACATTTTTTCATTGCCGAGGAAGGGACTCGAACCCTCAATCCTCACGGAATACGAACCTCAATCGTACGTGTATACCATTCCACCACCTCGGCGTTCAATGTTAATTCCCAACAATTACTTTCGCAGGTATAATCACTTTCTTCTCTCCATCATGTTCATAGACAAATCCTCTTTCAAATTCTTGGATAATTTTCCCCTTCATCTTAGCCTCCTCTACTGGTTGGACACTAACAGGTTCATGTAAGAAAGAATCTGGCTCCAATCACAAAGATGGGATAGCCTTGATATGCATATGTTCCAATGTTTTGAGAAACTTTTCATAGATCATATGGACACCTTTAGTCAAAGGATCGCCTTGATGATCTTCGGTAATATTGTCCAACGATTTTCTCAGATCTTCCAAGAAAGGAAGAAACTTCTTCACAACAGTAATCAACGAATCCGTATGAGCAGACTTTTGTGCTTCTTGCATCTGTCTCTGATATCTATCAAAATCTGTCTTGAGGTTAATATAATCAAATTGGGACCTTTTTGCAATCTCTTCCACTTCTTTCTTTTCGGCCTCCAATTGAGCTATTTTTTGTTCTAACTTCAAAATCTGAGCATCATCATGCTTGGTTGACTGTTTGTGGTGTGCCTCGTCTAACTTTGCCTGCAGCTCGTCATCTGACATATGATTGTCCTCTTTTTTCATAATAATATAATAAGATATAAATAAGTGTATTCCTAATTCCTAATTCCTAATTCCTAATTCCTAATTCCTAATTCCTAATGCTTTATAATATTCTGCAATAGTCTGTCCATTTTGTCGTAATAAAGTCGCCAATTCTACTCCCATATATCTCCAATGTCGTCATTCTACTATTTTACCGTCGATAGCAACACCTCTTTGATACGTATTGTGGAACCCCCACTCTTGAGCATGTGCGTGAAGCCAGTCAGTATATTTGTTTGGTGTATCCATACTTATAGATTTTCCTCATTTGGTCATTACTCTAAGATCTACCGCTAATCATGCTTGATGTTCACTAGTTCATCATTTAGCACAAGCATTTTTGTTACATCATGCTTTGAGTAAACCATCCTGATAGGCTTTGCTTCTATATGCACTAAAGATAAGTAGTCTATCTCATTTGAATTCATCTCGAAAATGCCAAGCCATATCAGCAAATGCATCACCAGCAACTTGTCTCAGTTGAAACTTTCTCGCATTGTTTGCAGTGAAGTTAGAATTGATAGGCGCCAAATCTACGGGAACATAAGTAAGGTCTTTGAACGGACGATCATTATTCAAAAATCTTTGATATGAATCATCTGAGTCAAAATCAAAGGAGGACGTTACCGATAACAAAGGATGTGTAAGATTAGGAACGACATCATAAGGAGTAACTTCGTTTTGTAACTCAACCGTAAGCTCTGGAGTATTGGAAACTACAGCACTCGCTGTAACATAACCATTGAAAAATATAGAAAAAACCATTAGACACAACGCTGAGCTAAGTCAGAGAAAAGCAAATAATTGAGTGCGTGACCAGTGATGTCTTGCCATATTTCAGAGAATACTAAAAATGCCATCCAGAGTATAGTTTTCCAGAAAGCATTTTCAATGTTTTGAGAAAGAAGAATACTAGGCGTAATTATCTTCGTATTCCTCATCTTCAGTATCTTCAATCTCTGCATCCAAGTCATCAACTAACTCCTTCTTCGTCTTTGTTCTGGTCGAGCTACCAGGCTTCAGATTATCTCACAACTCTTCTGCAGTTTGATTTCCATTACGAGGATTAGTAATACTAATACCACGAGGATTAGCTGCCTTTCCAGCGGAAGTTTTAGCAGCAAAAGCAGCGTTATATTTCTTACTAGCGTATTTTCTAAAATAGCTTCTAATATTGTGCCCCTTTTCGAGAGAGTCAGCAAGAGAATCGAGTTGTTGGTAAACCTCATATTCCTCAAGACGATATTTTTCTCTAATTCTAGATCTTTTTTGTTTTTCCTCTTGAGAAAGTCATATCATAGATGATCATTTTGTTTTTACAACATTCATATATTCTTCCCAGCTAGAATCTTCAACAGAATAGGACTTATTAGCATCATCGTCCTTAGCATATATTTCTCCAACCGTATGAGTAACAATAGATGAAGATAAGACACGATTAAGATTGTTTTTGAAAAACATTTTGAAAGCATCTAAAGCATCAGTAAATTCTTTGGGAGGACTATCTCTACCAGCGCTATTTCCTTGGATAATCATTCCATTGATGGTATACCAAAGGACATCATCAGCTTCTCTCTTTTTGCCAAGTCTATACATTTCTTTAACAGTAGTCAGTCTTTTGAAAAAAGTAATAGTTTGTTGTCCAGAAGCAAATCCACATCCAGCGAATCGATTCATAAATTTTCTCATAAAAAATTCTACACTAGCATCAGATTGGTTAGTTCCAGTCGGCAAGCCCTGTGATACATTTCTCCAAAATAAGGCTGGACCAGCTTTTTCATTGGAAGCCGTTCATTCAAATCCATCTGGTGATTTATATTTCATCATTTCCAAGACGATAGTTTGACACTTCGTAAAGGGAGTTCCTTTGAGTGCTCATGGATTTCATTTTACATCTTTATCTATATCCTCAGCAGTTTCTTCTCACATACGCATATATTCTTGCAAGACAGCCCTTTGATCATTAGAGAGTTTCTCATCTTGAGCAAGATCAAAAAGTTTTTTTCCATCAATATTACCATCAGTCATTTCTAGAAATTTACAAAACTTATGGCCATTGTCGTCTTTAAACCATCGATTTTTGAAATCATCATGGACAAAATTACCAAAGAGACTCTGATTACCAAACGTATAATTATCTGTAGAATATCAGGTTTGTACAACACCTTTACCATCTTTGTAACTAAATCATTTGGAAAACGCTCCCTTGGAATATACATCCAAAAGTGTTTGCATATTACTCTGTTGTTTCAGATTTACTGACCACAGGCCAGGGAGATATCATCTTGTTCTACAAATACTATTAATCCATCGTTGTGCCTGACCATCTAATGTGTGCAAAAAGTATCAAGAAAGGATCCCAGAAGTGATATGCATTTGGAACACTTCTCGCTGTCTATCTGTTCTTGCTAATTTTGCCATCGCCTTGAGATTTGGCAATGCAGAAGCAGTTTTATTAGTTTTTACATTTCTAGAATACTCAAACTCGGCATATTCAAATGTTGTAGAAGATGGGATATCATTAGCTTTCTTATCTGTTTCTCCAAAGCCAACCGTCTTAGCTGCATCTGACAATTTATTAGCAAAAGCTCTTGACCATTTAGATGCCATTGCCTTCTCATATACACCACCATCTTGGATAGCGTGTTCTCTTCCATCGATAACAGAAACAATATACTGCATTTCCAGCTTTACTATTTCCTCATTTTTCATAACGGTCCAACCAGCTCCATTAAGTGCTGAATTTTGTCTCATCTCTTCTTTCTTTTTATTGAGAAGATCTAGATATCTACCTTGATTCTCTTTACCTAAGATAAGATTTACTCGATGTCCTTTACCTATCAAATGAGCATTTCTTGCATAAGGGTCTTTCTCTTTGGTAATAATAGTAAGCAACATTGCAGGAATTTTATAGATATCTTTGGGTATTTCTGTGCCATCAAGCATACCCTTGAGTTTTGCATAGAAAAAACTTGCATAATGATTTTCTTGCTCATAATATTTTTGCCATTTTTCTATTTTTTTCCATATTCTTGCATCTCTTGTAGTATAATATTCCAAGCCAGCTGTCTCCATAGCTTCACCCATTCTAGATGACAATCCACCAAACATTTTACCAAACTTTTCCAATCTATCTCAGTTTTGCAGTACAGCATCAGTCAATTCTTCCGATCTTTCTTCATCGTATTTTTTGATACCATCCTTAATCTTTGAGGTAGTAGTTTTGAAAAAACTCATAATATTATTGATACTATAAGGTCTTTTAGCTTTTTTTGGTTCAAGATCCGGAGACTCTTCTTTGGTAGAGAGTGCTTTACCTTTTTTATCATCCAAGGAAGCTTGAGGCTCTAAGTTTTTACCAGCTACAAAAAGGATAAAATTAGCATAATCCATCTCACGAGACCAATCCCATCATTTGGTATCTTTTTCATCTTCTGTAAATGTATGAGAGATTTTGACTTTCCCATTTGCCAAATATTTTACTTGATAGCGAATAGCTTTTGGTTTAGTAATAGTTCTTGTTCCATTGGATTCATATTCCACTTCATCACGACCAAATGATGCTACAGTAGTACCAACAAAGTCACCTTTAGCAAATTTATATCCATTATTATCCCACCTCACCATATCAAAAGTAGAGGCAAAATTATCTTGATATAATTTATCAAATCAACTTTTTTTGAGCGTATCCAAAACTTTTGATGGGTCATTTCAAACAGGGGGCACCTTATATATATCCTTCCCCAAGAGTTCTTTAATTCTATCTAGTGACTCTCCATTCATAGGAATTTCTTTTGTCCTTCCTTCTAGGCCTCCAAGATCAAATTCTCATCCATGCATTTTAACCTTAAAGGTTCACTTCACTTTATCGACATGATCTATTTCCAACTGCATCCATGTATTACCTCAAGTAGTATCAGGTGGCAATGCTGTTTCTCAGGTATTGATATACAAAGACGTTCCTTTCATAAATCCACGATTTTCTTTATAATCTTTTTCGGGAAATGTATAACCACTAAGATGTTCCCATGACTCCATAAATTTTTCATAATTTTCTGATTCCTTATTTTTTTCTTTATCTTTATCTATTTCCGGTATTGTTTCGCTTGCATCTTCTCCAGGGCGATTATCTTCCGTATCAAGAAATTTTCCCAATTTACCAAGCTTTTTTGCTAACTCATTTTCTTTTTCTGCTGTCATATTTTGGACAAGTGATTGTTGTCCCAAGACATAAGCAAAAATCAATGAGCCAATGGCTTCGCCGTTAAGTGCAAATGATCTATCCAAGACTTCTACTCCACAAGTTCCTTCTTCTTTTTCATCAACGACAACTGGAGTTCATCCATCTTTTCCTTCTCGAGTTACTCTTTTTCTATCTTGACTAGCATCAGTAACCGGTTGAGAATAGAGATACCATCTTGTCGCTTTTGCTATTTGTTGTTCATCTGTCGGCGGTACGGCAGGATCCTCTTCATCTGTTGGTGGATATTGAGAAAGATAACCAACAACATCTTTTCCATCTTTGCTAAGTTTTACTTTGTAGCCATCGTTCAATACTACCGGGCCATCTTTGCTTTCAAAAGTATCAAATAACTGACCACCTTGATGTCCTCGCAACACACCACGTTCAAAGAATTCTTGACTGGACGGCGTTGGTTGGATGACAAATTGCAACGGCAAATTATTCATCGCAGATAGATCAGTTGTCGACAACAAACGATCCACTTGTTGAGGAAGGAATTTCTTTTCTTTGAAAACAATATGTACAGGTCATTCTCTCGTAAGTAGAGTTAATTCTTTTTTATTGAGATCAAATAAATCTTCCGTAAATTGTTTGAGCCCATCAGCATCTAACCCAAGAAGCTCAGGGGCTTTACGAGAGATAAGATCATTAAGTTTATCTTTCACCAAAAAAGTAAGAACAATTTGCTGATCTGCTAAGGCTAATTTACTAAAGTCAAAACGAACATCGACAAGCTTCGTCATAACCGTAGCCAAAGCCTTATCTTTGGTAGCCAGATATTTGGTATATGCGATCCATTTCGCTTTTTCTTTTTGCTGTCTAAGATCTTTTCTCTTTTTACGTAAACGAATTTTTTCTTCTGGAGAAATTTTGGTATCTATAATCTTTTTTTCAAGTTCAGATATTTGTCCATCCAACTGTTTTAATGTTCCCTCAAGTGTAGGATCAGCCTGAGCAACATGAGCATTGTGATATGGATATTTTCTAAAGATTTCATTTACATAAGGAGGAAATCATTTTACCGTTTGACCGACGACATCAATATATTTATCTACAGCTTCTGCGTCATCTTTCATTTCTTCAAAGAGTTGTCTTGTAGCCAATTTATTGAATGTTCTAGCAAAATATCTTTCCCAATTTTCAAATCATCTCGATTCACTCGATTTATTAAACTTCTTACCTGAGTCGATAAGGTAACTCTTGATGTCTCCATTAGTCACAATAATCTCATCCAATTTTTTGGCAAGATTCTTGTCTATCTGATCTGGATGATTATCCAAAAAGATAAGCCATTCTGTCCTAAAGACACGCAAGTCTCCAAGTGCACTAAATGCCGTTAGTGGAGTTTTGAAACGAGTATCAAAATCAGCCTGCAAGGAATTGGGCAATGTTTTTTTTATTTTCGTAATCGCAACCTCTACCATTACTCTCTCTACAGGAGCATAATCTGGACAGAGAAGATTTTCTATATCTTTTTTCTGATTATCAGTAAGCGAAATATTTTCTTTTGATGCAAATTTAAGCCATAATTCATACAGTTTATCTACCGTTTGAAGTTTACTGCCTTTGGAGATATTACAGCTACTAGGATCAAATCCAGCTTCTAAAGAAAATTTTCTAAATGCATCTTTGGGAATCGCATTTTCACTAGCTTTACAGAAATGATTAAATTTTTTGAGCGTATCAGTCATCACTTCGCGTTCAGGTTTTTCTGAGGAAAATTCTACATGAAGCTTATCTGCTCTTTGCAAAAGATTATGAAAATGAAATTTCTTTTTTTCCAAAACTACCATATAAGATGCAAGTTCTTCCTTGGTTAATCATTCAAGTAGATTTGGTTTATTCGCTTTGAAATATTCCCAGTATTGATCCAGAAATTCTTGATCACCATATTTTGCGACCCTTTCATCTGCGGATAATTTGGAAAAAGCCGTCAAAGAATCTGTCAGGGTATCGAGAAACTTTCCCGACAACGTATCTTTTTTGGCTGGTTCATTTGCTGGATTATTTTGTTGTTCTGGGGATTTTTTCCCTTGTTTATGTGGTTTTGCCATATCAAATAAGAAATATAAATGATTCGGGCACCAAATATGCACTAATGAATACGCAATACATACCACTCAAGTATACTGATTTCCTTGGAAAATGCAAAAAAAGACGCCAAAAGTTCCATAAAGAACTTGACCTCTACCACCGATCCTACTATCCGGATAGGATGTGAGAGGAATACTGTAAAGTATAACGTCGCTTTTGTCTATAATTCATATACGGCAAAAAAAGACGCCAAAAGTTTCATAAAGAACTTTATCATTATTTTTGTCTATACAACAAAAAAAGCCCCTTTTACCAAGGAGCCTCTTTTTTATAAAAAACTATATTTTGTACTCACTACTTTATACTTTATACTCACTACTCGTTTAAGGCTGAAATAAGGTTTCTGGCATAAAGACAACTTTTTTGACACCAGAGAATTGTTTTGCTGTCTTGATAATAGAATTAGCCATCAATAACATACGAGCCGATCCTCCATCCGTAAACCCAGGCACGTCAGTAAATTCGAGCGTCAATACGCCGTCAGGATTTATGTTGGTACTCAAGAGACGGAAGGTAGCATTGGGAAATTCTGTAGTAAAGCCAGCTGTTTTCTCTTCTGGAGTTAATGCTCCTTGAATCAAATAAGCGATAGAATCCCTCAATAAATCATCCGTTGCAGGAAACATACGATAGACAGGAAGCAAGGAATCTACATTGATTTGTTGTCATGGAGGAAGTTTACTATCTTCTTTTTGATTGAAATAATAGAGAGCAATTTTGGTACTTGTTGTAGTTGCAAATGGCGAAGCAGACGATTGAGCAGGAGCTGTAGATGCAGCAGCAGAGAGTTTCTGTGTAATATCATTAAGTTGTGTTTGGATAGCTTGTAATTGAGTATCCAATCCAGAAATCTGAGCACCAGAATTGGTAGATAGACAGACAGGATTAGCTTTACCAAACCAGCCAGCTATTTGCAATCATAAAGTCTGGTTAAACAATCTCACGTACGATCGAAAAAGAAACACGACAACAATCCAAAATACACTTGTCCAAAAGAGTTTTTTCATAGGAAAAATGAAAAAATAAAATTATTTTGTTTTGACAGGAGCGATAGTTCCACTAACAGCAACAGGAGCAACTATTTCAGTACCGCTCACTACAGCAGGAACAATGCCAAGTTTCGTAGCTATATCATTCATTTTTTGTGTCATAGCATCCAAACTAGTTTGTACAGTTTGCAATCCACTCAATACAGGATCTTGAGCACCAGAATTTACATCACTAACAACTGCAACAGGAGCCAACCACGTAGCTACTTTAGTTCCCATAGTCTCATCAAATGTTTTGAGATAGAAAACAACAAGAAAAAAAATCACAATCCAAAAAAAACTTGTCCAAAAAACCTTCATTGTATAAAAAGAAAAAAATAAAAAGCGTGTTGCATCGAATGTAGTCTTTTGAGAAAAGAATGCAAATATTTTTGATTGACAACAAAATTTTTCTACTAACCAAAAACAAACCAACCGTTTCGTCATCTAGTTAAACTAGATAAAGTGATAGGCAGAAGATTCATATAAAAACACTTCCGATTTGGGCGTCGCAACACTTGTTTGAGCAAACCAGACAATATCAAAACAATTCATTCGTAAAGTTTGTTGGGAACCCGCCGTAGGTGGGAGCAAACTAGATGGACCACCAAAGATAGAAATACACGCAAAGATAACTAGTCTGTAACCTAACTCTGCGAGTTTGTTGCGACTTGATTTTTTGCTTACTTTTGTATCAAGACAAAAGTAAGGCCAAGCGCAGCGGTGGGTTAGAAAACAAACAAGCAATTTTAAAAACACCCCATAGAACTCCAGCCAGGAAACACCAGAAAAAGAGCATTATTAAAAAGTAAGTCCTACCGAAACAGGAAGAGAAGGAGAGAGAAATTCTCATAAATAAATATATGAATTATTTCTGCAAAACTTTTTCAAAATCTTCCGGCATCGGTGCCTCGAAACTACGCTGTTGTGAAGTAAGATAATCATAGAAAGAATATTTCCAGCAATGCAACAGCTGTCTATTGATACCAAGTGATTTGTATAAGATTCTATTGATAGCTGGATTACCATAGGTCAAATCTCCAAGAACGGGATAGCCTGCATCAGCCAAATGAATTCTAATTTGATGCATTCTTCCGGTTTCTATTTTTACTTTTACAAGGGAACACGGTCACAAAACTTCGTGCTGAAAAAAATCTTCACATCGACATTCTGTCTTGGCTGCTACACCATATCTAAAATCAATCGTCACTTCTGATCTATCCATACGTTCATTATATTTTTTTTCGAGTGGTTTATCAATCAACAAGTGATCAGGAAATTGTCCAGCGACTAATGTTAAATAATATTTTTCTATCTGTCTTTCACGAATAATCTTATTGATATATTGCAGTGCATCATAGGTTTTCCCCGCAATTAAAATTCCAGAAGTATCTTTGTCCAATCTATATCAGAACGATGGTTTAAATGTCACTGCAGACTTAGAACCTACTACCTCCAACCTACTACCTTCTACCCATTTTTCAAGGTAATCATTCATACACAAATCTTTCCAATGTTGGTTGCCTGGATGGACAAGAATACCAGCTGGTTTATCAAACACTAATCGGTTCTGATCTTCGTACACGATTCGTTTGTTTATTTTGTCTACATTGATGTTTTTGATTTGTCTGTCTTTGGGACTTATCAGGACTGAAAAATCTGCATCACCAAGTTTGGCATTTTCGTGAATAACGACCGTATCTCCGACCTGTAATCTATATTCTTCTTTCTGTCTTTTTGTATTGACTTTTACTCAGCCCTTCCTAATCAGGGCATAAATATCAGCAAGACGAATAGATGGATATACTTTGAGCCATTTTCTCATAAATCTATCAAACCTCTGGTCTGCATTGGACTTATCGATAACTATTTGCATCAGAAAAGTGAAAAATAAACATAAATAACGGGAAAGAGACAGTGATGATGTAGACTTTAGCGATGCGCTGTCTATTTGCAAGACTAGCTCATTTTAGCAATAAGATATAGATGAAATCCTATCTATCTATATTAGATATGGTAGGTAAGAAGCTTATTGTGAATACACAAGCGAAATATCCCATGCTATACCATATTTTAGTCAAAACCATATACCACTACTACACCATAAATGAGAAAAATGAGACTAGGGTATTTTTTTAATAAAAAAAGAAAAATCCCAGTTGAGAAGTAGGATTTAGAGCAATGGGGCGGCTGACGAGATTCGAACTCGCGACATCCTGCGTCACAGGCAAGCGCTCTAACCAGCTGAGCTACAGCCGCCACAATCACGGGCATCAATGTAGTGTTTTCCTCAGCAATTGCAAGAAAAAGTAGTACATCAATGCACGTCTTTAATTTTTTTCATACTATTTATTCTCTTTCCTTATATTCAGTTACACATTTGGTCATAAATTCATCTACAGAAATTTCATACTGTTTTTTGCTTGTGTATTCTCTGATAGACAACGAATTATTAGCTTGTTCCTTTTCACCTACAATCACAATATATGGAATTTTCATTAATTCTGCATTTCTAATTTTTTTGCTAAAGGAATCATCACCATCATCCACTTCTACTCTGAGTCACAATGCTTTCATTTTATGTTTGATATCAGTTGCATAAGTAATAAATGGTTCAGCTACAGGCACTAATTTTATTTGTACAGGAGCTAATCGTAATGGGAATGCGCCAGCATAATGCTCAAGCAAGAAGCCGATAAACCTCTCATGCGTACTAAGAGGCGCTCTATGCAAACAAATAGGAGTTTTATCTGTACCATCACGATCCTTATACGTCAAATTAAATCTCTCGGGAACAGCAAAATCTACCTGGTTGGTAGCCAGAGTAAATTCTCTTCCAATAGCAGACCAAATCTGAACATCAATTTTGGGACCGTAAAAAGCCGCTTCATTAGATACTTCTACGAACGGTACGTTATTTTTTACCAAAATATCTCTGACTTGGTTTTCGGTCTGGATCCATAATTTCTCGTTGTCTACATATTTTTTGCCCAATCCTTCTTTACCGTGAGTAGATAATCTCATTTGATATTTATCGACACCAAAAAGGTCAAAATAATAGGTATACATTTCTACTACTTTCATAAATTCTTCTTCAAATTGTTCTGTAGTACAATAGATATGCGCATCATTCATCGCCATAGATCTCACTCTCATCAAGCCGAATAAAGAACCTGAATCTTCGTATCTATAACAGTGTCCATATTCTGCTAATCTAATAGGTAAATCTTTATATGATTTTGGCTCAGCTCCATAAATTTTATGATGATGTGGACAATTCATTGCTTTGAGATAATAGGTTTCACCATCCAATTCCATCGGAGGAAACATGCTTTCTGCATAATAGGGCAAGTGACCAGATCTCAAATATAATTCTTTCTTCGCGATATGTGGAGAACGAACTCTTTTGTAGTCATAATGTTCTTCTGTTTCTTTGGCTAAGCGCTCTACCTCATCAGCAATGATGGTTCCATTAGGTAATCGCAATGGCAATCCAGGTCCAACCTCATCATCAAACGCATAGATATGAAGCTGTTTTCCAAGCAATCTATGATCTCTCTTCTTTGCCTCTTCCATCATCACATTATATTCTTTCAGTTTGTCTTTACTCTCAAAAGCTAGTCAATAAATTCTCGTCATCATTGGATTTTCACTTTTTCCTCTCCGATAAGCACCAGCGAGTTTATCAAGTTGAAAAGCATCGACATTGATCTCTTTACCAGTCTCTACATGAGGACCTTCACACATATCAATAAACGTAATGAAATCTTTTTGTTTCAAAGACTCAGTTAATTTTTCATATTTTTTGATATAGTCTGGATGTGTATCTTTGATTAGTCTATCTTTTGCAGCAACGGGAATTGTATTGATGTAAAAAGAAAAGTTCGTCTCTCATTGCGATTTAAATTCATCCATCAATTCAAGTTTAAATTCCTCGCCCATCATTTTGACAATCTCTTTTGCCTTCTTATAATCGACATCGATACGATGAAAAGGCTGGTTTTCTTTGACGATTCATTGCATTTTTTTGGTAAGATCTTTCAATTGTTCTTCTTTGAATTCTACTCCATCAGAAAAAATAAAATCATAATAAAATCAGACATCGATAGATGGTCATATTCACAATTTAGCCATAGGATCTATTGTTCTCTGCACTGCTTGGGCTAGAATATGTGCAAGTGAATGCCTTTGTTTCAAAAGCAATACATCGTCTTGTTGTTCAACTTTGTTCATCTGTAAAGAAATATGATAATAAAAAATCCTACTGTATGAGAGCAGGAGTTTTACTGATAACAAGAAACTCCCACTACTATATTGTAGTCGTTGTGGTGGTAGTCGTTGTAGTCAGGCAAATATACATACATACGTAATCCGTGATAAAAACTCAGTTTGGAGACGGGAGTTGGTAGATTGGAGACCGGTCTAAGTTCTAAGTTCTCCCATCTAAGTTCTGTTCTATTTTCTCTTCAGGGTATTTCTTCTATATAAGAGATACAATACAAATGCTATGAACAAGGCAACCAAAACATTTTCTGCAGGGCCAACATGAGGCACTTTTTTGATAACTGTTGTAGTACCTGGAGTTACTTTTGTTGCGGTCAATCCATCGATTGTAAACGTATATACTTTTTCTCTTCCTGCATTATTTGGCATAAATTTGACGATAAATTCACCATTTCTCGTAGCAGTAAACGCATATCTTTCATCCGACATATTTACCGTAGCTAATTTGGTAAATACTTGCGAAGTAGGATTAAAGAGAAAAATATCTACCTTATCAGAACCATTGATTGCAGTCCATCTAAGAGTAATCTGATTTCCAACTTTGAGATGTGTTACATTAGCAAGATTCATATCGGCACCAGCTGCTCCATGAGTAGCACTACCTGTATACACACCCTCTCCTGATGTTTGATCACTCATTTTAAATCGCATTTCATTTGATATTTCTCAGAGGATACCAGCACTATCTTTGGGGATTACAGAAATATAATATACTT
>JAPLUV010000029.1 GCA_026397395.1 candidate division SR1 bacterium | reverse complement strand
AGTTACCAAAAACTAGAGGTACGAAAGAGAGCAATGAACTTTGTAGATGCAATGTATGAAATTACCAAGACTTTTCCAAAAATGGAATTTGCACTTATAGACCAAATTAAAAGGGCGGCTAATTCTATCGCTGCAAATATAGCAGAATGAGATCAAAGGAATACAAATAAAGAGAATATAAATTTTCTCTATATAGCTAAATGATCGGCAGCAGAAGTTCAAACACATTTATTGATTGCACAAAGACAGTGATTTATCACAAAAAATAAGTCAGATACATTGGATGAAGAAATTACTATCATTTTGAAAATGCTATCATCATTAATAAGATACAAAAAAACACATGCAAAACCATAATCTATCGTTCCAAAACCTATCGTTCTAAGACCCATAAGGAAGGTTGGCTGAGTGGTCGAAGGCACACCGTTGGAAACGGTGCGTATCGCAAGATACCGGGGGTTCGAATCCCCCATCTTCCGAGTTTTAAAAATACAGAAAATTACCCCCGATAAGAAAATAATGTAAAACGATAGAAGTTCCCCCGCTAAAGCGGGACTTCGCTTCGCTCGGAATCTTGTGCCTTCCGATTATTAAGGTGAGAATTTTACCACGGAGTACTCCGTGGCCCTCGCTTTCCGAATTTAATTTACCAAGAAACAATGGAAAATAATCAAGATAGTTTTGAAAAAGTTATACCAACAGCATGGATGGTTGCTTATCGTAGAACCTTTAGTGATATTCCATATTCCATCGAAATATTTGAAGCATTAGAAGAAATTAAGAAGAAAAATAACTATGAAGATATCCCTGCAGAGCTCAAAAAACCTCAATTAGCTCCACAGTTTGAAGCAAGACATAAACTGCTAGACAAGCTGATTTATCAGACCAATGCTGAGCAGATACTAGAACTTGCCGCTGGGTTTTCTTCTCGTGGCCTGTCTATGTCCAAGGACTATAAGTTTAATTATGTTGAACTAGATTTAGCTCCGGTGACAAAAGAAAAACAACAAATTATCCAAGAAATCGCTAAAGAAAAATGATTTGAGGTCCCTGAAAGTCTCCATTTTGTATCTGGGAATGCCATGGATTTTGAAAGTTTTGAAAAAGGATTAAGCTATTTTGATAAGACAAAGCCTCTGGTTATAACCAATGAAGGGCTTCTTCGTTATTTAACGAAAGACGAGAAAGCAAAAGTTGCTCAAAATATTCATAAGGTTTTGGAAGAATTTAATGGAGTTTGGGTAACATCAGATATTTCTTTGAGGAAAATATTTAGTAAAGAAAATGAAGTTATGAAGGACCATGTAGAAAAGATATCCAAATTGACGGGAAAAGATATTTTTAGTAATCGTTTTGAGACAGAAGAAGAGGCAAAAGATTTTTTTGAAAATCTTGGTTTCTCTATTGAGAGACATAGTTTTATGGAGGTTTACGATGATTTAACTTCACCAAAAACATTACACCTTTCAGAACAACAAGTAAAAGATGTAGTTGAAGATGCTGTTGTATATGTTATGAAGCCTACCACAAAATAATCAACTTTTTAGGACAACAAAAAGCCACAGCAATTTCGCCATGGTTTTTTTATATTAAATGAAATTTATTTTTGATTGATCATAGAAGCTTGTTTGCCTTCTAGATTTTCATTTACATAAATAATCTTTGCATTAGTTTGTCCTACTCTTTCCAGTGTCTCTATTCTGCTACTATTTAAGAGAAAGTCCAAGACATCTTTTCCTGTAAGTGAACCATCGACTGCTTTAATTTCTCCTATAGAATTTTTAAATCATTTCGCAATAGCCTCTCTTTGGAGTGCCATTCCTTCACCGAGCAATCTTTTGACTTCCTTATCTCCTTCTGCACTCAATATCTGACCTTGTTTACTTCCTTCTGCTTCGGTAATCGTTGCTGCCTTATTTTTTTGACTTGCTACGACATTGTTCATTGCATCAACCACATTCTGATCCAACTGGATATCAACTACTTGAACACTATCCAATTCCATACCAAATTCTCCCATTTTGACACGAAGCGTTTCTTTTATTTCTTCTCCGATTTCACTTCTCTTGCCAAATATTTCTTCATGAGTAAATTCGAATATTCTAGCTCTTAACTGCTCTTCTGTGAGTGATGTAATAGTCTTGACCACATCAGAGTTTTTGAATAATGAATCTTTGATAGACACATCATCATTTTTTACACGATAGATTACATTGATATTCACACTCGTTTTCACATTGTCTTTTGTGATCCCATCTACCTTTACACTGAGATTGACTAATGCTAAATCCTGACGTCTAACTCCTTCAAAGAAGGGAACAATAATATTAATTCCTTCTCTTAGCACTCTTCCTGTTTTGCCAAGAAAGAGGACTACTCCTACGGTATTTGGCTTAATAATTCTAATGGATAGAAGTAAAAGCAAAAAAATCACTCCTCAAAGTACGATATATCACGTATACATCCGCTTATGATAAAAAGATAAAACTACGTTAGTAGTATATGGTTATCAGCTATTGAAATCAACTCTATTTGGTGAAATGTAAAAAAACCACAGCAAGTGCGCCATGGTTTTTTTAAAATAGTAAGATTAATTTATTTTTTAAACGTCTTCCAAGCAAGATAAGCTCCGAGAATAAGCCAGATGATAAAATAGATCCATGGATTAACGCTAGTAAACCGAGGGATTACGGTCGCCAACCAGAGGCCGATAACGACGAGACAAACCTTAAATATTCCATAATCGAATGCGGTAAATTTGTTTGCTTTGGCTACCATGCGTTGGATGAAATTTGTCATAATGATGAGAAAGAAAATAAAATTATTTTTTCTTATTCATATAGGTGACCGTGAGTTGTAATACGGTAGCGATAGACACCCAGATGAGATAAGGAATCTGCATGTAGGTAATCCGATGAGCATATGGATAGATAACTATCATCGCCCAGATAATCGTTCCTCGAATAAGGACGATATCCATAGCTGCGAGCATATTATTTTTGAGCTTAAATTCTATCGGAGAGAAAATGAGGTTGAAAAGTAAGTTGAGTATAAATGGAAAAAGCACCATAAACGTTAGTGCATGATTCCATGATTTCAGAAATACACTACCAAAAGAAATGAAAATAAGAATATACAACACGGTCCACACAGGTCCAAAGAGCCAAGCTGGTGGCGCTCGAGATGGTTTCTTGAGATTGGCATATCGGCTTTTGGTGCTTGCTGCTTGTTTTTTTTTCATTTGTGTATGGTAAGGATATAAAAAGAAGTGCTGTGTTAGATGATAACAAACTCTGTTTTGTGTAAAATTTCCTGTAATAATGCTAAACTATTAAGTGATCTTGGTATCGTGTAAATCTTAGGTTCGAAGCTGGTTATATCGGCCAATGGCACTCGCTGATATTCAGAATATTCTTCATTGAGCGTAATATCACCACTCTCATGTATAGCATAATAATGGGGCAATACCATAGCATTTCCATCTTTTTTGACGAAAAATTCATTGGTGCTAAATGCAGGAAATATTTTGATTTTGAAATCTTCTCCGACTTCTTCATTTTTTTCACGTTTTAATCCTTCGATAATAGCTCCATCCGTGGTTTCCATTTTTCCTCCGATAAAAGAAAAAACGCCGTCGTAGTCAGCCTCTCCTTTTCTTTTGCAGAGTAAAACACTCTGTCCATCTTTGGAGTAGACGACAATCTTTTGACAGTATTGGAAATGAAGATTGGACATCGACAAATTATTAAAGCTAAAAACTACTTCGCTAATTTTTTGATTCCCCATAAGGTAAAACCACCAATCAATGCCGTGATAAGTTGAAAGATTCCCATCGCTTTGAGAAATATAGTTGGCAAGAATGCGTTTTGGACTAAGACAAATGCAACGAAAAAAAGGAATACAGCCTTGATAATTGAGCCGAGAGTAATGCTGAGTAGTTTATGAGAGATATGACTTACGGCATACATGAGAATCAAATTTCCTATCCAAATTGCTGGCATCATGTAGACAAGGAATATCGTGAATGATCAGAAAATGACGCCATGAAGAACTGCAGCGATACTTGGGATAAATGCCATTGGCCAAGCTTTGGCTCGTGATAGTTTTCGTACTGCTGCGATTAATAACAAGTTTACAATACTTCAAATTAAAAGTTGCGGACCTGCGAAAAGTAACGGAAGAAAAAATAACACACAGATAAAACTCAACGTTCGGGTTGTTTCATTAAGGTGAAGTTTACGAATTGCGTGAAGTGTGGTCTGCATGTTTCTTTTGGGGAAAATTTAAATCTTTCGTAGGGGCGTTTAGTAAACGCCCGGGCGAATGGTATTCGCCCCTACAAACTTTTTTACTTTATAATCACTATCACGTTCTTTTCAATTGAAAAATGGATGGAGTTGGATATATCTTCCTTTGTTTAATTCTCCTCTCTCCACCATGTTAGTTATTTGAATTACAGGAACCTTGTGATCTGGCAAATGATCTATCATGGATTATTTGATTCACAACTATTGATTTACTCACTTCTCGTTTAGAGTATTTCTTGTAGAAAAGATGAAGCAGAAATGACGAGAAATCAATAGAGATATGATGAAAAAGATGGCCGATTCGCTCCGCGAAAAATTTGGCCCTGGCTATGCTGCTGAAGAATTGTATGAACAGGCTAAAGCAGGATGACAAAATGCTGTCTTGGAAAGCATCAGAGCTGTCGGAGAAGTAACGTCGTTGAAAGCTAAGGGAAATTTTTATCTTTTTGCTGTCGATGCTGATCCTAGTGTAAGATATGACAGAATCCGCTTGAGAAATAATGAAACCGATCATGTAAGTTATGATAAATTTATCTCTGATGAGCAGAGAGAGTTCGCCAATGAAGATCCTACACAAGGCAATATCCAGAAATGTATGCAATTGGCTGACTTCCATTTTGATAATAATGGCACACTGGAACAGCTCCAGCAGCAAGTAGATGAAGTCATGAATAGAATTAAAAAAAAATGATAAATGCTGCGCGATAAATAGTCATATTCATTCCTGATAAAAGCTCACGTTCGTTCGCGTCAAAAGCTTTTAACGTGAGCACAGCGAACTTTTATCACGAAGTATTTAACGGGCGAAGCCCTTTTATCCTCTTCAATAAAGCCAATGAGAATCCCTATCGGAATTAGCAACCGCCATGTCCACTTGAGTCCAGCAGATGTCGAGAAAGTGTTTGGTAAATGATATCAATTAACAAAATTCAAAGATATCACTCAGCCTGGGCAATTTGCCTGTAATGAAACCGTGACCTTGTTGGGACCAAAAGGCAAGATGGAACATGTTCGTGTCGTGTGACCAACCAGAAAAGAAAGTCAGATAGAAATTATGCTCGGAGATAATTTTGTGTTGGGGACGAATGCGCCCGTCAGAGTGTCAGGGGAATTTAGTGATGGAGAGAATATTTCTTTACTTTGACCCGCTGGAGAATGCTTTGTAAGCAAAGGTATGATCGCCTCTCAGAGGCATTTACATTGCACGATCGCTGAAGCCGAAGATATGGGCCTCAAAAATGGAGATATGATCAAAATAAAAATACCAGGACCAAGAGGACTGATATTTGAGCAAGTTGCCGTCAGGGCAAGAGATGACTATGCACTAGATTTTCATATAGATATAGAAGAAGCGAATGCCGCTTGAGTTAAGCCAGGCGATTGGGGAGAAATCGTGGGATAGAATTTACAAATATTTTCCAAATTACCGAATTACCGAAACAATTTTAGAATTTTTAAATTTTATCTCGCAATGCTGGACATATTGCTTCGCAGCATTTTGAAGTTCTGCTAATTCTTCATCATTAAATGGCTGTCCACCAAAATCTGGATCGAGTGTATTACCTCAGATATAATTTTGCAAATAATAATGTTTGGCTCATCTGATATATTGGGCCATCAATTCCACATCTTCCACTGTATGCATGCCTTTGATGACAGTCGTCCTATATTCGTAGTCTATATTGCTTTCCAAAAGCAACTGTAATAATTTTTGGTAAGAATAGAAAAATGAATCTGGCTGGGGTCCACCCACGGCTTGTTCGTAGGTATGGAGTGCGTGTTTCAAATCCACGGCCACATAGTCCAAAATCCCGTCTTTGATTAATCTTTCTACTATCTGATAATCTCTCCCATTGGTATCTAACTTCACGAGGAAGCCCATGTCTTTTACTTTCTTGGCAAAGTCGTAGAGATCGTTTTGCAATGTTGGTTCTCCTCAGCAAATACTAACACCATCTAATAAGCCTTTTCTGGTCTGCAAAAAGTTAAAAAATACCTCTTCTGGAATTAAATCATTTTGAAACAACATCATCTTCTCTGGTAAGACACATTCTGGATTATGACAAAAATGACAGCGAAAGTTACATCACTGAGTAAAGATGACACAGGCAAGTTTACCTGGATAATCTAACATTGTGGATTGTTGGATGCCGGCTATTTTCACGATAATTTATTTTCCCAGTAAATAAAAAGTAAAGTTAGTATGAAGCAGAAAGTCTGTTTTTTGTTTTTCGTGCTTCGTAACTTTACCTCTACATATATATTATTTTTGGAATTTTTGCTGACAGTCTATTGCGGTCTGGATGCATTCTTCTGGATCATATCAGAGATCGTCACATCGTCTAATCGTAGAGAAGATGATGTTTCCGAGTTCTTTCTTGAGTTCTTCATCATTATGAATTGGTGCGTCCTTGGACGCATTACGTTCTCGTCTACAGATATCTCAGAAAACCTTTCCCATTCTTACGATAATTTGTGCCAGAGGAAGTTTTTGGTCGCCTCGGATTGTTTTCCCTGTAGAAAGAAGCTCCTTGATGTTCATAGATTTATATAAAATAGTAAATCATTAATTTATGAACTGTTTCGAATATTCGTAAATTATTTTGGTAATTCGGAATAATTTGGTGTAATTCGGAATAATTATTTAATGTTTATATATGGTGCCTGCTAGATAATTTTTCAATACTTTTTCGCTAGAGCGATAGAGTGGAGATGGAAGATTGTCCAAAGGGAATCGTTCTCGTCTGGTAATTTCATCTGGCTCCATAACCTGTGGTTCTCCTTCTACATCTTCACAGAGGAAACCGATAGTGATATAATGATTGTCTGGAACCATATCGTTGGTGATGCTAATTATTTTGAGCGTATTCTTGTTTACGTGGAGTCCAGTTTCTTCGAGCGTTTCACGATATGCCATATCTTCAAAGGTTTCGTGAAATTCCATTTTGCCTCCAGGCATAGTCCACGTCCCTTCACCATGAAGTTCTGAACTAGCCTTTTCTGGATCATCATGTCTTTTGCCGAGCAAAACTTTCCCATCTCTGAGAATCATTACACCAAACCCGGCACCTACTCTTTTTTTCTCTTCAGCCATTGATTGTAATAATTAGTAAAACCCATTTTTAACAGTTACAAGGACATGACGCAATAGCAAACTTTCTCAAAAATTCTGAGTTAGCTGTCTTTTGTTCATCAAAATACTTTCTGCTGTAAAATTCTGATTTTTTACCAATGTTGTAGTGACTTACTGGTCTGAGATAGCCCATTACTCTGGTGTAGACCTGACATGGTGTTCTCTGAATTTCTTCTCCTTTTTTGTTGTAGAATGTCATTTGCATGTAAATAAAGAATTAAAAAGGATGCTATGTTTGGTTATAAACCACTTGTTTACGCTTCACTAATTTTGCGTTCTCCGTAGACTCTAAGCTTTTCTGGATCAGAAGTATGTTTGCTTCTGATTTCCATATTAAATTCATCTCCAACATAACCAAGTTCTTTGTCACACTTAGGACAGAAATCATGTTCTCCCGCTACATACCCATGTTTGGAACAAATAGAGAAGACGGGTGATATGGTGATATACGGAAGCTGATAATTTTCAATAACTTTTCTGACTAAGTTTTTACATGCTTGAGCATCAGATAATCTCTCTCCCATATATAAGTGAAGAACTGTTCCTCAGGTATATTTACATTGCAGATCGTTTTGTTGTTCGAGCGCCTCGAAAGGATCGTCTGTATATCCGACGGGAAGTTGACTCGAGTTGGTGTAAAACGGTGCGTCATCTGTTCCAGCCTGAATGATGTTTGGGATCTGTTTTTTATCTTCTTTGGCAAATCTATAGGTTGTTCCTTCCGCTGGTGTAGCTTCAAGATTGTACAGATTACCTGTTTCTTCTTGATATTGTTTCAAAATATCTCTCATGAAATCCAAGATATCTGTAGCAAATTTTTTGCCAGCTTCTGTGGAAATATCTTCTTTCCCATTGGTGAAGTTCATAATAGCTTCATTCATTCCATTGAGTCCAATCGTAGAGAAATGATTTCTAAATGATTGTAAATATCTCTTGGTATATGGATATAATCATGCCTCTAACCATTTGGTAATTTCTTTTCTCTTGAGCTCAAGTGATGTCTTGGCAAGATTCATAAGATGACGAACTTGATTTTTGAATCATTCTATATCGCCTTTGTGATTGTATCCTATTCTGGCCATATTGATCGTAACGACACCAATAGATCCCGTCATTTCTGCTGAACCAAACAGTCATCATCCTCTCTTTTCTAGCTGAGTCAAATCCAATTGTAATCTACAACACATTGATCTTACTGCTCCTGGTTTGTATGCGTTTGGATTTTCTTCTTTGGTAATGTTACCATCTTTGTCTTTGATCACTTTGAACTGTGAGCCAACGAAATTTTGGAAGTAAGGGATTCCATATTTAGCAGTCATTTCAAAGAGCGAATTGATATCTGGATCATCTCGTGGAAAATCTTCTGTAACGTTGTAGGTAGGGATAGGGAAGGTAAACACTGCTCCATTTCGATCTCCTGTCGTATATACTTCTATGAGTACTCTATTGAGAAGTTTCATTTCGTCTTCTAACTCAGAGAACTTTTTGGGATAATATCCAGATTCTATTCATCATAACATCAGAGATTTTTCTCTCAAATCTTCAGGACATTTCCAATCCAAGGTAATGTTGGTAAATGGCGTTTGTGTTCCCCAACGTGATGGAACATTCAATCCGAAGATAAAATTCTGTAGTTGTTGTTTGACGTATTTGTAGGTTTTGTTGTAGATATATTCTGCTCTTTTTGCTTCAGATTCGAAATGAGCTCATGAAACTTTCATATCTTCTTCTAGTTCTACTTTGAATTTATGTACATAAGGAGCTAAGTAGGTATCGAATGATGAAAATGCTTGTGCACCAGCTCGTTCGTTTTGAAGGGTTCCAAGGAAATTAATCATTTGGTTGACGGCAGCTTGCAAATTTCTTGGCGGAGCTGATTGGACTCTATTATCTAGACCGTTAAATCATTCTTCCAATAATTGTCTCAAACTCCATCCTGCACAGTATCCTGAAAACATATCTAGATCGTGAATATGATAATCTCCATTTCTGTGTGCATTTCCTACTTCTGCTGGATAGACATGAGAAAGCCAATAATTGGCAACTAACTTTCCTGAAATACCCAAGATCAATCCTCATAATGAATATCATTGGTTGGAATTTGCATTTACTCTCCAGTCGCTTTGGTAGAGATATTCATCCATCGTATTGCCTACTTCTACAACCACACTTTTGTTGGCTCTAGATTCATTTCTCTTTTGGCGGTAAATGATGAATGCTTTTACTTCTTCTACAAATTTTTCTCTGATCAGTACTTCTTCTACGGCGTCCTGGATCATCTCTACATCTGGTATTTCATTGCCAGCTTTTTTTTCGACGTCTTTGGCAACTTTTTTTGCTAGATTAGCGACTTCACTAAAGTCTGTTGCACCTGTTGCCTCAAAGGCCTTTTTGATCGCTAATTCTATCTTGTTAATGTCAAAAGATGAGATAGCACCATTTCTTTTTCTGATTTTGTAGATAGCCATTTTCTTGCGTGTATATTTAGAAAATAAAGAAAGATCTTTATAAATGGGTATAAAGTATAAAGTAGTAAGTAGTGAGTATGAAATATTTTTACAAAATATTTTTACATAAATCATATTACTTATGTCTTTATACTTATGTCTTTATACTTATGTCTTTATACTTATGTCTTTATACTTATGTCTTTATACTTATTTCTTTATACTTATGTCTTTATACTTATGTCTTTATACTTATGTCTTTATACTTATGTCTTTATACTTATGTCTTTATACTTATTTCTATTTACATTTTGTGATTATAATACCATATATTGTGTCTATTCGGATAGGTTGGCCACTATATATAGTAATGGGGGGTCAATGCAATGGAAAAATCCTTAAAAAAAATTGGGGCTTGATAGCCATTGGTTAGCACCGTCTTACAGCCAACCTTAAATTTACTCAAATTAAGCACACAGAAATATACAGAAAAAATCTACCCGCCTACCGGCAGGCAGGCCCGTGATGGATAGATCCTCTCCATAGAAAGCTCATTCGTGAAGGAATTCAGTTATGTTGTTTTTTGTACTATTGTATTGAGATGGTTTTTAAATCGTAGTCTGGAATTCTAATTATTCGGCTTTTTATTTTTTTCTACCTCTGCTTCAAATATTTCCAAAAGTGTATCGAATCATCTGGAATCTTGTGGTCATTGCATTCATGAGGAAACAATAGATATACATTGTGTCAGATCAGCATCACTTAAAGTGAGTTTATTTTTTATCTCCAAAATATTTTTTCCCACTTCATCCATAGATACATCTGATGACATAATATGACGGAGCATATTTTGGAAGTCTGCAACTGGGCTTGCTTGTGGTGCTATTGTGATTTTTTTATCAGATCTTTTATCACATTCTGCTTTCCATTGTCAAAATACTATTTTTGCAGAATCAGAAATTTTTAGTTTTTCAAGATTTTGCTCAAGAATTTCTCGTTCGTCATGACGTAATGATTTTAGATTTGATATATATTTTCCCCACAATGATTTTATATCATCAATATCTTCTTCAATCAAAACTGCTACTGCTTCTGTGTCATTCTCTGATCTATGGTTACAAAACTCTTGTTTTGCTGGCTCATCAATGTTTAGTGTATCTAATTTACTTCCAAGAAATTCCCATTGATCATGAGTTAATGATGCAGAATTTTCTAGATACTCATTCCATAGCGTATTTGCACAACCCAAAATATCTGCAGTATCAGCTAATGCATTACTTTTTGCATTCTCTCTTACTTTGGAGCTTATTTTTTTTAGTCTATTCCTAAGATCATTTACTCCATCTTCTGTTTCCATGGATTTTTTTACTGTATAAAACGTGTTTTTACTATATACATTTGTCATTCATTGTCAATCTCCATAAAAATAGAAAAAAGCCCGCTCGTGATGAACAGACTCTTTTGTGAAGAAAAATACTTCGTGAAGTACGTCAGAAATATTTTTTATATATTCTTAAACTTATACAACTCGATACCATTGATCATGTCATTCTTTTCGTCGTTTACTCCTTCGTTTGCTTGGACGATAATAATTTTGTCGTCGAGTGAAATATTTCCTTTAAAAATAATTCTAATCATTTCTTTACCAACTCTCTTGAGATTTTCATAGCTAAATGATTGAGAAATTTTGTATCCTCTCACTCATCGTAACATATTGAGATATCTGTAAGTTTCATCATTTTTGGTAAATGCGATCAATGGAACTCTTGGCGCAAGTGATGATAATTTGGCCGCTGAGTAGCCGTTCTCACTATAAGAAACAATAGCTCTGACCGCCACTTCTTTCGTTGCTCTGTATGCGTTATAGATAATATAATCTCTGACGACAAACTCATTGTTCTCGTAAAAACGCGTAGCTTCTTTGTCGTTTACTTTGAGTTCATACTTGTCTAATATTTCTGAAAGCTCTGTAATTACGGCTAATGGTTCTTCTTCATCAAGCATCGTGTCGAGCATAAATGCATCAGCGCCCATTGCACAAAACTTCTTCGCCTGAGTTTCATTAATCAATTGATATGTTTTTCCATCAAATTTACCGACAAAAGTAACGATGACAGGCTTGCCCATTTTCTTGCATTCTGCAATCATAGTTTCTTCTGTCCATTTACTATCTTTTATTAACTTCTCTATCTTGTCGAAGATAAGTACGATACCATCTGCTGTTTCCAAGATCTCTTTGAAGTGAGCAAGTCATTCTTTGGTCTCTATCTTAGCAAAAATTTTAGTCTTCTCTGCGTGTTTGGTAGAAAGAAATTGTTTGAGTTCGATGACATCATTTTTGCCACTCGTGAGTGAGGTAGCGAAAATATGAACACCATATTCTAGTCCTCGCAAAATATCTTTCCTTTCTCTTTCACCGAGAAATGGAATATCATATTCATAGTTGGGAAACTGAGCTCTATCAAATTGCAGAATCCATCATCACGTTACGACCTCAGTCATCACGCCTGTTTCAGTAATTTGTTTAATCTTGACCACAACACCACTTTGTTGGAATTTGATTTGCTGTCCAATTTTAAGATCACGAATAAATGGAGCATCGATAAAGACTTTCTTCTCATGTTCTTGCGCATACTCAGAATATTCCATCTCGAGTTTTTGCTTGTCCTTGACCTTGATATTGATGACGTTCTTGACTCTAATATCAGCGCCCCTGGTCTCCATCATAATGGTTTTACTATTATCTAGTTTCATAATAGTATCAATGTACTTTTTGTTGTTGTCATCAAATCATCCAGACAAGGTAATACGAAACACATCAACCATATTTATCACTTTGGACAAAACAGTTTCTTTGGCGAGTGTCGGTCCCACTCCTGCGATGATTTTGGAAAAACGAAAGTTGTTCATACTTGATATAATTAAGAATAAAATTTCAGACAAATAAACACTTGTTATGCGTAGTAATGTATAGTGACGTATGGTTATGGATTGTTATTTTGTTTTTTCTTAAACAACGCATTACGATTCATTACAACCCATTACGACTCATTACCATTGATCACAATCCTTTAAAGTTTGTCAGCGTCGACAAGTAAATATCACTTCTTCTGTATTTGTTTGACCATGTTTTTGTCTTTGATGACTAAGCTGGCATGAGCATCTGTTCTCGTACGAAGCAAATCATCTCAGATGATAACCACGATTTCTTTCTCTTCATAGCCCGCAGGAAATGCAATATCTATGCGCGTATTTTTGGCTGCATTGCTCATCTGCGTCTGAACATCAAGTATGGGTAAATCAGCGAATGATTTGACATTGATGCTAAGTCCAACCGTCTTTTCTAAGTCATTAATGGTCGCTCCAGCTTTGCCAATAATACGTCACTTGTAATACTCTGGAATGTATAAATCTAAACTCGCTCATTTCACTCTCAGTAAGAAATCGCAGGGCAATAATTTTTGCAATTTCTGATTAATTGTCTGCTTGGCATATTCGGATACCATATTCTTGCCCTTGCTTTGTACCTTGGCTCACTCGCCCGCAAGTGGCATCACGATGGTCTGCTCACCGAAGGTATAGATTTCATATTCTACTTGTTTGGATAAGAAACTCGTCACAATAATTACTGGTCTTGCAAGATCGTCTGATTCCATTCACTCAGGAACTTTGACGGTTAATGCTAATTGATAGACTTCTCCGATCTTTCCTTTATCGATGTAAATCACCGTATCAATGACTTGAGGGATGATTCCCATTTCGATAGTTCAGAGAAATCTCTGGATACTATCAACCGGTCTCGTAGCATGAATCACGCCGACTAGTCAAATACCCGTCAATCTCAAGTCCTTATACAATTCAAAGTCAGAAGTATTTCTTACTTCGTCGTAGACGGTGTAATCAGGCCTGGATAGCAACAAGATATCTCTCACTTCATCGTGGGTTCCGTAGGTGAAGCTGTATTGCACGATATCATCGGAAAGCATCAAATCACGAGGTGATTCAATAGTTTTGATGATAGCATTGTCTTTGTGATAGACTTCGATCAGCGCTTGCGCGAAGGTCGTCTTTCCGCTTCCAGGAGCTCATGACACAAGAATTCCCTTGGATTTATTTTTGAGTAAGTCGAATGTCTCAGCGTCTAATTTGTAATCTTCAATGTCCAATTTTTTGATCGGTTTCACGATCGTCATTTCTGATCCATCGGAAAGCGGTGGGTAGACAAGCACGATTCTGTAGGGTCAGAGTTGCAATACTTTGGATAACTTTCTATCGATCTCGAGAAATCCATCGTCTCTGGCTTCTACTTCTTCATAAATTTTGGCTACCAAATCTTTGAACATCTCCTTGGTCATCACTACCGTATCGACGTATGGCTTCCAATTGCCTGGCTCGCCTTTCTTTCTCACGATCTTGTTGTTTTCCTTGATATGCAATGACATCGTGGTGTCATCAAAGTATTGATCAAGGATTGAATGTCAGATAATTTTTTCCATGAATGAAATATTTGAAAATTAAAATTAGTTTTTTACCGTTACTGAGAAACTAGCATTATTATTTTGCTGATTGATTTCTTTGGTATTGTCGTTGTATAAGAAACAATGTCCGTCAAATTTATTAAAATCCTTTAAGACATCAGTATCTAAGGGAGCTTTGATGTCTACAGAGAAACTTTCATTTGCTGGTAATTCGTTTCATCATGGTATACTTGTAACATCTTTTGATGTATTAAATAGATAGGAATCTGCATATGCTCCTATTGGATTTCCAGCACATTGTAAACGTAGATAATTGGTTTTATTTAATGAGACCGAAGCTCCTCATATATTGAAGACAGTTACGTGTAGTAATATATTTTTGTCTGTCGACTTTATTGTGCCACTAGAATTTACCTGCACGGACGCTATTATAAAATCTGGAATTTTTGGAAGATTATACTTGATACGATAAGCTTCTCATGTTATTGTATCATCTTGATCATCATTTATCATATCAGGTTGTGCTAGTTCCTTTAAGTTCTGCTGATATTCTTTGGAATTCAATCAGTTTATATAGATATCTTTTTTATCTTTACCTATATATTGATTGCCACTTGTCACCACGGTAAATGTACTAGAATCTGCTCAAGATAATATATTCAAATAATAATATACATGGTTTTTATCTTTGGAATATTCTCCACTCATACCTTGGAAAGAAGTTGCATCTATTCAAGTATTTGCCATATCTCGATGATATACATTGTTTTTATCTTTGGCAGTAAAGTATGAGCCTGATGCTAAAACTTCAAACGATGCAGCATCTACTCACATCATGGGATATATATTATCCTTATTTGCATCGTAGAAAAAGACCTCTTTATCGTCTTTTGCGTATTGATAATTTAGTACTTGAAATGTTTTTGGATTCGCTGTAAAATAAGTATCAATGTTAAGAGTGTTATCTAATGATGCCAAAGACATATATCAAATCGAGGATAATATTTTATTGAATGCTATGATAAATGGAGTCTGATTGTTTAGATCTCATCGTCACAAATTTCAAAATCCTGTACCATAGGTAAGTGGTGCATTTTTGAAACAAACAAATGTATCTCATATGTAAAATGTTTCTTTCGTTTGCGGACAAGATTGATTTTGTTGTGCAAGGATACCAATTTCACTTACATAATTTTTTATATACTCCGCTAATTTACCACTAGAGGTTTCTGTAAGTTCTTGAATATAAGGAAGATTTTCTAGAGTAAAGATATTACCTGTCTGTGATGCTAACCACTTTTCTGCAGATGGAGTTCAACCTAATCGTGTAGTTTGTGTCTTGATCACCAAAAATGCTCAAGCGAGGACGATAACAATTCAAATGATTCGAAGAAATTTTTTCATAAGCGTGAGATGAAAAATAAAAATTATTTAGTTGTTCCTGTTCCACATTCTCCTCTAAAGAACGCTCGTTCTTCACACTTACTTCCGTCTGACAAGGTACAGATTCCTGACTGACCACCATCTGCTGCGGTAACTATTTCTAGTGTTCATCATTTCTTTTCGCAATTCACGGAAGCTGGATTGGCTAAACTTGTGGTGCCGGTAGTTGTTTCTGTAGTTGGTGTTGTTGCTGTACCTGTAGCATATTGTAAACACTTTGGTTCAGTTGGCTTTTCGCAATACATCAATGTACATGCATCAGCTTTTCCATCTTTAACAGAACAATGATTACAGCCGTCGAAGTAACTGACACAATTTGTTAAGTCTAATCATGTGGTAACGGTTCATGTTTGTATGGTTCCTGAGCCTGTAGGCGTCGTGATAGCAAATTGGTTGGAATGTTTCTTGATAAGCACAAAAATACAGACAAGGATAATCAGAAGAATTAATTTTCGGAGGAGTTTTTTCATTGAAGTGTATAACCAATTAAAATGATACAAAAAAGACGGTAGCTTATACCCATAATAATTATTCTACTTTATTACATATTCACTTTACAAATGTTTTTGCTTCACATCCTGTACCACCAGCAAACACACACATCTGAACCTGTTCGCTTTTTTGCGTAACTTGAGTCTCAATCTTTCCTCACTTGCTTTCGCATACGCTGGTTATCTGATCTTTCCCGTCTGCACCGATAGGGTTGGATCACTGATTTTTACGAACCACAAGAATGATAGCTAGAGCGATTACTACTGCAATAATTACTCGGATAAATTTTTTCATGGTAGTTTTGGAAAAGTTAAAAAAAATTTTTAGCATGTGTATATTTCTACATGTTACTACTTTGATGTATAATTTATTTAGCACATTCTCATGTATACAAGAAGGTGGCTTTGGGATTTGCATTCATAGTACATCTGTTGCCAAAGGTTTGCTTGATTGGAGGACATGGGGCTCTAATACATTCTACCTGAACATCTGCACAGACAGGATTGTAATCCATCGTACAAGCTACCGGATTGGCTTCTTGTGGAGTAGTAATATCCAAGGTAGGAACAAGTGCTGAACCAGTAACATCTGTCGGGAGATTTTCTGGCACATCTGTTACTCAGCTCAGAAGTGTGGTTTGTTCCCGACCGAAGAAGGTATTAATCTTTGTAGAAAGTTGGTCAGTAGGATTCGCTTTGACGAAAACGAAAAGTCCCAAAATGAGGACCGCGATGAGTCGAAGGATTTTATGCTTCATAAAACAAAGGAGAAGATAAAGATTCTTATAGTAATGAATGTACGAATACTTTTCTAATTGTTCCGAATTATTCCCAAACAATTTCTAAATTTCCAAATTTTAAAACCTGCCCGCCCACATGCTTCCAAATGTTGGCAGGCGGGTTCCTAAATTGTTTCGGTAACCTGCCAGCCGGCAGGCTGGTTAGGAATAATTTGAACATTGGTAAATTAATCCTGGTCCTTATATTGATTTTCTTTGAAATTTCAATATAAAATGCTAAACTCAGCACAAGTTATGGCTTTATACCTACATTTTTTTGAATGACTTTTCGTGTAAATGGGATTAAACAAAAACAAAGTGACACCACCCCGATAGTTTTGGTCGTAGAAACTGATTCAGAGCTTCTTGTAAGAAAACTTTTGGAAAAATATACCATCCTTGTTTTGTCTATTAATGAGTATAAACAAGATCCCAAACTTTTTGGTGACGTGTGGGCCAAGATCAAACGAGGATTTGACGGGATAACCATCGTCAGTGAAGGCAATGACGTGAAAAAAGTCTGTGAAAATTTATTGGACTTATGATTGGATATAGCTGAAATAAACTCCTATAGCAACCCGTTATCAACTGAAGCAATGCAAGCGATTATCAGTAATGCTCGCACCGCAATTCAAATGAAACAAGCGATGGAAATGCAAAGCATTCAAGGCAAAAAAGATGAGAAGAAAAAAATATATGCCGATCCCAAGCTTGCTCGCGCCAAGGTCGTGGTTGAGCGAATTTTTGAACGTATTCCTCCTCTCTTGGAGAGTTTAAAAGGACAATTAGAGAGCCAAGATATTAAGCATATTACTGCACTTCAAGAAGATTTGAAAAAATTGAGAATGGGAAATAATTATGAGAAAATTAGAGATCTTGCTGATGAAATATTAGATCGAATGCAGCACATGGAAGAAGTCGCTATTACGCTTCATCCTGAACAAGCCGCTGAAGTCATCAAAGATTCTGTAGTCACTAACCAAGATATCGAGAAAGAAGAAATGAAATTTCTCTATACGCAACAGAAAAAAGCGCTAGGGGTGAAATTATCAGCGATAGCAAATGACTATGCCGTATTTGGGGAACTATCATTATTTTGGAAATTTTTTCAGAAAGATATGCGAAACCTTCTGAGCTCGCCTAGTGTTATCTTATATTATTTACACGATACCGCACTTGTTTGTGTGTGATTTTTGCTGAGCATTGCGTGAAGTTTTATTGTCTACAATCTGCTCCGACCAACGATGAATAGTTTGGATACCCTTCGATCTCAGTTAATTAAACGGGGAACGCTTGGCTTATTGCTTTGGATATGAAGTTTTTTGAAAAAGAAAAAAATAGGAAATCTGATCCTGATTTACGGATTGACTTTATTTATGTATCGGCTTGTTCTTTGGCTTATTACTACTAACTTTGCATTGGTGATATAGATGTGAGTAGTGAGTATCAAGTACTGAGTACAAAAAAATACTCAATACCCAATACCCAATACCCAATACTTTATGGAATTCTTTTTGCATATTATGGAGTAACGAATGATATCAAAGTAAAATCTTCTGACTTACTTCAGAGGTATTCTTTGGTTGTTGCCTGGCTTGTTATCCTTGCGGGGCTTGTAGGTGTGTTTAACTTTTTCTGAGTCGACCTTGTCAACACCTGTCTATGATTGATCGGGATCAACCTTTTCCTCTGGCTTGGTTCGTATGTAGTTAATTATGAAGATGGGAAAACGGTTTTTCAACTTGGCTATTACTTGTCGATTATTTTTCTGATAATAGTTATGTCGGTGTTTGGAGGACGAATGTGATTTTGGAATACGTTCGCGATGATGCGAGTCATGCAAGTTGGGGTTTCAGGTTTTTTGATTTTTTTGGTGGGATTAAAATCCAGTATAGAAGATTATCTCCGATATAAGTTGTGAATTTTTAGCTTGGGAACCATAAGTTTAGTCATCGTCGATCAGGTGCATAATTTTTATATAGCATTAACACTCAATAGTCTTTTGCTGACTGGCGTGTATTATCGGATACTGAATGTGTTGAAACATAGACCACTGAGCGAAGAGAAGAAGGAAAATATTTCTGTCAGAAGAATCTTGGCTGGTGAAAGAATCACCCAAGTCAAAAAACATTTCAAAAGTGAGTTTGAAAAAATCATCTATAGATTTATCGTAGAAATGCCAAGCCGAGCAAAGAAGCTTCTCGAGCTGATGAATATCGTATTGATTGTAGCGTTGATTTATTATTACGTCGCCAATATTGCCAGCTTTGCCAATATCAATCATATCTTCTATTGGTTGATTATGATTATTTTTGTAACAAATGTTTTGCTCCTCAAGAGAATCTGATACAATAGTATTATTCAAAACTTGATTGTCTTCTTGGTGATAAATTTTGCGATTTATATTAGTTTGTTTTCATATTTGAATGGTGATGTCGGCGCGATTGTGAGTCGAGCGATTATTCGAAATATTGTCAGTGCGAGTCTAATCTTCTATGTACATAAAGTGCCAATGCTAGCGAAAATTTTCACGCCGATAGAATATAGCTACTGGCTCGTAGCTACAGTTGCAGCATTGGTAGTAAATATTATTTTGATGCGAAATACTACGCTGCCTGGTGAATTAATTTTCTTCTTGGTTTTATTGTATATAGGGTTGGAAGGAATGATATTATTTTATGCAGCGAAATATTTGCAATCCAAAATTGTATAGAAGTATCGTTATGTGCTCGCCAAAGCGAGCGTAACGCATTGTAATGTGTTGTAATGCTTTGTAGACGATACATTACACGAAGTACATTACTATCCATTACATTCCGACTCGTCGGAATACATTACAAGAGAAAACTTTATTTCTTTACTAATATAGCTTTGTATAAAATAATTTTCGTATCTATCTCTATTTCTCTACTTTTGAGTGGTTGTAGTTTGCCAGGCATGACGTCATCAACTGTTACTCATCCGATACAAGTGCAACCAGCTCCCGTTCAGGTAACTCCTGAGCAACCGACAGAACCAAAAGCCTGTACCATGGAAGCGAAACTTTGTCCAGATGGAAGTTCTGTAGGAAGAACTGGACCAAATTGTGAATTCGCAAAATGTCCTGGAGAGTAATTTGTCTTACTTTTGTCCGTTTTTTTCTTTTTTCGTATATATAAAATGTCCGTGATTTTATACTTTTGATCATGGATGCGAGAAGACTTACCTTATATAGCATATAATGGATCCAATAAAGATCGAGCTAAAGAAAATAGACGTCCTATGACTAGAGCAGAGCAGAGAATCTGGTTTGAAATTTTACAAGCAAGACCAGAATGATACAAATTTATCAGACAAAAGATGATTAGTTCTTTCATCTTAGATTTTTATTGTTCCAAATTATTGCTAGGCATAGAAATAGATGGTGATAGTCATATTGGAAAAGAAATATATGATGCAATCAGAGAACACAAAATAAGAAAACAATGAATCAAAATTATTAGATATTCTAATGATGATATTTTTGAAAATATCGATTGAGTATATGAAAATTTATTGAAGGAACTACTTATCAGAAAACAAGAATTGAATAAATAAATACCGGGATGCGAAAAGAAGCTCTAACGAGCTTTTCAAACCCACCACCACTGTCGCGGTCCCCCGCCCTTCTCAGGGCGGACCTAAGGAGCCCATAAAGTCCCTCCTGAGAAGGAGGGTGGCGACTGGACGGGAGCCGGGAGGTTTGAAGGCCCGCAGACCAGGTTTCATTTTTCTTTCATTTTCTCTTGATTTTTTTCGTAGCATCATTATACTCTACGTGCTATCGAAGCGACTAAACGACCAAACGATTAAGCGAATAAACGCTTTTTCATGCTCGTTTCAGCGTTTCTGCGTTTTATCGTTTAAACGTCTATTATGTGAAAAATTATCGGAATTGATCTTGGAACGACCAACTCTTGTGTATCGTATATGATGGGAGATAAGTCTGAAGTCATCGCAAATGCGGAAGGCAAAAGAACCACTCCATCTGTCGTCTACATCAAGGGCGATGAGTTGCTCGTCGGAGATCTTGCAAAGAGAAAGGCTATCTTAGAGCCAGGAAATGTTATCTACGAAGTCAAAAGATTTATCGGAAGAAAGTATAATGAAGTCGTAGAGAAAGAATCACTTCCTTATAATATCAAGGAAGACAAAGATGGTGGCGTATTGATCGTCATCGGAAAAAAGGAATATAAACCTGAACAAATTTCAGCGTTCGTCTTACAAAAATTGAAGGAGGATGCGGAAAAATTCCTCGGGACTCCTATCACGCAAGCCGTTATTACCGTGCCTGCATATTTTAACGATTCACAAAGAAATGCTACCAAAGCCGCAGGTGAAATCGCAGGCTTAAAAGTAGAGAGAATTATCAACGAACCAACAGCAGCATCATTGGCCTATGGAGAAGGGAAGAATAAAGATGCGAAGATTGTCGTCTTTGATCTTGGAGGTGGAACATTTGATGTGTCAGTTTTGGAAATCGGAGCTGAGGGAACATTCCAAGTATTGGCCACCAGTGGAGATACACATTTAGGAGGTGCAGATTTTGATCAGAGAATTATCAATTTCTTAGTAGAACAATTTAAATTGAAAGAAGGAATAGACTTGAAAGATAATGCAATGTCTATGCAGAGAATTAAGAATGAAGCTGAAGCTGCAAAGCATCAATTGTCTCAGACGGAAAGAGTAGATATTTCTATCCCCTTTATCATTACGGGGAAAGACGGGTTACCAAGAAATCTCGAGGAATCCTTGACGAGAGCTCAGTTTGAAAATATGTGTAAAGACTTATTTGACAGATGTAAGACACCATGTACGCAAGCCTTAGAAGATTCTAAGTTGAAAAAATCAGATATCCAAGAAGTCATCTTGGTTGGAGGTTCGACAAGAATGCCAGCTGTTTTGTCCTTAGTAAAGGACATCTTTGGTATCGAGCCAAAAGCTACCGTCAATCCTGATGAATCAGTCGCTCAAGGAGCATCTATCCAAGGAGGAATTATCCAAGGAGATGTAAAAGATATTTTACTTTTGGATGTAACACCATTGAGTCTCGCTGTTGAGGTTGAAGGATGATTGGCTCATGTCATGATTCCTAGAAATACCACTATCCCAGCTAAGAAAGAAAATACATTTACGACAGCAGCTGATAATCAAACAGCGGTAACTGTCCATGTGACGCAAGGAGAAAGACAATTCGCGAGAGACAATAAGGATCTTGGAATGTTTAACTTGGAAGGAATTCCTATGATGAGAAGAGGACAACCTCAGATCGAAGTATCGTTTGATATTGATGCGAATGGAATATTGAACGTCACTGCTAAGGAAAAATCTACCGGCAAAGAAATCAATCATAGAATCGAAGGTTCTACCAATATCTCAGACGAAGATATTACTAAGGCAAAAGCTGAAGCAGAAAAATTTGCTGAAGAAGATCGCAAGAGAAGAGAATTAGTAGAGACGAAGAATAGATTGGAAGCGCTTGTCTACCAGATGGAACAAATGATGTCTGAACAAAAAGACAAGATCCCAGCTGAAGACAAAGAGAAAGTAAATAAATTGATTGCTGATTGTAAGACTGCGAAGGACAAAGAAGATGTTACGAAGGAAGAATTGGAAACTGAAATCGATAGAGTCCAGAAAGAATTTGCTGAGTTGTATAATAAATATCAAGCAGCTCCTACAGCTGAAGCACCAAAGCCAGATGATGAATTGGAAAATGGAAAAGAATGAGGAACTGTTGAAGGTGAAGTAATCAATGCATAACAAAGAACTTAGATAGGAGAACTTAGACCTTAGTATTATGGAAAATATTGAACTCGTAACTAAGGCCTAAGAGCTAAGTGCTAGCATCTCTTTATGGGGATGGTTTCTGGACTTTTTAAACCCCATTTTTATTAGTATAATGAATATCAGATGAATGAAAAAAATGTATATACCAAAGCAGAGTTAGAAGCTCTAGGCGTTGTAAAAAAACGAAATTTTGGTACCAGCTGAACGTCAGACATGTGTCAACTTGGAACCACATATTTGTTGTTTGAAGCCATTTGACCTGATATGTTCGAAATACATCCAGCGTATGCTGATGCATTTAAAGAAGCAACAGCTAAAGAGTTGACTACTAATTTTCAACAACCAGCAGACAAAATGACATTACGTGATTTGTCTCTGGAAGAGGTCGCGTAGACGATTCTTCTCACGAGAAAAGTAGCCTCTATGGCTATTTTTTTCTGCATAGAAAATTAAAATAATTTTTTCATTGCATGAGATTTATGCAGAATAAATACGACATCAAAAATCCCTTATATCAAAATGGAACTTTTTGTGTCTTATTTATCTTTTGACAAAAATATATAAAAGACTATCACTAAACCAATTATTTTTATCTCTTTATTTTCTCTCATGATCAATTCCAAAAAGTTTGCCCTCGGCATGTGAATATTTATCTGAGGACTTCATTTGATTCGATTACTGTTGGTGGCGATTATTCCTGGCTATTTTCAGCAGTTTATCAATCGAGTAGTTGGTATGCATTTTATCCAATCTACTATCGTTATGCTACCATTCAACTTCTGGAAGGCTTTGCTACTTGTCGTTATCACAAATAGAAAAATTTCTGTAATCAAAAACACATCCCGAGAGAAACAAAAATAATGGGACGTGTTTTTTTGAAATGGGACTTTAAACTAATACCCAACCTCGTCCAGGGATAAGTTTCCATTCTTTAGGTTTGACAACTTTAACCCTGACAATTTTTTCTCTTAACTCAGCCAAGATCATGTTCTCGGTTGAATTTTTTCTTGTCTTTGATACTAAACCATCCTTACCCGAGATCATATAGGTCTGACCTTTGGCATGGATTTGGACTCTGAACTTTCCCCCACGTGCGAGGGATTTGAAGGTTACCCTGATTGTTGGTGTACGGAAACCTTTTTCCTGTGCCGCCAATTGCAATGCTGTTGATAATGGAATTTGTTGTAACATAAGCTTAAATTATTAAATGATTATTTTTTATTTTTCCTTATTTTTTACTATATATAATTAGATTACGAAGTCAATCTCAAGAAAAAATTTAAATAAAAAAAATTTCCCACTAGATAGAGGGAAAGATTTTATTGAGTACCTAAGTAAAAAACACTTAGAAATAGGTTAAGCTACAAGAGCTTTTAAGTGAGGATGTTGATTTTCCACGTGACATTTTATTGTCTCAATGTGCTGAGATACATCTGGCAATGCTTCTTGCCAAGGATGATTTCTTTTGCTATGCAGGAATCTATATATTCCTACAAAATCCTCTTCGCCACATATCCAAGGGATAGTGGACTTCACTTTTTTGAATCGTTCGTTGATTGCTAATATAGCAATCTTACATTGTTCTGCGTTTTTTTGCATAAAAAAAAATTATGAAATTTATTATTAATTGATTGTTCAACGTGGCTATACTATAAGACTCTCCTGGATGAAA
>JAPLUV010000032.1 GCA_026397395.1 candidate division SR1 bacterium | reverse complement strand
TTTTGGTTTTGATTTCTTCTATTCCAAACATGGGGTATGGGTAACATGTAAAAATTATTACTTAAGTATATTCGGAATTCTTTTTTTGTCAAATTCTCTAGGCTTTTTTTAATGGAAGGAGAATTTGATTCGTCCTTCACTCGGAAATACTAAAACACATTTTTGGAGTAGGATGTATCAAAAAATCAGCATATAAAAAAACTCCCTAGAACGGGAGAATTCATTGCTATATTTATATGAGTATAGAATATGCTTTATTCTAAGAAAATCCATTTATTTACTGAAGATTCCGGCCGCAACACGTAACGCCGGAATGACAAGAAACCAGAAGGAGTTATTTCACCATTTTCTCAAGCTCTGCGAAGAAGGTATCGATATCTTTTTTGTCGTTGTACAAGTATAAACTCATTCTACAACTGCCCGCTTTATTTAAATGTTTGTGCAATGGATAGGCACAATGTCCGCCACAGCGGACGGCGATTTTTTTCGCGGCGAATTTTTCGCCGACCGTGGTTGTATTTCTAATCTTGGGAAGAATAAAAGAAAAGACTCCTACCCTACTAGCCACATCACGAGGTCCGATAAGTTCAAGTTTTTTGGCCTTCTCTAAGACAAGGAATTTGGCAAGTACATAGGCAGTCATCTGTTGTTCGTGAGTCCAAATCCTGTTCATTCATCAGATTTTTTGGATATATTCCAGAGCCTTCAAAAGGCTTACCGCAGCGATAATATTTGGCGTCCCGGCCTCGAATTTATCTACTCCGGAAGCTGGTGTATAATCGTTGATATCTACATCATGAATCGCTCCTCCACCAGAAATTAATGGTTGTAATTTTTTGATCCATTCTTTCGCAAGATATGTGATGCCCAATCCTGTATATCACATCATTTTGTGTGCGGTGAAGACGAAGCAATCACAGCCAATTTTGCTGATATCTACTGGGATGTGGGGAACGGACTGCGAACCGTCTACGAGGAAAAATGTATCTAGTCTCAAATGTTCTTTAATCTTGCTGACATCGTATATCGCACCCGTCACGTTGGAAATATGGGAACATGCCACTACTTTTACTTTCTTATCGTATTTTTTGTTGAAATCTTGTCGGTCTATGGTGTAATCTGATCGAATGTTAATAAATTTTACTACAAATCCATATTCTTCAGAGAGACTTTGTCGAGGGACAATATTGGCATGATGATCTCGGATTCCTACTAACACAACATCTCACTTTTCTAAATATTTGGATTTGCATAACGCTTGCGCGATTAAGTTGATTGCATACGTTGCATTGTAGCTGTAAATAATTTCATTGGCTTTGACGTTGAGAAATTCTGCGACTTTCGTCTTGGATGCGTGATATGCATCTTCTGATTTTTCTGATAAGGCATAACTTCCTCTATGAATGTTTGCATAAGAAGAGGCTACGAATTCGCTGACGCCATCGATGACATATTTTGGTTTCTGTGATGAAGCAGCACTGTCTAGGAATACTAGTCAAGGATTCGTCTTGAACACGGGAAAATCTTTTTTCATATCAGCCATATTGTAGTCTTAAAGTCTAAAGTCATAAAGTCTATAAAGTCTTTTTTTGAAGTCTTATGTTTTGTTTAAATACGTTATAAATTTAGAGGTCATTTTGGATATTTCTATACATAAGTCAGTCAAGGTTATAAATTCTTTTTCAGAGATATATTTTTGGTCATACGCGATATACAGCTGGGGCTCTTACTTCACCACAAGATCATTTTGCTATGTATAAAAACTGTTTAAATTCTTTATCATAGCTTCTCTCAAAACCTTCGGCAATATTACTAATAATTCATACTGAAGCCCTTCTTATTTGGTCTTTTAGTCAACGGTCTTTACTAAACTTTTCATTATTTGTAATCTTATAAATTTGGTTTGTAAGTTCTCTTCATTTCTTCCAACATTCTATATCCTCAAATTTTTCTATCTTCATGAAGAATAATAAAGGAATAAAATATTTTTTACTTTACGGACCTGATGGACCTTCGACTTGATGACTTGATGGACTATTTCTTCACAATAACTTTATCGAGTTCTATACTTCATAAATCAATTTCTGTAAGTTGATTGAAGTTAGCATAATATTTTTTTAATAATTCGTAGTTTTTGATTTGAGCAGGAATATCTGCAAGATTGTTGATATATATTTGTTTCCCATTCATAAACACGATACTTCTTTCCCCACCTGGCAAATATTCTATATGATGCAATCATGGGAATCACTGATACATGAGACTAACTTGTTCGATCAACCCCGTATAGGACTGACGAAAAAAAAATCCTGTCATAGCACCATATCCACTCAAATATCCTGGCATATAAATATCTTTGACTCCTGTTCCTAATGTATCTCCTGGATGAATAGCAAAGATATGCCCACGAAACACTCCATAGCTAAGGTTAAAATTTTTAATTAATAGTTCTGGTGTCTGGAAGACAAGATCTACTTTGACGGTATTGACACCGATGAAGGTGATAATCATATCTTTGATAAACGGATAGTTTGCTTGGAGTCATGCCAAAATAGTGTTTTTATTGAAACGAGCTACAGTAAAGTTTTCCTTTTTGATTTGAGACGAAATTGATTTGTACATATCTGGATCTCCGTAGGTCTTGGTATCGCTTACATTATAGAATACTTTGGTAATAGTATATTCTTGATCGAATAAGGTGTTTTTGAGCAGAAGGAATGAACCGTATATGAGGACAAATATTCAGAAGATAATCCAAATAGTTTTGAGGGGAATGCGCTTTTTTTTCTCACCCTTAAACCTTCTCTCTGACTCTCCTTGGTAGGTCGGTCTGTGTATTTTGCGGGTTGGTCTGGAAACAACGAATTTTATCATAGTGTATTAAGATTAGTAAAATTAAGATTTATCTTCTTAATGGTAATGAATTGTAATGTACGTCGTGTAATGAAGCAATGGATTGTATCCTACAACACATAACAACGCATTACTATCCATAACGATACATTACTATATGCAACTCTTTTATGCTATATAAAATCGATAGTATAAAATATACGTCAAAATCGAGCCGACAACAACTCCGCCAACAACTTCCCGTGGAGTATGTCAGATCCTTTCTTTGAGCGGTCATTCTTTCTTTTGTAATACTCATTGTAATTCAAATCTTAGATCATTGATATAATGTGCATGTTGTCCAGCTTCAAATCTTAGGTTCATTGCATCATAAGCAAAAAGTACGCTAAACGCGAACGCTAGAGCAAATGTGATACTTCCAAATCCTTCGTGCAATCGAACAATCATCGTTACACTACTTGCCAATCCACTATGAAAAGATGGAAATCCACCGGATGAAAAAATATGTCCGATATAAAAACGTTTGTATCTAAAAATATCGATAACTACTTTGGCAAGTTGGATAATTATCCCCACCGCCATAACAATCAGAATAGGATACATATGAAATCCTGCCTGAAAAAAATCCTGGATTGACTTGACTGCATATGCGATCATCGGGATTTTCAGATAATATAAAATAGACTGACTTATCTTTACGAAAGCAGATAGAAAAATCAAACAGAAATACTGCCTAGCTTCAACGTATTGCTTGTATCAAAGTAGGCTAATTTATGATTGACTTTATTCGCTTAATATCTATAGTAATTAAAAATACAAACTTTTAAAAAAAACCACATGAAAGACTTATTACATAATGAATTACATCCTGGAGATAACGTATTGATTATCGTTCCAGATGACGACTATTTTCATTCTGCTGATGGAATTGTTAAATCCATAGGCGGAGAAAAAGTTGTTGTTGAATTTGGCAAAGAATATGCTTCCATATTTGCATCTATGTGTATCTTTGGGGACCATATTTATGAATTTGAGGGGAAAAAACTTCAGAAATTCAATCTTGTTGATCACCCAGAAATTAGGGCTAAAAGAATTTATGGTTCAGATCGTTTCCACCATCTACAGGTTCTGAAATACCGGTTTTCAGCAAAAAACAATTGTATGAAGGAAGGTTGTCCGAAAGAATCAACAAAACGCATCATCTTTAATGCCTGGGGAACTGTGAGCGAATATGATGTATGCGATGAACATGGAGAACACGATGGATGGTGTGGTGATGGTTTCCATATAAAACCCAATTATTATGCCAAAGAGCAAAACTCTTATTAGTGATATTGAGCCTCCGCGAATATGCGGAGGTTTGATTTTATCCAAAATATTTACGATTTTAAAAGCAATTGCAATTGCTGGGCAAAATTATTATCATTAGCCCAATGATTTATTTTTCTGTCTCACGTATGTTTCTATGAACAAGCTATGCTCAAGATACTACCTTGCCAGCTCATGTTAATTTTTCCAAAGTACAATCTGCTTGGTTAGACTGGCAAAACACGGAAAGAAAAAAACTAGGCTTAGCAACATATACTGGAAATAGTATTTTGCAGTCTTCTGCACAAGATCGAGCAGAAGCATTGAAAGATATGGGTACCGTTACTCACCAAAGGAAAGCATCTGACGGATATTATAATTATCGAAGTATCAAAAGTCGGTTTGGTGATCATGGAGTAGGTTTTTCTGATGATTCGGGAACGTTGTTTTCTGAAAGTTTATGATGGGGATATTATGTGTGTAGCAAAGATGATTGTACAGATAGTCTCATCAAAGCTATCAAAAGCACCTTTACCTTCTTTATGAATGAGAAAGGCAAATGGAGTCAGCCACATTACAAAGCTATTATCAGTAAAGATTTTACAAGCGTATGACTTGGCATTGCTACTATCGGAAAGCAATATTATCTTGTTAGTCATTATGGCAGAAATATTGTAAAAGCAGATTCAGTGAAACTAGCGAAACTTAAATAAATCCACCACAGTAGTCGATTAAATCCCTCCTTGACCTCCCTTTATCAAGGGAGGAACTTAACTCGCTCATCCCCCTCCTTGAGAAAGGAGGGGCCTGCCTACCGGCAGGCAGGCCGGGGGTGGATTTGTAAAAAAAAATAAAATATTTTTTATTTCTATCGCAAGCAATGCAACTTTTCCTTCTCGATCATATTGATCTGAAATGAAACAATATCATCATAGATAATCCAGAGTTGTGGCAACAGGCAAAAAAAGTTCTCAGACTGGAGTCGGGGGATCAAATTTTTATTCAGGTTGGGAATACGAGATACGACGTAGAGATTGCAAAATTACAAGATTTGAAAATTTTTGGTACGGTAAAAAATAGTTCATCAGCTCCGCAAAATGAAAGAAATATTTCCATGATTATTGCCATGCCGAACAAGCGAGAGAAGGCTGAATTGATCGTGCAAAAATTAACCGAGATCGGCGTCCATGAGATTATTTTCCGACCAAGTGAGAGATCCGTTGTGAAAGTATGGAATGAGAATAAAGTGACAAGATTGGAAAAAATAATGAAAGAAGCACTCGAACAATCGCGAGGTCGAAGATTGCCAAAAATTTCTTTCGTGAAGGACATTGAAAAGATTTTGGAATGAAAAATAATAATCGTCTTTGATAAAAATGATTCTGCCCCATCGAGTCTCTGCGAGCCTTGCCTACCGGCAGGCAGGTGAAACGAAGCAGTCGATGGATTGCGTCGCAGTGCTCGCAATGACAACAAGGAGGCAGCATTCACCACTGGACTAGTGGGCCCAGAATGAGGTCGATGACCCAAAGATTACGAACTATTTAAAACATATGATACTGAGGTAAGAGATTTGGGTTCAACCATCTTGAGAATGGAAACAGCGGCAATTGTCGGAGCCTGGGTGATGAAGAATTCATTGTAAACAAAAGACAAAAAAGTATATATTTTCTGTTTTTATTGGCGATGTATTTCTCATGAAATCACTTATCAAGAAAATTTTCTTCTACGATAAACTCTATCCCGTATTGAAAAATAGTTTCATCTATCAATCGTGGAAAAAGTTAAATGGTCAGTTAGCAAATTCACTGTACGGAAATCCGTCCAAAGATTTTTTTGTGATTGGCGTAACAGGAACAAATGGGAAAACAACGACCGTAAATCTTATTCATCAGATATTGAATGATAATGTAGCGAAATGTGTCGCGGTCAGCACAGCGAATATTCTCGTCGGCGATACTGCAGTTCCCAATAAGAAAAAAATGACCTCATTAGATATCTACGATTTACAATCAACCCTCGCGATGGCGAAAGATTCATGATGTAAGATAGCTGTATTGGAAACATCTTCTCACGGTTTGGATCAGTATAGATTTGAAGGTGTGGAATTTGATTTTGGCGTCTTGACGAATGTGACGCTTGACCACTTGGATTATCACGGCACGATGGATGAATATATCAAAGCCAAGAGAAAACTTTTTGATTATGTGATCAAGAATACCAAGAAAAATAAATATGCATCATTTCCTATGGATGACAAAGTTGGCAGAGAACGATTTGATGAGATGCCATTTGACAAAAAGATTGGACGAAGTATTGTCTGATCATCTAGTTTGAAAGCAGAAAAAATTAATGAAAAAACAGACTGAACGGATTTCACGGTTTCCTACCTAGGAACATCCTACCCTGTTGCATCACGTTTACTCTGAAGTTTCAACGTCTATAATATTCTCGCAGCGTTAAGTGTTGCTGTACAAATCGGTGTCAGCATGGAAGCAGCAATCGCATCAGTACAAAAAGTCGTAGGTGTTACCTGAAGAATGGAGCGCATAGAAAAAAATGGTGTGCATTGTTTTGTAGATTTTGCCCACTCTCCAGATGCATTGGAGAAAACGTTGCAATATTTATCAAGTATCAAATGAACAAATAAATTGATCACCGTCTTCTGAGCACCAGGCTTAAGAGATAAGTCCAAGAGGCCGATTATGTGATCCGTAGTCGATGAATTTAGTGATATCATTATTGCAACTGATGATGATCCTGATACAGAAAATAGATTTACGATCTTGAAAGAACTCACTGCAGATATCAAGAAAAAAGTTTTGGGAAAAGATTTCTTCATCATTCCAGAAAGAAAATTAGCAATCAAGTTTGCGTTGGAAAATGCGCAGGCTGGCGATGTCGTCATGTTTGCTGGAAAGGGGCACGAGACCGTGCAATTAACGAACTTAGGAAGAAGAAAATGGAGCGATATGGAAGAGATTATGAGCAACTAAAAATATCAAAAATATGATCCTTTATTTAAAGCATATAAAATATGGGTGAATGAAATGATAGAAATAAATTATGTCGATGTGATTCATGAAAAAAATATAAGCATTGCCACTGGTGAAGAGAGGAATTAAAAAAAATTGAGAAATGGGAAGTCGATAAAATAGCTAAAGGAGTACTTAGTCCAAAAAAATGTATGGTTCCCAAAACTATGGAATCACAATGTTCTTCGGAAATTATTAGAGCTCATACTGTATCAAAAAGTTCTAATTTAAAATTAATTGCAAGAGATTGATATATCTATTCATACGATTTATCTCTGTTTAAATTAGATAAAAAGCATGGAAAACTAGATTTTGATTTGGTTCCAATTAGTAAGGCTTCAACTTTTTATGGTTTTTGTAAATATCATGATAATGAGATTTTTAAGCCAATTGAAGAT
>JAPLUV010000011.1 GCA_026397395.1 candidate division SR1 bacterium | reverse complement strand
TTCTGGATCTCTCTTTCTCTCTCTACGATCAATTTAACAGCAACAGATTGTACTCTTCCAGCACTCAATCCTCTTTGTACTTTTTGCCAGAGAACTGGTGAAAGTTCAAATCCTACTAATCTATCTAGGACTCTTCTGGCTTGCTGCGCATCGACTAAATTCATATCTATGGTCCTTGCATTTTTCACTGCGTGGTCGATTGCTTCTTTGGTAATCTCATGAAAGACAATTCTCGCGGTCTTCTTGATATCCAAGCCCAATTGGTTCGCAACATGTCGTCCAATGGCTTCTCCTTCGCGGTCCTCATCCGTTGCAATCCAGACCTTATCGGCCTTTTTCGCTAAAGATTTCAATTCGTTCACGACCTTTGTTTTATCCGGTGAGACGACATATTCTGGCACGAAGCCGTTTTTGATATCTATTCCCATAGATTTCTGTGGCAGATCTACGACATGTCCAAAGCTCGCCTTCACTTCAAATCATTCACCGAGGAACTTTTTGATCGTGGCTGATTTTGCGGGTGATTCCACAATTACAAGATTATTCGCCATTAAGAATATTATACGTGATAAAATTCAGAGTTATGTTTTATGCCTGTGTTTCAGGTATATTGTGTTCTTCATTAAATTGTTTTTGTTCTTCAGCAGTAGGCTTTCTAAATTCTTCTTTCCCTGTTTCAAAATTATCCTTGAGATAGCCAAGTAAGATAGGTTGAGTATTATCTTGTATTTTATTAATTCCTGGCTGATTATTTATATCATACATTATTTGTTTAAATTCTATTTTTCTCTGCATTACCAATGATTTTGGTAAATGACCTGTAGCAGATCAACCATTTAAACCAGTTCCTTCCATCATACACTAGGTAAAAGGATAAAAGAAGATTTATTTTAATACAAAAAAAACTACAAATTCGAGGTCATTGTACATTCTCCTTCAAAAATATGTTTCAATGTTTTTGATTGAAGAATGTATAGTCAACGACAAAGCAATTCCGAATAAATGGGAACTGCTTGGTTGACTATAATCAAGCTGTCAATGTTTTCAATACCAAAAAAATACCTAGTCTTGGAGAGTAAAAAGAGGTTTTTATTTTGTTTTAGTTTTCAAACCCCCCTCATTCCCCCTTGTCAGGGGGACTTTTAATTTCTTTTATTTTTTCTTTTTGGATCTCGGTTATAAATTGTAATAGGTCATAATATACTTGTTTAGAATTATATATTACCTCATGATTCCAATATCTCGCAACAGAGATTCATTGGTTCACAAGATATGTTGTTCTTTCTTGATCATATTCTTTTCTTTGTTTATGAACTTCTCCATCAAGTTCCACAGCGAGAAAAAGTTTGGAACAATAAAAATCAAGAATAAATGGGCCGATGGGCTTCTGTCTAATAAATTTGTATCCTAATGGTCTGAATTTTAAAAATTCTTTCCACATCTTGTCTTCCGCAGGAGTTGGTTTATTTCTCATCTTTTTTGCATTAATCGTATTCCCAGCAATATATGGCTTATAACCAAGTTTGTCTATTTCCATGCTATTAAGAATAAAATAAATTAAACTCCCCGCCCTGACAAGGGAGGGGCTGGGGGAGGGTTTGCCCTCCACCCGTCAATTCTACCCTTCAAAAATTTGAAAAAAACGGAAAAAACTAAGACAATCAAGCCGGCAATCTTTTCAAGGGAGAAAATTAATGACCCAACGGAATCCCCACAAATTCCTTGAAAACGATAAAAAAATGTGTATAATTCAACCACAAATGTCCCTTCATTGGGATTCCCCACGGAGGACTCTGTGGCTACAAGGAATCTGAGAAATAATAGCTGCTCAGATTTTTTTTAATATTTTTCAATTCCTTATAACTAATTTCTCCAATTTTTTCTATAAATCTATTTCTATCTATGGTTTTGATTTGAGATAAGATAATCCAGGACATTCTTCATCTAAATGTTCATAATTTGTAGTGATAAGAATTATCTTTCTCTTTAGTAGTCATGGGGAGAATAAGAAAGAGATTACCAAGTTTTTTGATGACCAGAATTGCCCTTTTAAATTCAGATTTTCCATCTTGTTCGTATCATACATTGATTCCTAATTTTACATATCGCACTTCCTTAGCATTGATATAAAATTGATTACGGTCTCAAGTTGCTCAATGAAAATGAATATGTTGCTTGGCTTGATTCCATCAGTCAAAAAGGTCAGTAGATTTTTCCATAATAAAAGAATATGCGAGTAAAATGATATGAGCAAATTCTATTTATAAAAAATTTGAAAAAAACGGACAAATGTAAGACAATCCATCCGTCAATGTTTTCAAGGGAGAAAAAAATAGCAAAAAATATCTAATCTCTTCTTTATGTATGCCACAGACACAAAGAACTTGCAAAAGCATCTGTTTTATCTACTTCTAATGGGAAAATATTTTTTTAATTTATAAATCATATAATTATGGTGGAAAGAATTCAATCTTCTGTAACATCAGGTACAACCACAACAGGAACACAGGGATATGCCTGATTTTGGAGAAGAGTTTGGGCAAATCTTGTTGATAGCTCCATCTTTTACCTCGTAAGTTTCATTGTTTTACTCCCTTTTGCCTTCCGAGCACCAAACCAAATCACGCTCTTGCAATACATCTTACCCGTACTTTTCTTGCTGTATGTTTTATTGATGGAAAGCTCATCTCACCAAGGAACAATTGGAAAGATACTTATGGGTATAAAGGTTTCTGATAGCAATGGAAATCGTATCAGCTTCTGGCGCGCACTAGGAAGAAATCTTGCGAAAATTATCTCTGCTATTCCACTTATGATTGGATTTATGCTCGCATGATGGACATCAAAAAAACAAGCACTTCATGATATGATTGCAGGAACATTTGTCAAAAAAGAGAGACCAGCAAAAACAGGATTGGTGCTTCTTACTATATTTTGACCATCTATTCTCGCTACGATAGCAGTCACATATTTCGCTACTATGCTAATCATGCTCTTCTCTGGATTTGGTTGATTTCAAACTAATATAACTAGTACTTTTGATTCATCGAGTATCACCTCTAGTCAATGAGAATCCGTCGATGAACGATGAGTGATAACCAGACCATGAATGACCGATGCCGATTATGAGAAAGCGCTCAATGTAGCCCCATCTGAAATTATTCTAGCATATAATAATACCAAAACAGATGTTCTTCCTATGGCTGCGGCAGGTCCAGCAATCATTGAAATGGACACCTACGACAATAATTTTGATGAGCCAGATGCACCAGAGATCGAACTAAAAACATATATCTCGATAAACATTCCAAATCTCTACGAAGGTCCTCGTCCGAAAGTTGTTGTCAATCATCTCTATAATAAACAAGGAAAAGATATTCTTGATAGCAATAGAGATGAAGAGATTAATAGTTTGGGAACACAAAGAAATTGAGAAAATAAATACTATTGGATGAGTCAAGGGGTGTTTCTAAAAAAGGGTCTAAGTATCGATAAAAAATCCATTTCAAAGCTGGAATGAGTGATTACTTTATCACTTCCGACAAGCGATGAAAAGATATTCGAAAAAAGTTATCCTTTCACCATCAATGTAGAGTAAAATATAATAATATTTTTTCTGGTAATATTATCCAGTAAGTTCATAGGACAGTAAAAAAATTGAATCAATCTCAGTCAGAAATAAAAAATCAATCCTAGCAATGTTTTCAAGGGAGAAAATATACCCACCCCACAATGGTAAGTCATCCCGGTGTTATCTGCGAGTATACGAGCATGCGACCAGGATCTTAATTGGAGTAAGAAGCTTCTAAGATTCCGGCCGCAAAACTTGACGCCGGAATGACAGCGGTCGGGGGTGGGGAAGTAATCAAGCTGTCAATGTTTTCAAGGGAGAAAATATTCCATAACGAGAGAAGTCGCCAATATAAAATTAGCGACCTCTTCATAGAATGCATTAATATTAAGCACGCGGGACTTTGAGTTTCCCGATTACTTTTTCGGCTGCCAGGTGTAAGGCTTCCTTTTCACTGGTTGCTATCCCATACACAGCTAAATCTCCAGGAAGCATAAGCTTCATTTTGATAACGCGTGGCGACTTTGCTTTTACCTCTTTCCAGGTGATGGGCTCATTATAAATGAGGCGATAGTAGTTCTGCAAGTATTCCATATACGTTTGTCCTGGTAATAGGGACGGCGTATTAGCCTTATTGTGGCTATTCAAATATGCATACGGTATCTCACGCTGAGTTTCTTTATTATAACTCATTAGTGAAAGAAGTGCTTGTCCATGGAGTTCTTCAGTTTGTCCCTTGCATCTTTCCAATGCGAAGAAGGAATTCTTGATATGACCCCACCAAGGGGAAGTCATAAATAATTGCTGACCATCAGTAGAGATAGTCATAATTCTGTCTCGGTAGATAATCTCTTCTTCTTTGTGTTCAATAGGCGGTACCTTCTGAAAGTTAAGATATCTGCCATTAAAGATTTCGATTGCGGTTACTTTTTTTTGTTCTATCATAGCGGTATGTTTTTACGTGATTATTTTTATTTTTTTATTAAAATGACAATAAATATTTCCTACAATAAGTCAATGAAATAAAAAAAAGAGAATAATCCAATTATTCTCATCCAAAAGAGCTATTATCCAACTTTCCCCAATGTCTTCATCAGCTCGAGATACTTTTCTTTGAAGTCCATATCCAGCTGAGAATTGAAATAAAAAAATACTTCTTCTTGGAGATTATTTCTTCCTTTCAAAATAATATCCTGCGTTTTTTTGTCTTGGACAAAAAGATCTTTATTTCTTTCCAATAATTCTTTGAGCGCATCTTGCGTATCATTTACTTTAACATCCCACTTGCGAAGTGATGATTCGATAGTTTTTTTGAGCGCGGCAATGGTAGCCAAAGAAATGCGATCCTTGGTATAGTTCGCCACCAAATTTTGTATATGCAGAGAACGTCCCATGGTTCGAGAAAATTAAAGTGTAATACCACGAAAAACCAGACACTTTTTTTGTTTTGGACAAATACATTTATGTTTGTTGCCACTCAAATAATCATTTACAAGACAAAATCAATGAGAATATCTTGCAAATAATCATCAATCTCATATCACTTTGGTATTTATTTTTTTCTTTGTTTACATGCATCTCGACAAATCTATCAAAGTCTGAATTAATTTCTGAATAACTTCCGGCATCATCACCACCCTCGGTCTGATGGTTTGACTGCTTTCTGGCACACATTCCAAACTGGCTGTCATCGGCGGTATTCTCACCATCGCGATCGCAGACGCGTTGTCGGACGCTCTCGGTATTCGTGTATCACAGGAATGAAGCGGTATATCTAGCCCAAGACAAATTTGGGAATCTACTATCGCTACCTTTCTCGCTAAATTTCTTTTTGCACTAACCTTTATGATCCCAGTTCTGCTTATAAATAACTTATTCACAGCCGTAGTAGTAAATGCGATTCGATGACTTATCGCTTTAGGATATCTTAGTTATACCATCGCTAAATCTCAGAAGAGAGGAGCATGGCCAGTCATTAGAGATCATGTCATCATGGCGATTTTTGTTATCGTGGTTACCTATTTCGTAGGGATGTTGATTCATAGTTTGATTGGATAAAAAATATTCTTCTATCAAAAAAATTCTGAGCGATAAAGTTCAGAATTTTTTATGTTTCATCTTATTTTTTCATCTTAATGAAATCTATCGCTGCTAAAAGTTGCTGAGCGTAGCTAAGCTTAGGGTTGTTCCTTGCTTCCATCATTCCCGTGAGAAATCATATTCTTGCTTCAAGAAATCCTTTATGATCGGCACCATTAGCCTTGGATTGATCATAGATTTTTCTCTCTATATCAAGAATTGGATTATTATGTTTCTGACTATAATCGATACCTGTCTGTTTGTGATCATCTTCATGATTACTATTGTGGTGCTTCTGCTTATCTTTGTGTGGTAGTTGGTGAGCATTGCGTTGATGAAGGAAAGGAAGACTCCATAACTCAAACAAAGCATTGTAATACATATATGGTTTTGCGTGTTTATCCTCGGGAATAGAGAGACTCAATACATCTTCTCCTTGATTGCCGAGATGTTGGTATCCAGCATAGCCATATTCCTTAGTAACTTCAGGTATCTTATCCTGTTGAAGGATATAAAAAAGAATGTCTTGGGTATTGGATAATTCAGGCATAAATATACCTGATTCCTGTATTCTTGGTTTCAACCAATCAGGTAACTTGCTCTCAAATAACATAAGTTTTTCTGGAGCAACCATATGGTCTTCAATTCTTCTTCCTCAGGGATATTCAGGCGAGAGGACAAATAGTCTGTCAGTACTCATGCGCATAGATATAACCTAAAAGCATACTATGACGTATAGTATCCATTTTCCATAAAATATCAATAGAGAGAGTTTATAATTGACTTCATAGGTAGAATGAGTCTAAAAAAAATAAAATAAAAAAAATAATCAATTGCTTGATATTTTTCTATTTGTTTTCTTTGAAGTATTTCATCTAGCCCCGCTTCTCCTGCCTAAAGGTTTACACTTAGTATTCTACTATTGCTCGGACCGAAGCCCCGCTTTAGCGGGGGCCTGAGCTTTATATGACGGACAATATTTTCTCTAACAAAAAAATAAAAAAACATCTTTTAGGGTAGCCCCGGCTGGCCGGGGGACCAACTTGTTACTTAGTATTCTACTATTGCTCGGACCGAAGCCCCGCTTTAGCGGGGGCCTGAGCTTTATATGACGGACAATATTTTCTCTAACAAAAAAATAAAAAAACATCTTTTAGGGTAGCCGGGACTCGAACCCGGGACCACTAGCTTAAAAGGCTATTGCTCTACCGCCTGAGCTACTACCCCCCAATGACGTTTTTTTATTTTCTTGAAAATGAAATACTAAATGAATCCCTTCAATTTTTTATAAATCTTAGCACTGATTTTTAATCTCATTCTGCTGCCATCTTCCATTGTCACCATCTTGTATATAAGGTTTGGTTTGAATGTTCTCTTGCTTGATCTCATAGAGTGAGATCTATTGTTACCGGACTTCGTTCCTACTCCAGTAAAATCACAAATTCTTGCCATTGTTGTAAATTGAAAAATGTAAAATTGATCGCATGTTATTTTTTATCGTCTTTCTTAGTGTCATCTTTTTTATCTCCTTCTTTAGCAGCTCATTCAGCAGGTGTTGCACCGGCTTCTGGAGTAGCAGCTACAGGAGCTTCCTCTACTTCTTCTGAGAGTTTCAAGACAGTAATTAATGGTTGTTCAAGATCATCAAGGATAGTAACCTTATCTGATAATTTAACATCTTCGATCAAGATAGTATCTCCCATTTTTTGGATAACAGAGATATCGATCTTCACGTCATGTGGCAAGTCCTGTGGGAATGCCTCTACCTCGATAAAGTCTTTCAGAAGTTGTATTTTTCCTAAACCAAGTTTTTCGATAGGAGATTCACCAACTAAGATAACAGGTACTTCAGCAGTTACTGTCTCATTTCTATTGACCGCAAGGAAATCTACGTGCAATACAAAATCACTAACAGGATCCAATTGCATGTCATGGATCAAGACAAATTGATCTATACCATCACCTTCCAAGGTAAGTGGAGTAGAGTACCCAGCCTCTTTAAACTTCTTGATGAAGTCATTTTTTTTACAGATAATACTCAATGGAGAAGCCATATGTTTACCATAGACAACTGCTGGAATATTTCCTTCCTTTCTGATAGCGCTGTTTTTCTCTCCCTTGCGAAGATCTACATGAAGTTCCATTTGATAGATACACAAAAATTAAAATCGATAACAATTATTTTTTAGTAGCAATTAAGCTAGAATCTCTTTTTTCGGCAGTAATTTTACTCTTAAATCTAGCATCCTTACCTACCTTTTCTCTGATGTAGTATAATTTTGCTCTTCTAATCTTGTAATCATCCAAGAGCGTAACTTTCTCAAATTTATTGAAGGAAAGCGGATAGATTTTTTCTACTTCTACACCAGCTACCATACCTCTGATAGTGAAGGTTCCATCTGGATGCTGAGGATTCTTAACCTTGATAACAAGTCCTTTGAATCTCCAAACTCTATTATTTTCTTCTCCAAGTTTTTCATGGATTTCCAAATACATTCCTGCTTTGACAGGAAGGATAGAATACTCATGCTTATCATGAAGTGCTTTTACTCTTTCAAAATACATTGTCTTCTCGGTTTACTGAATAAAATTAAATGATTACTTAATTGCGAATTGCACATTGCGGATTTTAATTCGTAATTCGAAATCCGTAATTTATTAATCCATAAATTATTTTTTAAAACTATTTAGCTTTCTTATTCATTACTTTGGCTTTCCACTTTTTTTGTTGTTCGAGATTTTTTCTGACGTCCATAATGACGACTTTCTCTACTCTCGTAAGTGCTTTATTTAATTTTTTCTTTGCATTTGTCTTGAGTCTTACCATTGTTTACTGTGATAATTAATAAAGAGATATCATAAAGATATGAGATGGTAGATGGTAGGTAGTAGATGGTAGGCGGGTCTAAACCCTACACCCTACAACCTAAGTCCTCCAATCTATTTTTTATTAACTTTTCTACTAGCTAATTTTTCATCAAGCAATGTTTGAGGAATACCATATCTCTTGATTCTTGCTAGGCATTTTACCATAGTTTTTTGAATCCAGGTTGTATCTCCTTGTTTAGCTTGTTTCATCATCAGGTCGACATACCATTGGACAGCTTTCTTAGGTTTTTGTCCTGATTTGGAACTGTGTCGGCTAGGGTTGTAGAACATGTGCTTGATCTTTGCACCACTTGTATTTCCCATCTTAGTTTAATGTAATAATGTAAAGAATGAATAGATAGTATAATTGGTTAAAACGTTTAAGCGTTTAAACGTTGAAGCGTTTAGCCGATGTTAGTGCATGTATTTAGCCATGTATGCAAATGCTTTATTTGCTTCAGCCATCTTGAGTGTTTCTTCTTTTTTCTTCACTGCATATCCTTGATTGCCATAGGCTGCAAGTATTTCTTCAGCCAATTTCTTGTACATTGGTTTCCCTTTTTTAGATTTAGTTCCTGCCAATATCCATTTGAATGCGAAGAATAATTTCTTGTCTTGCTTGACCTCTACTGGTACTTGATAGACAGAACCTCCCATTCTTTTTGACTTGATCATCAAGGTTGGTGATGCATTGTCGATAGCAGTTTCCACTACGATATCTGGATTCATATGTCCGCTGAGTTTGATCTCTTTGAGCATATCATTGTAGATTCTTTTGGCGACAGATTTTTTACCATCCTTCATGATGAAGTTGATAATCTTATCTGTTTTGGTCTGAGAAAGACCGATAGCTACTTTAAGTGACATTCTATTAGCAATAAATAAATTAAAGATATTTTTTCTAAGTCCTACAATCTAAGTGCTCCCATCTATTTTTTAGGTCTTTTAACTCAATACAATGATCTTGATTGTCTTCTTTTGTCTACTGGATTAGCATCGTATTTTCCTCTCATGATATGATATCTCACACCAGGAAGATCCTTACATCTTCATCCTCTGACCAATACCACACTGTGTTCTTGTAATGTGTGAGATTCACCAGGAATATATGCTAATACTTCAGCTCCGTTGGACAGTCTTACCTTCGCGAATTTTCTCTGAGCTGAATTAGGTTTCTTAGGACCCATGACAGACACTTTGAGACACACTCATCTCTTGAAAGGAGCAGGACTCTCATTTTTTTTATTTCCAGCAAGTTTATTTACGCTGAACTGCAGAGCAGGCGCTTTGGACTTGTAAGATTTGTTCGTTCTTCATTTTTTGATGAGTTGATTAATAGTTGGCATAGTGCTGTGTACTAAAATAGTTAAAATAAGACGCCGAAACTTCCATAAAGAAGTTTAACGTCATTTCTATCTATAGGATTTATTTTGTATATCCTATACGAAAAGAAAAAAAACGGACACAAAACAACGGTTGGTCTGAAATCACGAATTTCTCGGACATCATCTTGTGTTTTGCTTATACAAAAAAATCTTTGCAGAACCTACTATATAAAACTACTCGCTGAAATCAAGTGAAAATGGATATATACTCATCGTCTATGAAAATATGGTTTGGTATATCCTAAGTGTCATTAGATATTCGAGTTATTACCTATATTCCAGTGTTGTTAACTATGTACGCATTATCTCGCATATTCAAGTAGACACTTAGTATAAGTTGACACTATTGACTAATAGGCAGTCAGCTACTTTTGCACCCGGGTGGTAATGAGTAAATATTGGCTGATTGAGGGCAATTATTCAACTTACCACCCGGGTGACTCATGAAAAAATCGGCAACTGAAAAACCCTACTGCAAAGCAATAGGGATTCTCTTTAGATTAAAATACATATTTTCACATTCCCCTTAGTAAAAAACCAAAGGACAATTATTGTTTTATGATTTTCGAATGGTAGGTATGCCCTTCATCCGTAGTTAATATAAGCATGTACATACCAGGCACGAAAACATTCAGATAAAGAATTTTTTCCTTCCCGGTTGAAGTGAAAACCAACTTTCCCGTAACATCATATATTTCGGTTTTAGTTATTTTGATATCTCCAGTTTCGAGATGCAAAAGATCAGAAACAGGATTAGGATAGATGTTGATATTAGCAGCACTAATATCTTCAATGCCCGTAGTGAAATGAATTACCAGCGATTGCTGGCAAAGATTACCATCAGTTACCGTTAATGTTACCACGCTGATACCGGCTGCAAATGTTGCTGTTGAATTACCTTGTCCAAAGTCCGGATAAGGCATCCAGTTGTACTGATAGCTGTCGCCTGGAAGAAGAGATCCGCCAGTAACCAATGCAGTAACGGTTTGTCCATTAACGATAGGGGTGATCACTATCGGAGCTGGTTCAGTAATGGTTACTGAATTTGTTCCATGGCAACCATTAGCATCAGTGATTAGTACATTATAAACTCCAGCATGTAAACCAGAAACAGCATTATTGCCCTGCCCATTTTGTGGGTTGGGTGACCAGTTGTAACTGTATGGATAATTTCCATTCTGGACAGAAATGTTTGCCCATCCATTCGTTCCACCATAACATGATACCATGCCGTAGGAGCTAAAGATAGATTGTAAATTATTTCCATTAGTAGTTACTGTTACACTATATGAAGCAGTGCAACCATTTCCATTGGATCCGGTAACTACATAGGTCGTGGTCTGAGCAGGATACACGGTGATCTGTGATCCTACTTGTCCGGTACTCCAACTGTAGGTAGCGGCTCCTGTCGCTGTTAAAGTAACAGGTTGTCCAGCACAGACAATTGTTGGGTTGGCCGATGCAGACATGTTTGGTGCTGCATTTACTTGTATCCAAACCGAATCTTTTGCCGAACAGTTACCAAGATAGGCAGTAACTTTATACCAGCCAGTCATGGTGGTTGTTGCATTAGTAATGCTTGGATTCTGTACTGATGAAGTAAATCCAGCAGGTCCCGTCCACTGTACATAACTGCCATTATGGGCAACAAGCAAATGAATGGTTTCTCCTGTACAAATTGGTGAAACTGCAGAGCAAGAAATAATCGGAGTTGGATTAACTGTTACATTTATAGTCGCTGTTGCTACGCAACCATATAATGTAGTAGTAGTAACAGAATAATTCCCAGAGTTATTTGTTGTTGCATTGCTGATGCTGGGATTTTGTAGCGATGAAGCAAATCCGCTTGGTCCTGTCCAAGAATAGCTGGACGTAGGATTCGCGCTTGCAGTTAATTGCAACAATGATCCTTGGCATATTGCATTAGTAGGACCAATACCAGTAATCGTTGGATTCGGTTCTACATATACAGTAGTAGTCGCTGGTTGCGATAAGCAACCGAACTGGCTAGTTCCAATTACAGACACAATGCCAGTCTGTGTAGTCGAGTACGTATTTCCATTCCCCAAGCCGCTTGGACCGCTCCAGTTGAATGTAGTAGCGGTTCCCGTGGCAGTAAATAGTACAGACACTCCAGCACAAATGTGTGGATTATTTGGTGTAATATTTACCGTTGGTGTAAGATGAAACTGAATAGGAATGGTAGTAGAACTTCCTGCACCGCAGTAATTCTGTCCATAGACAGATAAGCTGCCATTTCCTAGCCAGTTAACCGTTATAGTAGTAGTTCCTTGTCCGGAAATTGTATTTCCGTTACCAACATTCCATACATATCCAACAGCACCAGGAATAGGAGCTATAGAATACGACTGATTACCCGTACCGACACAAATGTCGGTAAGACCAGATATTGGACCAGCATTTCCTGTAGGAGCTAAGATAGTAAGATTTACTACGCCAGTCATCATTGACTGACATAGTGTTGCAAGATTAGTTGCTCTCACTGTGTAACTACCAGGAGTAGTAATGTTGGTAAATGACATTGGACTTCCTGTACCAATAAGTGAGGTGCCAGTAGGTGAGCCACTAAGCAGAAGCTCGTACTTAACATTTACTTCCGATCCAGATAAAGGAACTATTCCACCGCCTCCCTGACAAATATAGGGAGTAGATGTGTTGATAGAATAGATCTGAGGTGATGGCCAGGCCATTAATGTGTATGAAGCAGAGCCCGTACATCCATTAATATCGCTGGCAGTTACTGAGTAGGTACCAGCTGGCACTAAAATCATAGGACCAGTGGATCCTGTTGACCATACATAATTTAACCCCATACTTCCAGCAAGGAAAGCTAAATCTCCTGGACAAACACCAGTTATTCCACTAGCTGGAATAATTACAGGGGTTGGCAGAGGATTGACCGTTATATTAAATGTATCTGAATGAATGACATTATATAGATTGTCAAACATTCTTACAATATAAACGGGCTGTACACCGTTGGTCGTAATAGTAGCTGTGTGTTGTACCGGAACTGTGTTCCATGAATAATCATACGCACCTGGCCAGACCTGACCAATGTTTGTTGATTGTCCTTGGCAAATTGATATGTTGTAGGTATTTGCCTGACCTACATTTGCCATACTCATTGTGAGTACAACAAAACACATTGTAATTAATTTTTTCATGTCTTTTTTTACTTTTTTTTATTGTTATTTATTTTTTTTGTTTATACTTTGAATTTTTTTTTATTCTTTTTATTTTATACGCAAAATCGCGTATATATCTTATATATATCTATATAAAAAAGTCAATAGAAATGCGGGTCAGAGTAGCTCATACTAACACGGGTGGAAATTGTTAGAATTACAGGCAAATAGCTGATTATTTTAATTTTTCTCCCGGGAACTTATGCTCATCAGGAATGGAAAATATTGATTTTTGATAGAATATCACTATATCAAAGCCATAAAAAAATAAACCTATGGAAAATAATGTCGATGAAAAAATGAAAAGAATTCTCGGTTGGAAAGAGGAAGATATCAAGAGTTACTCAAAACTTGTTACCATATGTCTTGGTAAATTGTCAGGCAAGATGTTTGAGAAAAAAGTAAGAGAAATTCAGCTATTTGCTGAAACTATCACGGGCACTCTTGATGATAAACTAAACTTCATCAAAGAAAAATTTCCAGAACAATTTGAATAGTTCATTTCTGGAGATGATAAAAAGGTTGTGCGAATTGATGCAACCTTTTTTTAAATAAAAAAGCTCCGCAATTGTCACGGAGCCTCTTATATATATTGTAGTTTCTAAATTCCAAATTCCAAATTCTAAATTCTAAATTACTATTTCTTATATACATCAAGCGCTGTAGTAAATTCATTAGCACCTGGAGGCAGAGCAGTTCGAAGACTTGGACTGTATTCGATAAGCACAGCTGCGCCATTAAATATTTCATTTCTTCTTTCTGCCAAGACAGCTGCATCAGTAGATCTACCAGCGTAGAACCAATGGTTGAGTTGAGATCTTCTAGATGCGACGAGGTCATTGATATTATTTCCGATCAAGACTCCTTTGACATACAAACCTCCATAAGAACATCGAGTTTTATTCACATCATTATTACTTAGATCTTCTGGATCAGCAGCAAATCATTGATCCGTTACAAATATTCCTTGGACAGTTTGTGTATCCTTACATTTATTTGCATCAGGTTCTTTGAACGTAATCGTACCACCCTTCACGAGGAACATACCGTTGGTAGTCAAGTTTCCTTCGACAACCAGATTAATATTTTTCGTTACAATAGTAAATGGAGTATCAGATACCAAGTTGGGATTTAATGTCAGTGTAGTAGCTGATCACGCCTTGCCTTCGAGAATATATATCTTTTGTTGAGGAACAATCTTGACCGTAACATCAGCATCTTTGAACGCAGCAATTTTATTCTTATCTACCGCGATAGCGAGCTTGCTATATTTATTGATGAATGTTGTCATAAGTGAACTTACATTTGTTCCTCCTTGATAATCAGAAGCATCCAATACCATAATTTTATCCAAGTCCGTCCATCCAATAAGAGGATTACCAAAGATATCTAAATAATTATCTAGTTTGACGGTAGTAGATTTTGGTGTTAATCCAAATGAACTCTTTTGTGCAAGATATGGTTTTGTTACTGCGAAGTCAGTTTCACAGACTCTATCGATAGGATTCCCTTCTGTTCGTTGTCCATTAGCATCACAGTATTGATAAGTGACTTGATACAATGCAAGATTATATTCTCCATAGACACCATCCAATTTACTTTTGAGATTTGCAAAATCCAAATAATATCTACCAAATGGATCTTGTAATGATCGGATATTATTCGTGAATCTTTGATCGTAGAAATAGTTGAATACATTTTCTGGCTGACCAAAATCACCGTTTTGTGTTCGTTCATCGGTGTTACATTTTACTTTCTTCGTATAGATAGGATCGTCGTTGGATTCTTGATGCGCTCCGTTAAATAATCTAAATTCACATTGCATACTATTTTGATTAATTTCTCCCGGAGTACAATGTCCATTACTATCTGTGCTAAGATGATTTCCCATGACATCTACTTTCCATCGGAAAGGAAGGATTTCATTATCTTGGATAGAAACATTATTTCCATTTACACTGAAACATGCGGTCTGAGGAATGACGACATCTTTTTTCTGGATATCACAGTTGTGACATGTATATCCATCATTAGCATAATCTCCTGCATCTACATGTCCATTTTCATCGAGATAGTCTCCGATGATTTGATTGTTATTTCCAAGGTCACACTTTTCATATCATTGTAAAACACCATCTCCACATCTACCAAATTCTGCTTGATCGATAATCATATTTTGCGTACATGCATTTTGTGTTGTTCCATCGACAGAACAGGTTACCGTTCTATTTGCAGGAATACTTGTTTCATCGAAATGACAAGTTGCGTTTAGATTAGCAATATTTGTGCCTGTATGTACTTCGCCATTTCCACAATTAATGACAATGTTTTGTGCGATACCAGCTTGTGCAGCACAGCTAAAATCAGCGATGCCTACATAATTATTATTACTTGAATTAGCAAGAATAATATTTCCACCATGGACGGTAAGTGATTGACACTGAGCTACATTTTCTGTAAGAGGAAATTCTTTGCTATCACAAATGTGTCCTGAACCATTCGCATATTGGTAATCCAAACATGCAGAGTTGATAATATTTTTGGTAACGGCGACACAAAAGCCTCCGTGATTTTCACAAACTTGACCTGACATCGTGAGTCCTATCGGTCCATTAGTATCACAAGGTTCTGTTCTTGTAATAAGACCATCACCACATACAAAAGGCTCTTGGATTTGAACGTTATCAGAAACGGTTTGTGTAGCATTGTAGGTTAGTGTTGCTGTTGGTGTGAAAGAGATATAATTTTGTGGACCTACGATTCCTGTGATAATAGTTATTCCTGTTTGCCCAATAGTGATATTTCATAACGCTGTAGTATATGCTCCTAAGCTAGTAAACCCACCAACATTACTCAAGGAAAGTATTCCAGTGTTTGCTGTCGTATTTCCATTATTTCCATAATTGATAGTTAATTGTACAAGATCTCCACTGATAGCAAGAATCATAATGTTTGGTCCGCTAGCGCCATATTGAGTAGTATCATATTGTGGTCTGGTAAGATTGTTTGCTTGGATATCTAGAGTGATATTTGGTAGCGACAAAATAGTTCCTGTTACAGAAGAAATATTATTGCTGACAGAACTTTCTACGGTTGTTCCCGTAATGCTTGCTGTGTTTACAAATGTTTGTCCAGCTTGCATAGGAGAGATTAAGGTTCCTGTAACGACAATAGTGCCTCCACTGCCTGCAGGAAGTGTGCCAATATATCGATTTGCTGTCGGCATATATAATGATGCAGGAATGATATCTTGGATGCTTACATTTTGTGCTGTAGTTCATCCACTATTTCCATAGGTAATAGTATAGATTACGATACTACCAGCTTGATAGCCAGTAAAGATTTGCATCGTTTTACTAATATATAAATCTGCGAGAGAAACCGTTGCTCCAGTTACAGAAGCAGTATTATTTCCTGTAGTATATTCAGACGTGGAGCTCGTTACGGTAGCAGTATTTCCAAATGTCGTACCAGCGGCTACTTGTTGCATCAATACTGCAGAGATATCCATCGTTACCAATTGCCCTGGTTGGATAAGATATGCAGGTCATGCATTCCATACAAAGGTATTTGGATAACTAATGGGCGTATTGTATGCGATAGGATTTCCATTGAATAACGCAGAAGGTAATCCAAAAAGAGGAATAGGAAAGGTATCCGAAAGTTGGATTCCAGACGCGAAAGAAGATCAGATATTTTGTACCGTTACGATATAATGTATTTGGTCTCCAGAAAAGGTTGGTAAGGTTCCTGTAATAACTTTTTGTATCATAAGATCGGCAATAGGACTAATAGTAGCGACGGCAGAGGTAAAGACAGTAGAAAAATCTACAACATTAGACCCATAAACTGTTAGTGTAGTAGCAGGAAATGACCAGTTAGTCGTTGTCATTTTTGCTGATATGGTAAGAGTGACTGTTGCTCATGAGCCAATAAGAAAAACGGGATCATGATCTACACCAAGTTGAATCAGTGCATTATTAATCGGAGTCTGTGATGCATTTTGATATACTACATCATATGTTGGCGTCTGAGGCATTTTGACAATAACGTATGCATCGCCACTTGCATTACTAATTTGCGTCGACCAAGAAAGTGATGATCAAGACAGCGCTAATTGATCAGCAGGACTTACCGCAAAATTTGTGAAATCAGCAAAGCTGACTCCGGTAAGGAGAGCAATACTCGTCAATGCGATGATAAATAACTTTTTCATGAGCATAAGTCAAAACGATAAAACGGTCTATTAGTTTATGGTTCCATTGAGAATAATTTTTCCTGTGCCTCCAGGTGCAAGTGGTGTAGTGAAATGCCATTTCAAGATTTGTCCACCAGGGACAGTAATTTGTGACTGAGGCATTGGTGTAGCAGACGTGAAGGTCAGTGTTCCTGGCCAGTAATCTGTTACGTCATATGATGTTAAGGTATCAGTCCCATTATTTGCATAGTCCAATGAATAGACAACAGCATCTCCATGGGTTGTACCATGCGCGAGCAGCGATTTAGTGAAACTTACGTTAACCATTGGTACAGAAAAATTTACGATATCTCGTCATTGTTTCGTTACATTATTTACCACATACGTTAATGTTCCTGTATTTACATAATTACCTGCACAACTTCGCGTATTGTTTACTTGTCCTGTAAGATAGATATAGACGGTTTGCCCTGTCGCTAAGGGTGTATTGAGTGTTCGTTCATATGGAGTAGTTGGGTTAGTTAAGGTAAGTGGCATATTGGATGATCGTCCACCAGTAGATAAAATACAACTAGGATTTGGTCGAACATCTCCTATCTTTACACTTTGTGCAACATCCGGTCCATTATTTTTTACTGCTATCGTAAAGCTAATATATTCTCCAGGATAGAAGAGTTGTTTATTAATTGTTTTATCTATCGTTAAATTAGTCGTTGGTGAGTAACAAAAGAATATTGCTTCAGAATGAAGTGCAGGAATGACTTCAGCTGATTCTATAAATGATGTATTCATCGTTTTATCACAAAGATCGTATGAGATAAGTTGTCCGGTAATAATCATATATCCAGCCTGGCCAGGAGCCAAATCAAATCATGAATAAATAATCTCTGGATTGATTCCTAGCATTCCTACTCACAGATTATAAGGAGGAACGATACCAAACAATTGGCTACTTACATAGTGTAATGATGCAGGTAAATAATCAGTGAGGATAACATGATGTGCAACACCAGATCAGATATTTTTGAAATCAATTCTCCATCATACAAGATCTCCAGAATGATAGGCAACATTATTTATCAATGTTTTATTTATCCACAAATGTGGCTGTGGCGCAGCAGTAACAATGACAGTTCCGCTACAGGTCTTTGGCAGAGTACATGCACCTCCATTAACGGTAAAGCTATAGGTAGTAGTAGTCGTCGGTGTTACATTCAATGAAGATGATCCATTGATAGTAACAATACCACTAGGAATATTTACGAGATTAGTAATAGCATTAGTAAAGGTAGTAACAAAACTTAACATAGCATTCTGACCTGCAGTGATCGTTTGGCTTGCTGGAGTCAACGAACAGTTTGGTTGTGCGGCAGGATTAACGAGAACAGTTCCACTACAGATAGCAGGTGTAGAACCTGGCATTCCATTTGCAGTAAAACTATAGCTTGTTGTTTGTGTTGGTGTTACATTCAATGAAGATCATCCATTGATAGCAACAGTACCACTAGGAATATTTACGAGATTCGAAATCGAATTAGTATTGGTAGTAACAAAACTTAACATAGCATTTCCTCCACAGCTAATGGTTTGTTGTATGGGTGTGAGAGAACAGTGTGGTTGTACAATCGTTTGTACTAATTTACATGAACTGTTACAGGCAAATCCATTTGGTACTCAAGCAGTGCCATCACATTCTTCATTTGCTATAGAATTGGCTATGCCTCATGGAAGTGCAGCAATACTTGCCTGTGTATCTACGATACCATCACCACAATAATGCACCGTATAATCAACACACTCAAATCCATCTACTACCCATCCTGGTTGATTATAAAAAGTCTTGTTATGTAATGTAGTTGTTTGTGTTGTAGCGCCATTACTATTGGGAAGATATGAAATGGTATAGGTACTGCTTCCTCAATTATATAATGCAGTTCTATGGATATTGTATATCAATTGTCCGTGTCCAGTAGCATTTGCCTGAAAGGTTCCTATTGCTGATACGACAGCATAAGAGCTTAATCCATTAGGCACTCCATTACTTTTCCATGTTATAGAGGAAGAAAAGTTAAAAAGAGTTGGGTGATATACCAAAACTTTACTACTATCTAATATAAGTGTATCATATCCATTTCATCGTACAGGGACAAAATCTCTTGTTGTATAGCTATCACCCAAATAGAGTTGTTTAGCATTATAGACAATAGACCCATTCGGTTCTTTACACTCTGATTGTGCATATGGTTGACTAATATTTAGTGTAGCCATATTTGTGTTTAGCGTTGGCATAGATTGCGCAACAGCAAAACCACCACTACAGAGCGTAGTTGCTATACATAACGATAAGAAGAAAATCTTTTTCATGAGAAAGGAGAAGTAGATAAATTAAGTAGTATTAGTGTCAATGTCATAGTACTGGTGGCTGTTTTGTGAAAGTAGAATTTGGTGGTGGAGTATTTTCTGTGAAGGTAGAATTTGGAGGTGGAGGAGTTTCTGTGAAAGTAGAATTTGGTGGTGGAGGAGCATTAGGGACTTCTTTAGCTTTTGGCTTCGCTGCACCTAGAGAAAGATTGATTCATGCTGTAGCTTTTTTGCCTCGGAAGGCTTCATTTCTTGTCTGTGCATTGTTGATCGATAATCATACATGTTGATTCTCATAGCTATGTTTGACTTCTCAACTACTGTTTTCAAGCTCTCCAGTTCATGGTTTGAGTGATTGGATCTCGAGACCTCAGATTTTCATGCCAAGAGATTCATTTGCACATTCTCATAAGAGATAGAAATGATAGCTAGCGTTTAAAGTTATTCTATACTTCTTCTGTCAATTGTCAATAGTAACATACTTCTCTCATGTATTCAAAAATGAGATTACGTCTTCAGATTTTATCTGGTCTCTATACTCTGCAGGGATTTTACTTTTGATAGATTCCAAGAGGAGATCTTTTTCATAGGTTTGCTTATCAAGATTTTTGAGAAATCGATTTTTTCCATCAGTGAGTTGTTGATCTTTTAAGGGATCACTAATAAAATTTTTGTATACCGTTGTACTTCCTGGAGCAGTCATAGACCAGGCAGGACTTCATTCTTTTCTATAAAATGCTGTATATCAGACAAGATTGTTTACTAGTTTAGCTCAATTGCTATCAAATTTTTCAGTAATATTTCATTTAGTACTTACTAAACTTCTATTAAGAGATGTAGGAAATTTTTCTTTAGACGGAGATAAAATATTATGATATCTATCTCATCTTTTATTATTGCTCCACATCGTTTGAAGAGAGCTTTGGTATCACTCCATAGCAAAGACTTGTTTCATACGATCCATGACATATGCTACTGTTTTATAATCGCTTCCAAGTCCATTGATAAATGTAGTAAGCGTATTTTTTGCTCAGAGAATTTTGACAAGTGCTCATTTCGCAGCATCAAGTTTTCAGGCATCTAAAGTACTGTTATTGTCAATATTCCAAAGCTTGTCCATGAAAATTTTAAACTGAGGGAAGTTATTGTACTCAGCATTCATGACTGCTGTTTTGTTACTTTCAATAAGTGTATTTGCTTTGGATAAGTGAGCATCAAGGAAATCAAATAAGTTATTATTATCATTAAATTCAATCTTTGTTGGCGTAGACCAATTGTCTGCTCTTGCTTCTGCAGCAGTAAGATCATTAATTCTATAAGAAATTTTTAACGCATCTTTTGGTTCGCTCTTATAAGAGAAGGTATATGCATTTTTATCTTTTGCAAAATTAACGGTAAGTTCACCTGTGTCAGGAATAATAGTTAATGTGTTATTTGTTTTATTAAATAAGATGTCAGGAGACGAAACAAGATAGTCTGGTTTTCCGTTGACCTGTGGTGTTAACGTGAATACAGTCTGTTGTTCTTTTCCTTTCTCTGTAGACTTAGCAGCAGAGCGAAGAGGGAAGTTAGCATATGCTCATGTAGTAAGTTTAGTTAGTAAATCATTGATTCCATTCTTGCCATCTACTTTGGTAATTTTTTCAAAAATAGGCGTTTGTGCATTTCACAACCAATCGCTAGGAATATCTTTTCCTGGTGTTAACATAATATCTTCAAATACAGTTTTTCCATCCACGACAGATTTTTTGCCTCCATCAGATTTTACATCTCCGAGATTAAGAACATATTCTGCGCTAGTTCATGTACTAGCAGTGAAAAGACGTACAGGAATGTCTTTTGATATTACCATATATTTCTTCCCATTCTTATCTGTTTCTATACTAATATGTTTCTTCAAACAAGGATCAAGATTGACATTGAGAATACCTCTTTCCCAAAGTTCAAACGGTACTTTAATCGTTTGGGTTTTTTCATCCAGAAGAATATCGGGCGCTTGATTAGGATTATTTTTATCTACTTGATTGATGGCAGATTTTTGATTCAAGAAAGAAACTTCTATCGTATTATTGATGAGACTGATTTCTCTCTCGCCAATAGTTTCACTATATTGTTCATTTCCATCACCTGTCGCTTCTGCTTTGTTTGCAAGTGCTTGGCTTTCCTTACTATCTTCATAATAAAGATTTTTGTACTTAGCCCATTGTAAGGAAAGGGTTGGCGTAGGAAAGAATCCTGCGAAGAATAACACTCAAACATTCACATTATCAAATTTTCGTCATTTCAATCCAGTTGTTTCTGAATTTTTCCAAGCCAATGCATAGAACTCTCCAAGCATAGTAGCTACTTGATATAATTTACCAGGATTTTTGAAATCCTCTTTAGTCAAATTAAACGCCATCAATCACTTATAAATATTGAAGGCAGCTTTATGGATAGATTCATCCGTAGATTTACCAAATTTTGCTATCAAAACAGCTTCTATAGCAGCCAAAGATTTGTTCTGATCTCCAAAAACATCTTTGATTGCATTCAGAGAATTGATTCCTATCGGAGTAGACTGTGCTTTGATGTTGGCATATTGCTGCTCAATGCCTTGCATTCTATCTTCACTATATCCCAGATTAACTCATCGGGCAGGGATAGAATAATTGATCAACATCGCATCGACTCCAATATGTATTTTTTTAGCTGGGCTTGCATTAAGCTGTTTCTCTAATCTTTGTCTATTGAGTTGCCATTCTTCACCGATACCAGCACTGAGATTTACCATAGGAATAAATCATGCAGCAAGATTAACTCCCGTTCCTACTCCAGCAGAGAAGGCACTATTTTTTCCTGTTTTTCGTGCTTTATCTCGTGAAAGACTCAGTCAGAGAATTCCTGTTGGACTATCACTAGTGGTGACGCCAAGTCAGAAATTAATATTCAATCCACTTAAGAAATAATCTAATCCAGAGTTTCCTGTGTTAGCAAGATTCCCAACATTCAAACTCATAGCGATTCATGCACCAGATTGTTGTGTGGTGATAAAAGAGGTAACAGCCTGAATCACTCATTCTTTAGTTACAGGATCTAAGTAATTATCGATATTTGGAATTTGTGACTTCAAACGATTTTCTACTTTAGTTTTCCATTCGCCTGGTAGTTCAAGTGAATTATTATAGAAATTTTGATATGCATCTGGACCATATTTCAAAATATCTGCGACAGGCAAAGGAGATTCCATCAACGATTTTTGGAGGAATCTTAATAGAGGAACATTTGTCTTGGTATTAAATTCACTATTTGTTTTTCCAAAACTTGGATCTTTGAGCAACTCAGTGAGCTTAGTAGCAAAGACTGTATTCCCCGTCTTTTCTGCAAGTGCTTTTCCAAAGGAAAGAATATTGATCAATGGTTTGTTTTGCTCTTCATTTTTGTATCACATCTCCAATACTACGTTATTGTATATATTTTGGAATTGTAATCCCTTGACCATATCTTTGTCAGCAAAGCTATCCATTCCGTCAAAATTTACATCAGCGAATCTTTTGACAAACAATTGTTCTTGTTTCTTTTCGTTGCCATCAATCTCAACAGTAATATTTCCTGCATTAGCAAGCTCCTGGATTGTCATCCCAGACATCAATCCTTGTAAGACATAATTGAAATTTTCATTATTTTGATTTGCTTTACAGAGATCTAGTAATTTGTTTTCATCTTTGGTGAGTGGACGTCCAAGGGTATTTACGTTTGTCATAATTCTTTCGTACGGAGAAAGATTCTGCTTATTCTCTCATGTTCCAGACATCAAGAAAGCTACATCTACATCATCAGCAAGATTAAGTAATTTTCTAATTTGCTGCTTTTGACTAAATGTTCCTGCTTCTATCGCTCTAATAGCCTGTCATTTTCTTGTGACCAAATCAAGTGTTTTAGTCGTTGGCATGTTGTTATGCTCATTGTAGATATCTACAAAGTCTTTTGTTTTTTCCGTTCCGTCAGCAGTAGTGACTGTCGTATCTTCTCTCAAAAATTCTTGCACCAAGAGTCACATAACTCTTTTGAGATAGGGATATCCCTGAGTATTTTCTTGCGCAATTTGATAGAGGATTCAGAGCTTATATTCATCCTTGCTACCATATTCTTTTGCTCTATCTTTCCATCATTTACTCTCATCAAATTTTGTTCCATTATTATAATCTTCACTAACTTTCTTGAGTGCATTGATAATATTTTGTGCATCAACATCTTTGCCTCAAATTCTGAGTAATATTCTCGTGAGTTTGTTGGTCGCAGCTTTATCTGCTCATGAACGCTTGTAATCCCTATCTACGATATCCAATGCTTCACTTTTGCCTTTGAGTAACATTTTCAGAGCTTTTTTACTATCCGTATCACTCAAATCATCTTCTTCTTTAAAATCTTTATTGGTATATGCATCTGCAGTATACTGGATTTTACTTTTTCCTCATTGGCCTTGGATGTATTCATTTGCATCAGCAACATTGCCTTCATAGGTAGCTCTAGTTTTGTCTCCGGTATTTTGAGGTTGATTATTATTTTGATTTGTAGGAGAAGGAGTTTCTTGTCCAGAAACGATCTTTGGATCCAAAGAAGCAATAACATCTTGAGAAAGAGCATTCAACTCAAATGAAAAAGGCTTCAATGCTTCTTTAATCTCTGCATCTTCCAGTACTTTCATGTACTGACTAAATTGAGACTTTTCAGCGAAGAAGTCCTGTAAGTATTTATTGAAATCATTTTGAAGTGAAGTAACATTTCCCGTATAGAGTTTATTAATCGTTCCTTTGGCATCGTTTTCTCCCAACTTAAGAAGATATTTATCAAATTCTTGTTCAACTCGTTCATCCAATGCATTGTCATTGATGAAATCTTTATCTGGATTTTTATTGTCTGGATTATCAAGATTTGTTTTATTTTGCTTTTTAGCAAAAGCGTCAAATTTGTCTTTTTTTGCTTTTGACAAATCTTTGACATTATCTTTTGCAATAATCTCTTTCAGTTTTGCAAGCTCCTTGGATGTTCATTCCACGGGCGTGAGATCAGCTATCTCTACTCAACCAGTAATTGCCATCTTGTATTATTCATAGAATAAATACTTCCAGAAGAAATTACTTAAATATTCGGTTTGCTTTCTTCCTTATCTCCAATTTTATCCCAAAAAGAAAAATGCTCAAGTTTTGAGCATCATTATATGTAGTTGTAGTTGCGTTTTGTATATTATATGATATAATATGTTATGAAAGTCTTTTGACTTGCTTTTTCTGGGGAAATTGGTAGTTATGTGTCCGTTTATGCCGCGATAGCTCAGACCCCCGCAATAGATGCGGGGCTCACTCACTTTGTTCGTTCGGTCCGAGCGCACTTATTTAACAAAAAGTATTCACTTGTGAGAACTAATATTGCCGCGATAGCTCAGACGGTAGAGCGCACCCATGGTAAGGGTGAGGTCACGGGTTCGATTCCCGTTCGTGGCTAATGATTTAATAAAAGAAACGATAAAAATGTCGTTTTTTTATTTTTGATCAAGAATTAATTTATCAGCATATTCCTTCATCGATAAAACATTATCTGTCATAATTATTTTTACTCACTCATGATATAATTTTTCCAAGTCATCGCGAGTATTGACGACATAGACCACTAATTTTTTACCCATGCCATAAATTTTTGCAGGGATGTCAGGAGACATAAGATTTTGATCTATGAGATAATATTCATGAGTGAAGGAAGGAATTGTGGTAATGGCTCCGCTCGTATAGGTGTCTCGAGCTGCATGGATGCCTTTTGCAGAACCAAAAAGATAGGTAGCTGTTTTATCATAACTGGTAAAGACAACATGATCTTGCATGTTTAATTTTTTCACCGTCGCAATGGCATCTAATGTTTGTTGTTCAACATTCGGCGTATTCGCTTTAATTTCTACAAAATAATAGTCAAACAATCATTTTACTTTACTCAGCATTTCTTCCAACGTCATTATGGGTTCACCATTATTCAGGGTACAATGTTTTTGGAGCCAAGCGAGATCATGAGTTCAGATAAGGACTTTTGGCCCACAGGTTGTGGAATACAGAGACGGTCCATGCATGACAATATTTTGTCCATCTTTTGTTTGCGATACATCAAATTCTATTCCATTCGCATCATTTTTTTTTGCCAACAAAAATCCTTCCAAAGTATTTTCTGTTACCAGATCAGGAGATCATCTATGAGCAATAATAATCATATTTCACGTAGTAGCATTACTTATAATTTTCGTTCATGTAGTTACTGAATTTGAAAAAGTTTGGTAATTGCTATACGCTTGGACATAAGAATAAATATTGGGAAAGGTAGATTTTACATCGCTGATATATTCCAGTCCAACTCAGGAGTTATTTGCTGTCAGGACACCATATCTATTGGTAAAATAACGACAAAAAATTACTCACCAATCTCTTCCTTTTCTCGGAGAAAAGACATCGTTAAAAAATTTAGATACGGTTACTGTTTTGTCTCCTATTAATTTTTTGAGAGAGTAGAAAAAATCTGTGTGCTGAATAATTTTATCATTTACTGATCCTGGTTTGATGCCAACACCTATGACGGTTGCAACAGCTCTACCATACCACAGAGGTCCAAGAGCGGCTTTTTCTCAAGATTCGAGCGGTTCCATTTTTCTGTGATCTCCTACGACGACAAGCAATCCGTTATCAAAAAATCAGGATTTTTTTAACTGTTGATAAAAATAATATAACATTTTATCTGAATATCTGAGTGCGGAGGCCTCGGTTTTACCGTACGGCGTATTGTATGGTTTGTGAAATGAAATAGTTTGTAGTGCAAGAAGATATGGCTTCTTCTGTTGTGCAATAGTTGTTAGTGCTTGCTTAAATAACACTTGATCGGGCGCCGCATCAAAGACATATTTAGGTTGATTACGAAATGTTTCTTCTCATTCAATAGAACTAAATCAGACACTAGAGATGAAATCTCTTTCATTTAGAAATCCTAATGTTGCGGTACTGAGAAATATTGGGGTATAATTTTGCTCTGCAAAAAATTTAGGTAACGATTCTGTCGGAGCTTTGTATCATGTATAGGCATCACCTTCTTGTCGAGTAAATTTCCACGGATCTACACCTTGCAAAAGCCCTACATGTGCGGTATCTGAAGTACATCCATTGGCAAGAAAATTAGTGAAGGTCATCCCATCTGATTGCATTTCATCAAAGTAAGGCATGTTATTATTTACTCCACCATTCTTCAATGAATCAATAGTAGAAAAAGATTCTTCAAAGACAATAATTACATTCGGTTTTTTGCCATCTGCATCTATATTGGTAAAATAGGAAAGATATGCACTATCGTCATGTACTTTATTTCCAGCACGATCTTGTATAAATCATACAATTGCAGAAATATTTTGCGAAATAATATTATCTGGGAAACGAAATCATGGGCGAGAAACCATACCAGTCAGTAAACAAAGTATTGCAAATCAGAAAGTCACTCAAGCTAATAATGTTCTCTGATGTTTTCTGAATATCTTCGTCTGAGCAAAGAGGAAGACAGACACGCCAATAGCGATAGCCAATACAATTACACCAACAATGCTCCGCGTTACTTTGACAACAGAAGGATCGAGCATACCACTCGTAACATCAAATACAGAGATGCTACTTTGGAAAACATAGAGTGCAACGATATCGATCAAAAAGAGGACAAGAAGGATAAGCGAAAAAATATTTAACCGCATTCTCCAAAACTTTTTTCTTACAAATTTATTAATAATAACAAACAAAACCAAAACAAAAAAAACAAGGAAATCACTTACTAAGTAAGCAAGATAATGTCATAACGTTCATCGCAAGGTTGTTTCTTGAAATAATCTACTTGAGGTAATGACGAGTACAGCTTGTTTGATCCACAAAAGAATAAATCACAAAAGAGCAATGCTTCTGCCATATTGCGGAGTATTGATAAATGACGTACGAAGAGAAGAAAATAATTTGCGACGCATATATTTTTGTTTCAAATGAAAAAAACAACTCGGCATCACGGTAAGAATTTTGATCACGTTTGCAAGATATAGTGATTTACTTTTTAATACTAAATGGATATAAGAGAGACAGTGATGTCTAATGTTGTCTAATATAGAAGACTTAGATAGGTAAAGAGTTCGCTTGAAATAGCTGAACTATTCAATATAAAAAAACCAACATTACTTATCGTTTTAGTTATTCATTTGCGAAGCAAGATGGCATCAAGAACCAACAAACAGGGAATCGCGAAAAAGAAGTCCCAACAACAAAGACAGGCTACCAGACTCAGAGGCAGCAAGAAGTTTGAATATCCCAAGAGAAAATTAACGATGGAAGAGGCTAAAGAACTTGGCGTCGTTGGTGTCTCTACCAATCCCAAAGGACGTGACTACAACTGGTTTCTCAGAGGAAGAAAAATTTGTCGAGAGACAAGATTGAGAACGGATCCAGATGGGTATAGATATATTAGAACACCTTCCGGTGGCTCAGAAATGGTAGACGCGCCTATGTCAGGATGGACGAGGACCAAGATGAGAAAAAATAGTGGCACACATTAATCCTCGTTTTATTTTCTTTCAACAAAAGTATGTACAAAAAAATATTTTTCTGATTGACTGCAGCGATTGTTTTGTCTGCACTATTTTGTGGTGTATCCACATATGCATCCACGAGCACGGCTTCATCTGTTTTCAAAATCCAGGCCTATAGTTACAATAGTGTTTCTGAAAAATATGAACTTCAACAATATGGAAGTGCAGTATTGGTGGCAAAGAATACACTACTTACCAATGCCCATGTCGTTACTGATGATGATAATAATTTTACTTTACAATACGAAGCGTGTCAGACCTTATCTTCATCAGAAAGTCCAACATGTTTTTCTACGCTACAATTATTGAGTTATGACAAAAATGCAGACCTTGCATTACTCAAGATAGTTACCCCAAGTGCTACTATGCCAGATCCTGTAGTATTGGGTTCTGGAACTTTGTCTGTTGGTTCGGCTATTAGCATCATTGGCTATCCAGCAAATGGTGGAGATAGTATTACTACGACGCAGGGAACCATAGCAGGATATGAACAGTGATATTACAAAACAGATGCAAATATTGATGGAGGAAATTCTGGAGGAGGTTGATTTGATGGTGCAGGTAATTTTATCTGAATACCTACATTTGTAGTAAATGGTCAGACAACACTTGGCTATTTGATACCGATAGATACCATCAAAGCATTTCTTGCTGGAGATATTGGTAGCGCAGCAACACAAAAGGTAGCTCCCGCCTTTACGAAATGGCTAGCATCACAATATGGTTTCGTAGATGTAAAAAATATAAGTAATACATTATTTTCTACTCCAGATTTCAGTGATTATGGAATCTCTCTAATCGATTCTACAGAAAAGAAAAATAATAATCTCTATGAATATATATTGGAAAACGACAACACGAGTCAGGTTCGACTACAAGATCTAATAGCTTCAGACGATGCCGCCATCCAAAAATACATCAATAATGCCATGAAAGTTTCCAAGGCAAAAGGCATGACCACACAGAAGATGACCAAAAAAATAGGGAATATATCATTTCAAGTCATGATAGGTATGGATGAAGATATTGTAATATATGAATATATTCAAACGCATAGTACCAACAAAACATATTTGGATTTCGTAGTCTTGGTAGATAGGGGTGATGTAAAAGCAGATCTTTCCAATCTCTTAAGTTTTGTCGAAGCAGTAACTATCAAAAAGTCTACTACAAAACCACAAGTGTTGAATCTTCCAGGAGTTACCTTATCATCTAAACGAGAAATAGGTATCGTAAAATGACTTAATAATGGTAGTCTCAATATTATGCTTTTCCCTACATCAGATAAATTTGTCATAAATCTCTCTGCATATCCAGCGAGTAAATGAATGACCATCAAAAAAGTAATGACAAATATTGAAGGATTGCTAGATGATAATGGCATAGAATATACAACAGAGACATCGAAATATCCTAGTAAATTACTTTTTGTTACTACAACAGACGAAAATAATAACGTAAGTATGATTGCTATATGAACAGTGAAATCAGGCTCTGCTACAGTATTTATAAGGGCTGATGTAAATCTGTCTACTGCTACAAACAAGAAAGAAGCAATAGCTATGTTCTACAAAATCTTTGGAATGGAATAAAATAATCTCCAATTAAAATTTATCGCCTGCGCTAGTCGTGGGCTTTTTTTGATTTATCAACTTTTTCGGAAATTGACAATAAAAAAAATCTCCGTATAATAGAAAATAGAACTTAGTCGGGAGAACTTAGAACTTAGTTTTCTGAGAAATCCTTATTCTCAAATTTACACCTTATACTAATTAATGATAGACAATAACCAGCAAGAATCATTAGAGTGCAATACATGAGTTTTCTCAGTTATCAAGAGAGATTTTTTTTCTGTTCCCATATCTATTAGATATATTTCTCTTTCTATGTTTATATTTATTCTTGGTCGGGGATTGGGTGGCGATACATTTTTTTCCGTCTATCTCAAATCTATTATCGATAATGTTTTTCGAATATCCGTCATCGGAGCATTACTCCCGTTCATCAAAATGTTTTTCTCCATCAGTATAGGTGACCTTGATGATCATTCAGATATTAGGTCTGTAGTGTTTATAAGTAAAATAATTTACGTGCTTACAAGCATTGCATTTTTTCTTGCAGGGACACAACATTCAGTGCCATTACTCGTCGTCGCTGTAGCGTTAAATGCTATAGGTGGAGCCGCACTTATTACAAGCTATCATAGCCTGATACGTAAACTGGCCAAAGAAAATACCAGAAGCACCGTCTTTGGATTATATTTCTCTTCTACAAATTTTGCTTATGTAGTTGGATGATTAGTAGCAGCACTCCTTATCAAATATATTGATTTGCCACATCTTTATCTCTTTGTTGGATTATTTACCTTGTTGTCTTTTATTACAGATCTCAAGCTTCCTCATTTAAACAAAAAGAAATTAAGAGAATATCTTGGCAAAGAAAGTTTTGTTCATCAATTTTTTCGCAAGGCATTTTCTTGCGGAGCATTTAGTAAAGCACTAGTTTCATTAAAGACAGCAAACAAAAAAATCTATCCCGTCTTTGGATTTGAATTCCTCTACAACATGCTAAATTATATAGGATTTCTTTTTGTTCCCATCATAGCAGTACAAAACAATTTATCACTGTCTCAAGTGGCTATTATCTTTGCTATTATGAGATTACCTTATGTCTTCAATTTCTTTACATGAGAATTGGCTGATCTCTACAATAGAAAAAAATTTATTCTGATCGTTTTACTCTTTATGTCGTTCCTCTATGCCTTACTTGGCGTGAGAGATGGATTTGTAAGCGTCATCATTATTTCCTTTGGTATATCGCTTGGACTTGCACTTATTCGTCCCGTGATTTCATCAATGATTTCTTATTATAGTGAAGAATCGTCCAGTGGAAAGATTACGGGAATAGAAGAATTTATTGCTAGATTTGGCGAAGTATTTGGAGCATTGCTTTTTGGAGTACTATCCGTAGCTTTTGGTATGGGAAATTCATTTATCATTATCTGAGTTGGGCTTTTTATATTTGCTGCAATTGGTATCGTGAGAAAATTTCATCTCCTTAAGAGAAATCACTTCTAAGCAAAATCAAACATTGCTAATCATTCATAGCCAAAATCATTTCTACTTGAAAAATCTGCCTGTAATCAAGCGTCGCTTAAACGATGTAATTTTCATCTATTATGAAGTACGAGGTCTATAGGTATAATCTCAGTGATCGCTTTAATCATTCACAATCAAATTCAAAAATTAAATTTTCATTTTTTTTCCCAATCACCAAGAGTTTTCCTTTTCCCATCAGTGAATGTTTCATCAATATCTCCTTCTTCAACAGGAAGTCATGGTCATCCATCACATAAGAGAAATTTTATATATCATTTTTCGTGCTCAATGTCTTTATGGATGGAAATTTCTATTTTCATATTACTTCAGCTATGATCAGCACTATTCTTGATAATCTCTTTCAAAAAACTCATAAATGCATTCCATAGATACAATTTTTCATTAGACAAAATATCGACTAGCACATCAGTTATCTCTTCGACCTTTTCTCTTCTTGTTTCATAGTCCAGACCTACAAATTCTACATCTCGAGAAAATTGTTTTGTGCTAGTATTTATTGCAGACAAAAGATCTCCATTGGCTGAAGAAACTGCTAGTTTCGAAAATCATTCATTATGCTTGAGTGAATTAACCATTATTTCTCTCATGAAGATAATAAATCGCATCCATAATCAATTAATTTTTCAAAGTCTCTCTCGTTTTCTGGTTGCGAAAGTCGATAGTCTTCGAGCTGTTTTCTAAGCTCTTGATGCTGAGGATAGCCGTAATCGGGAAACTCTATATATTCTTTGAATTCGATATTCAAAAGAAAGGTAAGTGATTCTTTTAAATCTTCGAATTGTTCCTTAGACAATAATTTTACTTTGGGATTATCTCTATATCGTTGATGAAATTGAAAGTGTAATATTTCATGCAGAAAAACTCTTACTGGATCTTGAGCTTTGTACCAAAGTCGTATTAATCATTTTTCTCGATTATAAGGACAACGAGCAAGTGTTGTTAAGTAACAAGTAATTTCATCATAAAGAAATGGCTGTTTTGTTAATGTTTCCATCTTTTTGATATATACATCCTTGTTCTTTTCTAATGACAAAGAAAGCTGCATCTCATACTTTTCCATATCAACTGTTCAATAGTTTTTATCTATATGCTCCAAAATAATACTCGATGCGTCCTTTCTTTCTTTTCAACGAATAGCATTATATATCTCATCAGTCATAGCTTTTTTCCAAGTACTACTTTGAGTTTTTCGATTACAAGCCTCTCGTCGATTACTTATATCCGTACCCTTGTGATAGGTAAGTTTAATATTGGTCATAATTTTTTCTATTCATATAAAAGCTCCCAGCCTTGTAATTTTGTATCAGTTAATACATACACGTTTCCCGTATTGCAATGTGCTTTTTCTATCTGCTTTCACTGTTCATTAATAATGTCGATTATTTTTAATTTGCCCATGTCATCAGGTGATAAGTATTTAATTTTCATTCATGGTTCTATTACTTCTTTCGGATTTATTTCAAAATATTTTTTCTTGTTGTGTTCAATAAATGTATCGGTAAATGTTCAAAAATAATTGCGGTTGAAAAGGGGGCCCGCTGAATCTAAGGTAGTGGAGGTTTTCAAATCCCCCGACTTCGTCACCCCCTTTCTCAAGGGGGTAGCTCACGAGCCAAGCGCCTCCCTTGTTAAAGGGAGGTTGGGAGGGATTTGCTTATCTTCTCATTCGGGGTATTGATCTAATCCGTTGAATAAGAAGCCATCCCGGTATGCTCTATGCGGAATTTTGTTCACGAGATCCACGATGTTGGGGTCAGGTTGTTTGTTTTTCAAGATACTATCACGCATATGTTTGTATGCTTTCACAATAGTTCCTACATAAAATTCTGATTTACTTCTTCACTCAATTTTTATCGCATCGACATAAGGCAAGATTTCACCTAGCTTGTCTATCGTACACAAATCTTTGGATGATAAAATATGACTACCATCTTCATCTCATTCTAGCTGAAATAATTTTCCCGGTCTGCGTTCTTCTTCCAATCGCACTTTGTATTTAAATCTGCATGCATGCGAGCATTCGCCCTTATTACCTGGTCTTCCACTCATATAGTCGCCAAGCAAACAGCGGCCAGAATAACTCATACACATTGCTCCGTGGACAAATACTTCTATCTCAAGTCATGGGACTTGTTTTCTAATTTCCTTAATTTCCTCCAAAGCTAATTCTCTCGCGAAAACAATTCTCTTCACCCCAAGTTCATATCGAAATTTAGCTGCCTGCCAATTCATAGTCGATGTCTGCGTACTCAGGTGCAGGGGAGTGTTTGGCATATATTTTTTGATGATGTTAAACGTCCCAGGATCGGAAAAAATAATGGCATCTGCTCATACATTTGCGATTTGCTCTACCGTCTTTTCGAATATCTTGATGTCAGCGTTTCTTGGAAAAATATTCATCGTGAGTAATGCTTTTTTTCCATACGAATGAATGGCTTCGACGGTTTTATTCAATTCATCAAAAGATGAGATTTTATTTTGTCTCATTCTGAGTGACGTAAATGGCACACCAACATAGACTTCATCAGCTCCATAAACGCAGGCGACTACAGCCTTTTCGTACGATCATCCAGGAGCGACTATTTTAACAAGTGTAGAGTTCATAGTGTAGAGTGTAGAGTTAAAAGTGTTTACAGATCAAATTCAATATATTCTTGTTCAGGTATTTTATAGATTGGGAACTTTTCACCATAATTTTCTAATATCTTTTCTCTTTCTTCGTCGGGCAATCCAGGATAAGTATCTGATCTTCGATGGACGATAAGTTTGATGGGAAGGAAGCCATTACCTTCGTAGAGTTTCTCTGCTCTTAGACTATAATAGGCTTTGCTCCACATAAGTGCGCCTGCAGAACATCCTACAATAATTTTATCCTGAAGCAGATCCTTGAGATTTGGAATATCGTTAGTTACTTCCAAATGTTTATATGTTTTTCCTCAGCAGAAAAAGAGAATGTCACTGTTTTGTATTTGCTCGACGAGTGTGGGAATATCTCTTCTTGCACATTCGAATTGCAGCTCTTTATCTAGATTGTACCTAGCAATAATATCTCTCCGTTTTTCATAAAATTCGCGCTCAGCAGAAGCATCAAAAAGAATAGGCTTTTCTGTTCATTCTGAAAAAGGGAGGATCAAAATACGTGTTCCTTGTGCACATATAGCCTGAAAAAACAGTTTATTCTTTTCCGTATCTGGAGTATTTTTTCCTCAGTTCAAAAAGAAATGCATCATAAAACTTATGATATAAAGGTGTCTATACTATAAGGAAACACCCAAAAAATTCAATCCGAAACGAAAAACCGGCCGTCCAAAATAAACGAACGCGGTTTCATGGTTTTCCTTTCTTTGTAGGTATCATGGAGACTGCAATAGCAATCCATGCAAGCACAGCTATAGGAAAGGGATCTGGACATTGACACGCATATATAGCAAATGCAACGAATGCCCAACATGCAATGTCGATCAGTAAATTTTTCATAGGTTAGTTTGCTTTTTGGTTTGAGATCAAACAATACGTATTTCCTCTTAATTTTCAATGGATCAATAGAAACACCAAAAGAGTAATAAAAAAAACGATTGCCCACAACAGACAACCGATTTTATATCAATGCTACTCATCACCCATCCCAAAACTTGGCAGATGGCACTCCACAAAATCTGTAGAGGAATCCCCAACTGCTCAGTGCATATGAGGCAATTGTCTGGATCGTAATAATTACCAGAAACCATAGATTGTCGATTCGAAATGGTAGGACACCAAGAATCAATAGAGTTAGGTACAATGCTATGAGAGCAATGATACCAGGTAAAACTCGCCCGAGAAAGAATTTCTTTACTTCTTTTTTAATTCTTTTTTTCGTTCTTCTTTTCATAATTTTAAAATTTTTTTTATGAAAAAAATATATATATTGCCAAAATAAAGTCAATGTTTACTCAATTCTCTCAACCTCTTGCATTTCTTTTATTGTATGATACAGTCAGAGCCAAAATAATATTTTGAAAATCATAAATGCCAATCATGCCATCACCCAGAAAACGATTCTGACAAAACTATACAACAAGATAAACAATAGAAAGACTACTGATGTTAGGAACGCAGGATTATTGTAAATCTTATTTACTTCGCCCAAAACATAATCGCAGATACCCATACTGACCGTATTATTGTCTGCTAAGGCCTGATCAATAAGATTTTTTTTCCAACTATTTATCTTTTGAATTACAGAAGTATTGGCTGATTTACTTGTTGCGAGAGAAACAGTAGTTCCAATAGTTGCAATGTCACTTACTTTACTCTGTCGAAATCACTGGGTATTAGCTTGGATTT
>JAPLUV010000031.1 GCA_026397395.1 candidate division SR1 bacterium | reverse complement strand
TCCAGTGGTCGTTGCCTTTTCCATCCTAGCAGCTTCTTTTTCTGCCTTTTTTCTTTCTTCCTTATATTGAAGATTTTCATCTTTTTCTTCCCATGGTCTGTAGATGACATCAATATCTTTGTCAGCCATTTTTGCCAAAGGTGTATCAGTTTCATCTAGGTGGATACTATTGGAATGGAGTGTCTGAATTGTTGTATCTTTGTATCTAATTCTAATCGCTCACTCAATAATACTGATAGCTCATTCTAGCGTTTCCTTCCCTGTCATAACAACAATTCCCTTTCTTGCTCTCTTCCAAATTTTCAGATCTTCGAGATTTAATAATTTACCATTTTTATTGGCATGGATCAGGATAAATGGTTCTCCCTTATGAAGGAACATATTTGCAACAGTATCTCCTTCTTCAAGATCAATGGCCTTGACTCAACCAGCGGTTTTTCCCATAGGTCTAAGATCACTACTCTTGAAAAGTAGCATTCGCCCATGCTTGGTAATGATACCAATATTATTATTCTCATTCACTGCTTCCACACCTACAATTTTTTCTTTGTCAGCAAGTTTCATAATCACTGTTGGGAATTTTTTGAATGACAATACCAATTCTTTTTTAATCTTCTTGATACTATTCTGATTGGTCAAGAACACTAGATGTTGATAGTCATAATGCAATGTCTTAGCAAAAATAATTTTTCCCTTCAATCAGAAATGTTCATTCAAATTCAATGCATTTTGTTTCATTACGAAACTTCAGAAATCTTTGAGTCTTTGAACAACCAATTCTCCAATATCCGTAATAACAATTAATTTATCTTGGTTATGCGTATAAATCAAATCCATAGTTTCTTCTGGAATAGCAAGAATCCTTGTCTGATATAATATTCTAATAGAGTAGTCATTACCTATCCAAACGATAACATCGTCTTTGATCTTGTCAGCGGCATCTCTAAATGCCTTCAAACTTCCAGCAATATTATACACACTGAGATCTTGAGAAAGTTCTGTTTTTCTCTCATCGCCATATTGTTTTTTCATGTATACAAATTCGTCTTTCACAACCTTATCTAATTTTTCTGAATCATTGATGATACCTTCTAGATATTCAATCAACTTTTTCTTTTCTTCTATTTCTTCAGCGATCTTTTGAATCTCAAGTCCAACCAATGATTGCAATCTCATCATCAAAATATATTCAGCCTGCATATCAGAAAATTCAAATTTCTTCATCAAATTAGTCTTTGCATCAGCTTTGGTTTCAGATTTCTTGATCGTTTCAATAACAGCATCGATTACATCGATAGCTTTCTTCAATCCTTCTAAAATATGTAATCTATCCTTCGCTTTAGCCAATTGAAACACAGATCTGCGATAGACGACTGATCTTCTAAAGGTAACAAATTCCATCAACAGATCCTTAATATTCAATAGTCTAGGTTGTAAACCTCACTCTATAAGAGAGACGTTATTAACATTAAAATTTGTTTGTAACTCGGTATATTTGTACAATTCTACAAGAATTTTATCAGCATCAATACCAGCCTTGAGATACAATGCGATTCTCATAGCATTTTTGTTTGATTCATCTCTCATATCAGTTACTCACTCTATTTTTTTATCTACAATAAGTTCACCAATCTTAGCAACCATAGTAGATTTATTTACGAAGTAGGGGATTTCATCAATAACAAGAATCGTTCAATGTTTTCCATTTTCTACATGAGTTCTTCCTCTGGTGACGATACCTCATTTTCCTTTTTTATAGACTTCTTTGATATTGGTAGAATCATAGATAAATCACCCTGTAGGGAAATCAGGCCCTTTGATAATTTCCATAATTTCATCAATTGATACACTATACGTAGTCGGAATATCCAAAGGCAATCCATCCTCTCAAAGTTCCGCAACCTCTCAACCTTTTGCTATCCCGTGGGACACCTTCTCAACCTTTCAACTTTTCTTCAGGGGTTTTCCTTCTTTTTCCAACAGCAATAATGATGCATCCAATACTTCATTCAAGTTATGTGGAGGCATATTAGTAGCCATACCAACTGCGATACCCATCGTTCCATTACATAAATGATTTGGGAATTTAGTAGGGAGCATAATTGGTTCCTTCAATGATCCATCAAAATTATCTCTTCGATCTACGGTATCTTGTTCCAGATCACCCAACATTTCTTCTGCAATTTTAGTAAGTCTTGCCTCAGTATACCTCATAGCCGCTGCACTATCTCCATCAATTGATCCAAAGTTTCCTTGCCCATCTACCAATGGATATCTCATAGACCATGGTTGCGCCAAACGCACCATAGCTTCATAAATACTACTATCTCCATGTGGATGATACTTTCCCATAACATCTCCGACGATTCTTGCAGATTTTTTGTGTTTCTGATTAGAAAAGTTATTCATCTGATACATGCCGAACAAAATTCTTCTTAATACTGGCTTAAATCCATCTCTTGTATCAGGCAATGCACGAGATACAATAACAGACATCGCATAATCTATATACGACTGAGAAATTTCACTTTCAATAGACTGATTGATAATGGTACCGAGAAGTGGTGCCGCAACAATCTCTTTTTCTTCACCTTTTGCTGCCATACTATATATTTATAAAACTAAAAAATCGATAATCAATACGATAACTTTTTACCCGGTTAACACGTTAAAAATATACAAAAGTGGCTCCTGATTGCAACCTGATAACAAAATCAGAGATTGACAGTAAAGAAAATATGATATAGTATGGAAAATGACATATATCTGAATTTTTTACTTGGTTTATCGGCTTCTCACCGTATTATTTTTTCTTTTTGGGGGTTGGCTTCTTCGTTTTACAGGACCCACAGCAAGATTTTTTGACTGGTAAAGCCTTTTTAACTGGTCCCACACCAAAGAGTGATCAAAGCGTAGGCATAGGTGATTTTTTCATGAACTCATCGTACTTCTTTTTGTCAGTAAATGTTTTTTCTACTTTTTTAACCTCGCCATTGATGTTTTCATAATAATGATTGCTCAACCGCCAAGAAAACAAGTGCAACGAAGTTTTTTTTGGATGATTGAGCAATACCGACGACTTCTAGAAACTTTAAGTTCAAGCGAAGTAAAGAAATTAAAGATTTCTACAACAGTTCGGTATATGCACCGTGAAAAGTAGCTTTTACGACCATGAGAGATGAGAGTAAGAAAATAAAAATCAGTATCTATGTAGAAAATTTTATCCAAAGATCAAGAAAAAAACACTCAATACAGCATAGAACCACAATACTAAAATATGTCAATCAAAAATAGCTGTATTTTGGCGCTTTTTTGACAAAAAAATGAGGTCATATATAATAGGTATAGATAGTTTTAATGATGTATCAAGAATGAAGAAGTTCCTATCTAGATATCTTACAATCATTACTCTACTCATTGGCGCCTTACTGTATGCCAATGTTTTTGCTGTTAATATGGCGGGAATTGATACAAGCTTAGATACAAAGATACCCGTAGGATTTGATGCTGTCGTTAGTGTATTAAAGATTCAACATGACGGGAAAATTTTGGTAGGAGGCGAATTTACGACATACAAGGGAATGCCATCAAATTACATCACCCGTATATATGCAGATGGAACAAAAGATCTTAGCCTCAACATCTGAACTTGATTTGATGGGCCAGTAAATACTATCGCCGTACAAGATGATGGAAAACTTTTGGTCGGTGGTCAATTTAATTCATACAACGGGTCTCCAGCACATAAATTGATTCGTTTAAATTCATGATGAACCATAGATTCTTCGTTCAATATAGGAAATGGATTTAATAGCTATATAACTGCACTAGCAATACAACATGATGGAAAAATTGTGGTCGGTGGATGGTTCACTGCATATGATTGAACAACAGTCAATGGTCTTGTTCGTCTCAACGCAGATGGAAGTAGAGATACATCTTTTTTGACATGATGATCCACAATACTATGAAGTGCAGGTTATGTATACGCCGTAGCGATAGATAGTAACGAGAATATCTTAGTAGGATGAGACTTTGATACCTACAATGGAACTTCAATATACAACATGATCGTTCGTTTAAATTCATGATGAGTAATAGATACATCGTTTAACACAGGATCTTTTGGCACAGGACTGATAGGATGATATGCAAGGGCCATAGCGATACAAAATGATGGAAAAATCATAGCTGGTGGAACACATGGAAATTTTATTCGTCTTAATGTAGATGGAACAAAAGACACTTCTTTTCTTGCATGAAGTTGATTTTATGTCTGATCTCAAATGGGGATTGAAGCAAGTAGAGTTACAAGTATCGCCATACAAAACGATGAAAAGATTGTTGTGGGAGGAACGCTTACAACGTATAGCTGAGAATTGGTAAATAACATTACTCGTCTCAATACTGATGGGACAAGAGATTCATCATTTACGATATGAGGTTGATTGGATAGTAGAGTAAATAGCATTGCCATACAAAACGATGGGAAGATCCTGGCTTGAGGATATTTTTATACATACAGTTGATCTACGGTAAATAACATTGTTAGTCTAAACACAAGTTGAACAAAAAACAATGCCTTTGATATATGAAATGGGCTTAACTTTGCTGTTTCAGCAACAGCAGTTCAGAGCAATGGAAGTATTATAGTTATATGAGGTTTCAATACATACAGTGGAGTAAGCGCAAACAATATTGTAAAGCTTAATGCAGATGGGACAAGAAATGCAGCTTTCACTATATGAAGTGGATTTGCTAACGGGTATCCTGCAGCATTAGCCATACAAAGTGATGACAAAATTATAGTGGGAGGAGAATTTCTATGATACAATGGATGGATAAGAAATCATTTGGTTCGTTTATCTAGTGGGTGAGCTATAGATACTACATTTAATAATTGAGTCTGATTTAACAGTACAACCAATTCCATTGCCATACAAAACGATGGGAAGATTATTGTTGGATGAAATTTTTCAACATATAATGGGACAAGCAAAAATAGTATTGTTCGTTTAAACACTGGATCAAGTATAGATAGTTCTTTCAATATTGGAATCGGGTTTAATAGTGCAGTTACTGCATTAGCGATACAAAGTGATGGAAAAATTGTTGTATGAGGACGATTTACCTGATACAATGGAATAGCAAAAAACCATATCGTTCGTTTAAATACAGATGGAACCATAGACAATACGTTCTCTATTTGAAGCTGATTTAATAATTCTATAACCACCTTGGCCATACAAAACGATGGGAAGATTCTCGTATGAGGAGACTTTACTACTTATAGCTGAATAAGTACAAAATATCTGACAAGACTAGATAGTGGAGGAGCTATTGATCCTTCGTTCTCTTTTGGATGAGAATGATTTAGTGGAAGAATCAATGGAAGATGATATCTTATATCAGCAATCAAAGTACAAAACAATGGTAAAATTTTAGTAGGTGGAAATTTTACTTTGTATAATGGATCAGCAGTAAGTAACATTATCTGCCTACGTGATGATGGATCAAGATATCCACTTTTTGACGCCTGAATCTGATTTCCTAATGATGTATATAGCATAACGGTACAAACAGGTGGAAGAATTTTGGTTGGTGGACGTTTCACTTCATATCAATGAGTAGTCGCTTGATATCTTATTGGTCTTTATGGAGATAGTCCCTTTGTGCTTCTACCAAATTCTATCGATACGGGAACCGTAACATATGAGTTTACGAGTAAATGATATATAAATAACTCCAATCAATTAAGCGGAGCCACACCTATCTCTTTCGAATATACAGATGGTGCTATTCCATTTGCATTGGATCTCAAAAATAGAAATATGGAATTGATATTGCCCAAAGATATACAATTTAGGAATGAAAATAATACAAGCAATTATAGTGGTGTCATGTCAGTACCAATCCCTTATTCAGTAGCTAGTGTAAATAATGCTCACGTAGATGCAGCATTCAAAGTAGGAAGTTTGACCGAACCGCTCAAGCTGATAGGATGAGTAGCAACATTATCTATACCCGTTCCCACGACAAGCATAGGAGCACCCGCACAAATATATCTTTCAGAAGATGGATGAGTAAGCTGGCTTTCACAAGGATTCACTACAGTTATTACGGGCAATGACTGACAGCCATATGTATCATTCACTACCGATAAGTTTTCAATTTTTGCAATAACATCATTTACCTGATCCTTTGTTATAAATGATGGTAATTCTACAACTGAATCCAAATCGGTAGCGTTGAATGTATCTGCGACTCCATCCGTAACGATGAGATTTTCCAACGACAATAGTACACGAAGTAATCGAGAGTCATATGTAACAAATAAAAATTGGACACTTACTGGGGACTTATGATCTAAAACCGTATATGCCCAATTTGATGTTGATGGAAATGGAATATCCGATATAGCAACAACTGATAGTATCGAATATGTAGATACGCAAGGGCCAACAATTCCGATCTTATTAAGTCCAACAAGTGGAACAAAACTAAGCACGGGAACAGTAAATCTTCTTCGAAGTGGATCTACAGATATAGGAGCATGAGTAAGTGGATATATCTACCAGGTAAGTACCGGGGCAACATTTACAACATTTATCACTTCTGGATTTACTTCTACCACAGGAATATCTCTGAATGATGTCACGAATGAAACATACTATCGACGCATATCTGCTATCGACAACGTAGGAAATGTAGGATGACGAAGTACTAGTTGGAGTTTTATTATAGACAGAATATTTTGTCTTTCTGGTTCGGATAATGATAATTTCCTAACATGATGATTCCGAAATTACAATCCAACCGATCTCAATATCATTTGTGCACTGTATGGTGATGGTAGTGGAGGAGTAGATAGAACAGCTTATACACAAAATCGATCTGGCACAAATTGCATTACCTGAAATTTAACCGTAACGGGAATCTCTCCGGGTACAGATACCTTACCAAGCACACTCACAGACAATACTATTTACGTTCTAGAATCATGAACCTACATTGCTAATGACACCAAGAATATGTGAACATGTACTGCAATCGTAGGTAAATGAACAGCTATTATCGAAGGTCCTGCTACTAATACTAAATTAATTTCTAGTAACACTCAACATAATTGGATATTAGATAATCTCAAATTAGATAGAAATCGTGGAGCAAACAATTCAACAGAGCTTATTGTTATTTATGCAAGTACGAGTCCATCTATAACGATACATGGAACAAAAACATACAGCGGCTATGTTGGTATAGAGGTTTCATGATCGCCATATGCTACGATAGCAGATACTCAAGTCTACGATAATCTCGCTCGAGGGATTATGCTCATTTCTTCTTCTTATGGAACAATTAACAACACTCAAAGTCACAATAACGATCTGGGAATATATGTTTCCTCTTCATCGTATACTACTATACACAACAATCAAATATACAACAACAATCTTGATTGAATAAGTTTCAGCTCATCAAATTCTGGAACGATCAACGATAGTCAATCGAGTGGTAATCGTAATGGGATTATCTTTGCATCTTCCATCAATGGGAAAATAGATAATGTTCAAACATACACCAACGGAACAGGAATCTGTTTTAGTTCCTCTTCATATGGAACAATAAACAATACACAAAGTTACAACAATACTCGTTATGGAATATATATATCAAGCTCTCACTATACAACAATAAACACAGGCGAGACATATGGAAACATTGATGGTATATATTATATCAATTCCAATTATGGCACAACCAATAACAGTAGAAGTTATAACAATAGCAGATATTGAATACACTATAATAGCTCCAGCAGCGGATTAGTAAAAAATAGTGATGCATACTACAACAGTAGTCAGTGAATATATCGAGAATGATCAACATCAAATTACAACATTATTAGTGGCAGCAGGACATACAACAATATGGCTGATGGGATAAAGTTTAATCAGATCAACTACAGTCAGATTTACAATTCTCTAAGTTATAATAATGTCGGTATGGGAATATATATGTATTCTACCGTTAATGACCAGATCAATAATACTCAAGTATATAACAACACAGGGAATGGAATAGTAGATAATGCTTCAGTAAATCCTCAAATCAATAATAGCCAAATATACAATAACAAGACTAATGGGATACAATCTGCACGAACAACAGCAGAGACAATCAACAATAGTCAAGTATACAATAACAACTATGCAGGAATCATTTATGGTGATGGAATAAATCCTGGACCAGTAAACATGCAAGTCAATAATAGTCAGATATACAACAATGGAGGTATAGGGATACATTATTTCAGTAACGCATATTCTGGAGGGATTAACAACAGTCAAATTTATAATAACGGGAATTATGGTATAAGTTACCTATCTTGAAAAAACAACAATATCAATAGCAGTCAAATATACAATAACTCTGGATACGGAATATATGTCAGCACTTCATCAATCAGCAATTATTATTATGGAGACAACAAAATATTTAATAATTCAGGACGAAACATATCGTGAACGATAAGTAATTTCATTACAGGGACAGACGGATTATTATGACGAAAGAATGGAACACTTGATTTTTCACCAACAATGTCTCGAGATTACATCACCAATCCAATGGATAGTTCCAATAGGTACTTATTATCGCGATCATGAAATTTTATTAGTATAAGAGGACAAAAGACATTTACAGGCACAACATGAATACAATACTCCTACGGAAGTGGAATCCTTACCCAGACACAGCCAGTCTATTATGTTGGAACAACACTTATTGCATCAGGAGTATATACTACAGGAAATTTTATTTGAAGCTCTGTAACAAAAATTACGGGAGATCTGTTTTGAATAAATCCATCAATATATCACACATACAATACGATCATTACTGGTATAGCTAATAATCCAGCAACAATGTATAATATTTATGGAGATCTTACAAATTTCAAATATGGAGTAAATAATAATACAAGTACAGGAATTACGTTCGTATCATGAAATTTTCTAGGGAAAGTTATTATGCAAATATATGATCCAATATATTATTTTGCGATGCATTTCCAATCTACCACACTATTAGATCAATGTGGAAATCGAAACAATGACCAATTCATTACCTGAACATTTCGAAGTAGTAATCCAAGTAGCAATAAGATCATCTGTGCGCTGTATGGTGATGGTAGTGGATGAACAGATACTACTGCATATACCAAATATCGAGGAACAAATACATGTTCTATGGAAAACATGTCAGTAATTTATCTTTCATGATGATGATTAAATATACTTCCTACCACACTATCGGACAATACGATTTATGTGCTTTCATGATGATTTTGGACAGTAGATACTAGGAGAAATATGAGTAACTGTAGTGCAATCATAGGAAAAGGAGATGTTACCATCCAAAGTAGCATACCTACTGAGCCACAGAGCACAATGATTAACGCAAACAGCACAAGGAACCGAATATTAGACAATCTAAAACTAGACAGAAATTACACATGAACAACGGGATTAAACTCTGCAATAAATATAGAGTCAGCAGCCACATCGATGACGATAAACAACATGCAAGTGTATAATGCATCAACCTCATTTGGAATTCAAGAGGGAGATAGTAGCGGATCATACCTCATTATAAACAATACACAGGTATACAGTGGCTATATGGGAATACGAATCTGATCGCCCTATAGTATCATTACCAACAGTCAAACATTCAATATGTTCAATGTTGGATTTGAAATAAAGGCAAATAGCGGAATAATAGATAACTGCCAAGCATACAACACCTTTGTATGAATGAGATATGAACAAGCCAATGGAAACGTACTTAGCAATAGTCTGAGTTACAACAATAATTATGGAGTCAGTTATTCAGGAGCAAGCAATAATATTATTACCAACAGTCAAATATACAATAATGGTTCCGTATATGGACTAATTTATGAATCATGAGATAATAATAGTATCAACAATACTCGAGTATACAATAATTGAAGTTACTGAATAGCTATAAGCTCACCTGTCACAAATATAAAATACTATGGATACAATAGAGTATTCAATAATGGAACCAATCTATCATGAACAGCAATCAATTTCGTCACTGGATCAGCGAGTGATTTTCCATGATTAGGACGAGAGACAGGGACAATAGATACTACATCGATACTCTCACGAGACTATCTAACGAACCCAAGAAATAATTTAGGCATATACAACAGTATACGAAGTGGAACATTCGCATCATTAAGAGGGAAACAGACATCATGATTCCTAAGCATACTACCAATAATATACAGTTATGGTAGTGGAATTTTTACTCAAGCACAACCAGTAATATATCTAACTTGATCTACACTAACTCCACGATGATCATTCAACGCGAGTAATTATATATGATGAGATACACCAAAAATAACAGGAGATCTAACAGGCATATCAGACTACAACACAACGAACATCATCATTACATGAGTGGCAAATAGCCCAGCAACAATGTATAATATATATGGAGATCTTACAAATTTCAAATATGGAGTAAATAATAATACAAGTACAGGAATTACTCTCTTATGATGAATAGACACAGCTAGAGTCATTACGCAACTTTATGATCCAGTAAATTATTTTGCTACACACTTCCAAAAAATTGCGACCATAGATAAAATTTCTCCATCAATTCCAATGCTCATAAGACCAACTAATCAACAAGTAATAACTACAGGAAATACTAATCTTCTCCGAAGTGGAGGTGTAGATATAGGCATGTGACTGAGTGGCTATATATACCAAGTAAGCACATGATCTACATTCACTACTTTTATTACTTCCGGATTTACTACAACCACAGGAATAACACTGAATGGTTTGGCAAACGAAACATACTACCGACATGTGTATGCTATAGATCTCGCAGGAAATACAGGATGGCGAAGTTCTAATTGGGATTTTATCGTAGATACAACTAATCCTATAATAATTTTTACTGGAGTGACTCCAATTGATAATATACGAACAGCTGCTAATTCATTTACGGCAAAACTTAATCTTACCGAGCTTAATCTTAATGAATTTAAGCGAACACGAAGTGGTAGTAATTATAGTATCTATGATAGCGGATTATTACTTATGATGAACTTTGATAATGTATCAGCTCTAGGAGAAACAGATGGACTTATTAAAGATGTTTCTCAATACGGAAATATTGGTAGTGGATATGGAGGAGTAACGCGAACTGGCAATGGAAGATGGAGTGGAGCATATATTGGAAATGGAGTAGATTGAAGAATAAAGCTGACCAATAAAACATGATTTCAAATAATTACCTTCACCATCTCTGCTTGGATTAAACCGACGAGTAGTACTGCACCTTGGGGAATATTCTCTACTTTTTACTATGGAGGGGCATCAAATTATTATGGATATGCGCTTCGTCTTTCCACCACCAATCAGATATCATTTATAACAACGAATTGATGAGGGTTAACAAATAATGAACAAATATTAGGATCAGTAGTACAGACAGGAGTGTGGACACATCTCGTAGTTACCTATAATGGGACAACATCAAGCATTTATAAAAATGGAGTATACGAGACAGGAAAAGTACAGACCACTCCTATATTTTATACATGAGAATACCATGCGGACATTGGAGCACTACATACAGATTCGATAACATTTTGAAGTTATTTTTCTGGAGCAATAGATGAACTACGTATATATAATCGTGTACTTAGCTCTTGAGAAGTTACCGAACTCTACAATTCTAATCTCAATAAAGACGATACCGACAAATGGAGTTTTACAATAAGTCAATCAGTTCTAAACGATGGTATATTTAGATATACAGGATTTGTCAATGATTTAGCTGACAACTCAATAGCAACTGGAAGAAACATCAACAGAGATGCTACAGGGCCATCGGCACCAATCCTTCTAGCACCAACAAGTGGAACAGAAACAAATAGTTGAACAGTAAATTTCTTACGAAGCGGATCTACAGATTTAGGAATAGGAGTAAGTGGATATATGTATCAGGTAAGTACGGGAGCTGGATTTACGAGTCTTATTACATCTGGATTTACGACAACTACAGGAATATCTCTGACCAATCTCGCAGATGAAATATATTATCGACGTGTGTCTGCAATCGACATTTTGGGGAATGCCAGTGGACGAAGTAATATCTGGAATTTTGTAGTAAACGTATATCCATGTTTGTCATGATGGAACAATGATAATTATATCACTACAGGATTCCGAAATAGCAATCCAAATAGTAGAAATATCATATGTGCCTTATATGGTAGTGGATTAGGAGACACTACTGCATATACACAAGATTGGAGTGGCCGAGATAGCACACAATGTACAGGGATGAAGGTTATATATACGGGCAATCTAATAACATCTATACTGCAAGCTAATACGATTTATGTACTTACAGGAACAACATCCATAAATAATGGTAGTATAGATATGACAAACTGTAGCAGCGTTATTAGCAATCAAGCGACATGAACAATTTTGTACAGCAACAACTGGGCAAATCAGATGTTATATAACAATAATAAACACTACATTATTATTGATAATATAACCATAAATGGTTCTTGAGATGGGAACGGATGATCTCATGCTAGTAATAAAAACGGAATATATCTTTATGATTCATTGGATACCACGATCAACAACATAAGAATCTACAACAACCAAAATTGAATAGAGTCATATTTTTGATCCAACAATACAATTAACAATGTGCAAACGCATAATAATGATTGGTGAGTTGAACTACAATCTTGAGCGAACAACATAATCAGCAATACCAAAGCATATATGAATCAACAGATTTGAATAGGCGTATGGTATGAATGAGGCAATAATAGTATAAAAGATTCTCAATCCTATAATAATGGACGAGGAATCCAAATTAGCTACTGATGAAACAATAACGTCAATAATGTAGAAGTATATAATAATATACACATGGGAATAGCCTTATGATCTTGAACAAGTAACAACAGCATCAATAATGCAAAAGTATATAACCACACTAATAACGTAGGAATATATATAGTAAAAGATTGAAGTAATAATACAATCAACAATGTGCAAACATATAATAATGGATGGGGATTAGTTATAGGAGCTTGATGATATAATAATAGTATAAATAATATCCAAGCATACAATAATACAGTGGGAATACTTATAACATCAGCAAACAATAATACGATAAATAATGCCCAAACCTACAATGACAATTGGGGAGTTGCTATAAATACCTGAGCAAACAACAATATAAACAACATCCAAGCATATAACTGTAGTGATGATGGAATAGGAAATTATTTCACATCTCCAAACAATACATACTATGGTAATATAGCCTTATTTAATAACTGATCAGACATTGCAGGAAGTCGATCCGTATGATCTACTAGCGATTTTCCATTGCTAGGACGAAATAGTGGTACGATTATAACAACAGGAATTATGTCTTGGGACTATATTACCAACCCAATAAACAACAATAATAAATATCTATTAAATCGGTCAGGAACCTTCACAAGTTTAATAGGACAAAAAACATTTACAGGTACCTCGTGAATGCAATATTCCTACGGTAGCAGCATACTTACCCAGGCACAACCAGTTGTATATTCATGAGTCGATCTTATTCTTTCATGAACGTTTGACTCAACAAAATATATATGATCAGATACAACAAAACTTACAGGAAATCTCTTGTGAGTAATCTCCATAACAAATCATACATGAGCACTCGTTACGGGAACAGTTAATAATATACTAACAGACACCTACAATCTCTTTGGAAATATCATTTCATACAAAATAGGGCAAACAATCAACACAAACACATGAATAGTTTTGACTAATGGAGATGGGAACAAAAGGATCATCACGCAAATATATTCATCAAACTATTTTGCCACACATTTTGAAAATGATAGCTACTTAGACCAAACTCCACCTACAGCTACAGTAGAATATAGTCCTATATCATGAGCACGAACAAGTGGCGATGTGTTGGCAATATTGACTGGCTATTCAGAAAAAATAGTAGGAATAAACTTTACCTGACATCTCTTCACGTGAAATTGAACATTCACATTTACTTTTTCCGATCTTGCTGGGAATCCATGAATCACAACGTGAACAGTTTGGCGAATAGACAAAGCGCCTCCAACATTCTCATGAGTAACAACGGGTACGACATATGTAACAAGTGTCTCAATAGATTTTGCAGATGATAATCCAGGAGTTACTGCCACAGTAAATGGCAATCCATATATGAGTGGGACGAGTATTGTAGGAGATGGAACGTATACCTTATTAGTGACGGATATCGCATGAAACACTACCGGAGCAACATTTACGATAAACACGTTTATAGATTGTGCCTCACGATGGAATAACGATAACTTCATAACCTGAGGATTTCGAGATAACAATCCTTCAACTCAAAACATCATCTGTGCGCTGTATGGTAGTTGAGCAAGCGACAAAACTGCATATACCAACCCACGAATAAGCAATACATGCAATCCAAGCGTTATGTCAGTTGAATACATAAACAATTATGCAACAAGCTGAGCAGACAGTATCCCAGAATATCTAACAGGAAATACTATCTATGTATTGTTTTCATGATCTCATGTAACATCAAGGATGATAAATGTAAATAATTGTTCTGCTATTGTATGAAGTGGTAATGCAACAATATATTTTAGTTGATATACATTCCACTGACCTTTTGGTGGTGTATTCTTTGCTCAAGGAAAACAACACGCCATCATAGATAACGTTTCAACTGATGGAACAAGTTGATGACCATTGTCTACCCATCAACCATTATATGCATGAGTATACATATACCAAAGTTCAAACATTACAATGAATCAAATAAAATCATACAATTATAGTTACTATGGAATTGCAATATATAAGTCAGACAACGCGTTGATTGCCAATAGTCATACATACAACAATTATGATGGAATAGTTATAGGATGAGAAGCAGACTCTTTTGGTAATACGGTTTTCAGAAATCAATCTAACAATAATATTTACGGAATAGTATTAAGTAATGTAAAACGCAACAATATTATTGAGTCACAACTATACCAAAATAGTAATGCGTGAATATATCTTCGAAATTATGCGACAGAAAACACCATAAGTAATTCAAAGATATTCAATAACAGTTATTGAATAGAGTCCGCTTGAAATAGTGGAAATACTATCAACAATACTCAGATATACAATAACGGTCGATGAGCATTTTTTCATGACAGTTCAAATAATAGTGTTATCAATAATTCTCAAATATATGATAGTATAAGTCTTGGAATGAGGATAGCAAATGATTCAAACGATAATATAATCAACAACTGTCAGATATATAATAATAATTGAGCTGGGGTGAATTTTGAGGCAAATACACACAACAATAGAATTAACGATACAGAGATATACAACAATAATTGGGGATGAGTTTTACTTGCAGCTACATCTTCTGGAAATACATATTATGGCTCAGCGAAGATATTCGGAAATCGTTTTGGTAATATTGTGGATGAGAACAGCAACGAAACAACGACATGATTTACTAGAGGTTCATCTTTAGATTTTCCTGGAGTATTTACTTGATGAATATTGGATACAGGAGGAACCATGTCCCGAGACTATATTACGAATCCTATAGACAACAATGGCAATTATTTTCTTCCATGGACAGGAGATTTTATAGATTTCAGATCTTTGATACAAAAGAATATTTTGCCTGCAAATTACTCTTATGGTAGTGGAATTTTGCTTCAAAAACAGCCTGTCATTTATTCTTGAACTGATCTTATTCTTTCATGATCTTTTGATCCAACAAAATATATCTGATCTGATACCACGAAATATACCTGATCATTATCTGGACTCCCCATCATAACAGATATTACAGGATTCACCGTAACTGCAAATGCAAACAGTAATTTCATAAGTAATTATTCGCTTTTTGGAGATATTGGCACTTTCAAAACAAGTCAATCAATAAACACAAGCACAGGGATATACTTAGCTACAGGTGACGGGAATAAACATGTCATTACCCAAATTTTTGGATGAGACTATTTTGCTACTCACTTTGAAACGAATATCTATGTAGATCAAACTCCAGCAACATGTACGCTCACGAGTCTCATAAATAGCTGATTCCTGCCTTTATCCATAGACTTTACAGGAAGCAGAAGTACAGGAACTCTATTTAGTGGCTTATCGCTAGGGGACGGAAACCAATACAATAATTTTACTGGCATCTATGGTTATACCTATACCTGAGTAGGGGCATTTACTGCAACATTATACGTTTACAAAGATTGGGATAGTACTATTACATGATCTTGTTCTATGAGAATAAACGTTAATCCTATCACCTATATCATCAAAGCATGGCCAGAAAAACGTTCACAAACAACAGTTGGGACAACACTTCCAAACTTCAGAATGACAGGTGCAAAAGTAGGAATATACAGTGGTCACACCTTACTTTACACAGGAATAATATCATTAGGACGATGATGAACAGGGGAGTTATCTATAGGAGCAATATTATCATGAGCATATAATATAACATTTGAAGGTATATCTCATGCAAGGAGTATGCTTTCATGAATAACAATAGATGCTACAACAAGGACATTAGACTTCACTACAGGAAATAACATAGTATGAGCGATATTCAGCAACGCCTTCTCACAGTTTAACCCATATACCTGATATTATCAATATGCTTGAGATTTTAGCACTCCAAACCTCACAAAAGACGAAACAATAATGTGAGCAGATTATTCAGCATTAGTACCATATATATTAGTCCCATTTAGCCCAAATTATTGATTCGATAAATTTGACTTAAATGCAGACGGCGTGTATAATAGTAGTGATGTTGATATTATCATAAGTCACTGGATAACTTCTACATCAGGACACGGTGTTACCTCTGGAGGACGAATATCATTTTAAACTTTATATAATCACCTACAAATGGCCAAAAAACTTATCATTATGATCTTAACAATCTCTAGTATAAGTTTTTTGCATGCCGCAAAAATATATATAGATACAGGAACAACTGATATCAAAATATACTGTCCGTATACGATACCCGTAGAAATAGTTCACGCTCCTGCTGAAGAGAGCACATCTACAACCGTTCATATACAGATTGACACCTGAGTATTTAAAATATGATATACAAGCAATAATTTGTACAATTATTTCCAAGAAAGCCTATCAGGATGATTTGTAGTAAATGGGAGTAACTATAATGTATATCCATCATCACAAAATATCATGTATAGTACGCCAACAAGATTTGCTTTTATGTTATCCAACAATCCACCAAGACATTTAGCAGGAACTATAGAAATATGAACAATTGGGATTATATCAAGAGGAATAGTAACAGGATGATATATAGGGACTTATATTCCATGATCGGTAGTCAGTGATAGCATAGGGAATAATCTATCATTAACCACAGGATGATGAATATTTACTTTCATAACATGAACCTGTCAATCAGACAATGGATTACCATATACATCCACATTCACACCAAACTTGGCAGCAAATAGTTCAACCACCAAAGTAAAGGCAGAATCTGGATTCAGTTTTTGGTTATATGATAATAGCAATGAATATACATGATCACAACCAGGATATACTGATGATAGTTTATCATTAACTACCACATGATACACTGCGAACAAAGCAGGAAGAAATCTTGGAATAGCGACAGGGACAATATCATTTACGCTAAGATGAAGCGGGACAAATGTATCATGGAACAGTTCTACTCCAATGATATTCACTGCAGGGAATATTACTACATTATCATGATCGATCAAAACATGGGATAGATTTTGGAGAGATTATTATATCAATATCACAGGGAACACAATGCCTAGTTATGGGATTGAAAAACCGATGCTATTATCAGGATATTTTGAAGACCGCGATGGAAATAGTGGAAGTTTTATTCGTTATTTCAATAATCCAATCAATCCACGATTAAGTGAAAACAGCCCAGCAGATTGAGCAACAAATATTCTACCACTCTCAGATATTCAGGTAAGAGTTTCTGATGATTGGGCAGGTATAGATAGTGGAAGTCTTCAAGTGAGTATATACTCATGATGATGTGCAGGCGTACAATTAGGTCATATTTTTTCAGGAGCAGAGATCAACTTATCCGGAATAGCATGATCAGCAGACACTCCTGATTATATAATCACTCTGCATTCTGGAGCGATGATATTACCAACACCAGGAGTAAATATTTGCGTCATAGTAAGTGGTCAAGATAATGCCATGAATCAGATAATAAGCAATAGTTGGAATTTTTGGACAAGAGCATCTTGCAATACACTAGAATGATGTATGGAGCCATTAACAATCAATTTTCTTTGGAATGGAAACACCTCAATTTTTAGTTTGCCAATACTGTATGTAACATGAGCAAACAGTCCTTATCCATATCTACAAGGAAACACATTGGATTGTTGACCATCAACAAACTTTACTGGGTTTCTACTCACAGGAAATATCATGACATGATGACGATATACAGGATATAACACACCACAAATACTAAACATAAGTTGATGACGAGCAGAAATAGTCAACAACCAGCTTATTCTCCATCCTTCATAACATACATAGACAAACCGACTTCATTTTATATCGCTCACAAATATGATAAGTAAAAAACACATCACAACAAAAACAATAATAGGAGCAGCCTTCTCTTATATGATAGGAATGTCTTTTGTGCATGGTGCTAGACTCTACATAGATCCAGACGCAGCAGGATTAACCAAAAATTGTCCATCTGAGATTAATATTATGTTGGATACACAATGAGAAAATAGTGTAGCAGCTGAAGTAGCGATATTCTTTGATACAGGAGCAATTGAACCAGTATCTTTCATATATGGAAATGCATTCGAATGAGGTGGTCTTATGCAAATAATAGATAATAAAATTAGAATTTTGTGATTTGACGTAAACAATAGAAATGGAAAATTTCTCTTCGGAACATTGATAATAAAAAGCAAAGGCGAAACAAAAAATACAAATCTTTCCTTTCAAGATAAAAAGGGGAACACTGCTAGCTACATATCATATGGATGAAAAAACTTACCACTCGAGTTTGGAAACGGAGCATATAGTTTTTTTGATGGAGCATGTCCACAAGTGTGAACAGGAGAAAAGGGGGTTGGACCAAAACAAGATAATGAAATAATTGCAAGCTATCAAGAACAATTCAAAACACTTGCGAACAAAAAACTACAAGAACAGAGGATCAAAAGAATAGCTGAAATACTATGAATTGTGTTTCTATCAATAATGATAGCATTCTTATGATACAAGAGATTTACATCCATCACCTTATACAAAAGATGAAAATAAAGGGTTATTATTTGCTATGCTGCATATTCTTTGTCTTAGTAACTACGATAAGTAGTTATGGATTTTGATGAAACGCAGTATTTAAAATGCAAGTAATCCCATATAGTCCAGCATACAATACAGGAAGAATGTACTGTGAGACACCTATAAAAGTAATGGTAGATAGTCCGACAGAATGAGCTACTTCCATAGAAAATATGATATATTTCAACACAGAAGAAATAAGTCCAATACCTAATCGATATACAAATTTTCGACCTAATCCGAAATTATTATCCAATGTACTCACAGGTACAATAAAGAATGGGAATACATTGCGATTTGGACTCTATTGATCATCTTCAAACACAGGAAGCAATCTCCTCTTGAGTACATTTAGAGTAATAAATACTACATGAGTAAGCACAACAACATTACAATACAGTGGAAATAATCTCATCGAAAAAGCAGGAGGTTGAAGTTTATTCTCTGGAGTACAAAATCTTACCATTAATTTTGCTACAGGGCCATGTTTGATAGACAATCAATGACCTGTCATCAGCGTCTCTACTATAAGTAATTGAGCATATAGAGTAGGAACAGGACAAGACATAGTATTTTCTATGAATGACTGGAGTGGAATAGGAAAACATTATAGATATCTCACAACAAACTACGCAAATGTAAGTGGAGACAATTATGTCCCTGATTATAGTACGGGAGATAATCAATATGGAGTAAATAGTGGTAGTATACAGATAAAGATATGATCGACAGTATTTAGTCTATGAAATACCAATATCACTTTGACTGCTATAGGAAAAACACGAGCATTACTCGATAGAGGATATACAGGAATAATTTATGCAGCAACATTACCAAGCTTTTGAAAAGAAGTAGCTACGACAATACTAGCAACAGGAAGAGATAATCTAAATAATCTTAGTACATCGACAATGACATTCAATTCTCCTCGTGCTCCATTTGTGTATCGAACAGGGATAGCAGCTCGAAATGGAGGAACAACAATAACTACACCATACAGTTATAGATTGCCAAATACATCAACAAATGTATATCCATTTCTCAAGACAATAAGATTCGCCACACTAGATGATTGGGCCTGAGTAGATAGTGGATCCTTAAAAATTATTATAAAAACAGGTTCAATTTCCGGATGAACCATCTGGAGTGAAAATATGTATAGTTCATGAGTAATGCTGAGCGGATTGCTATATTCCTATGTCAGTAATGGTGTTAATTGATCAAATGCAATCACTCATGACAAAAATTATGACATCACATGGAATATATGATGAACTGGTTGATTTAATCTTCCTTACAACACAGAAATATATGTTGTGATAAGTGGATATGATTTAGCAAGCATACCCCAACCATTTGTACAAGCATGATTTACTAGTGATCAAAACAATTACTTTCACTTTACCACAAGAAATTCTTGTGTAGCTATGCAATGTATAGATTGGATAAGCATAGATACAGGAAGCAATCCAACAACATATACAGGGACCGATCTCTTTGTAACATGATGAAAAAATCCATATATCAGCGGGGATATATTATACTGTTCAATCCCAACAATAGGAATTGATATACAGACAGGAGGAGTAACATTCTATACCTGATACACAGGGAATATTTTAGAGATACAACCAACAGTACAATCATGATTTACCACATATCTTGACTGAGATACGCTATACATCAAAAAATATATTTGTGGAGACGAAAGTATTCAGACACCAAATCGATCTTGAATAAATGAACAATGTGACGATGGAAACACAATAAATAATGATGGATGTAGTGATACTTGCCAGATAGAATTAGATCCTACAGCAACAGTTATATATATGCCAGGATCATGAGCACGAACAAGTGGCAATGTGTTAGCAATGCTAACAGGATATTCTGAACCATTGACAGGAATAAATGCGACCTGATATCTCTTCACAGGAAACGGAAGCTTTACATTTACCTTCCTCGATTTTGGATGAAACACAGGTGTGGCTACTGCAATAGTTAATCGAATAGATAAAATTCCACCAACAGCTACAATTCTATACGCTCCAGCATCATGAAGTTTGACAAGTGGCAATGTATTTGCTACACTAACTGGATATTCAGAACCACTCACAGGAATAAATACTACCTGACATCTTTTCACGGGGAACTGAACATTCACATTTACCTTTCTCGATCTCGCTGGGAATACAGGCAGTGTAACTGCAATAGTTAATCGAATAGATAAAATAAAACCTACAGCTACGGTTATCTATAATCCAACATCATGAGCACCAACAAGTGGAAATGTACTTGCAATGTTAACAGGATATTCTGAGCCATTAACAGGAATAAATGCTACATGACGCTTGTTCACCAGTAATGGAATATTCGGGTTTACCTTCTCTGACCTTGCGGGAAATACAGGAACAGTGATAGCAACAGTTACTCGAATAGACAAAATAAAACCTACAGCAACAGTTATATATATGCCAGGATCATGAGCACGAACAAGTGGCAATGTATTAGCAATGCTAACAGGATATTCCGAACCATTGACTGGCATAAATACTACCTGACATCTCTTCACAGGAAACGGAAACTTCACATTCACTTTCCTTGATTTCGCTGGAAACACAGGTAATACAACTGCAATGGTTAATCGAATAGATAAAATACCACCTACTTTTTCATGAGCAACAAGTGGAGTAACATATGCCACAGGCATAACCATCTATTTCACAGATAACAATCCAGGAGCTACTGCCACAGTAAACGGCAATCCATATTTGAGTGGAACAAGTATTATGGTAGATGGGACATATACAGTTACAATAAGGGACATTGCTGGCAATACAATATGAGCAACCTTTATCATTCATTCTGCAATCTGTGGAAATGGCATACTAGAATGAGCTGAACTTTATGATGATGGCATACACAACGGCACTCCAGGATATAGCAATATCTTATGCAATGGGTTAGTACTGCAAACTGGCAATGGGTTAGTACTGCAAACTGGCAATGGAGTAATAATACAAACTGGTAATGGTTGATGAAGTTGGTTAGCAAAAGATATCTGTCCAAATGGAGATCTCTCTCCAAGTTATTATGACACAAGCTGTGAAAGTCAATGATCTCATGCAAGTGCAACATGTACTACTATTACACAGCAAAACGAATTTATTGATGCGTATAACTGGGCATATAATTTATGAATTACGACCGTTGCGCCTATATGCGATGCCAACCTGGATGGGAAAATAACCAGAAAACAATTAGCCAAAATGATGGCAGAATTTACTGTCCAAATTATTGGCAAGCAACCAGATACCAAGATATTATGTGCATTTGCTGATACCAAAGATGAAACTCCAGAAATGAAATTTTATATGAAGATATCATGTCAATTAGGATTAATGGGCCGAGAATCAGATGGTAGAAAAACAAAGAAAAACTTTAATCCTAATAACTATGTAACAAGAGCAGAATTTGGTACTGTGCTTTCTAGACTAATATTTGCTGGCAAATATAATACATCAGACGCCATTCATCGATATGACAAACATCTAAAAATACTCCAAAAAATACAGATAATGAACGATATTAGCAAACCAACCATGAAAGAACTCAGATGATATGTTTTATTGATGCTCAAGAGGTCAGATCAATATATCAAAAATAATTAATACTATTTTAATCCTTTGTATCATAGAATGTCGCAACAAGTATTTATTTCTCTCAGTGTAATCCTTGGCATTGTGCTAATTATCATGGGTATTATGAGATTTTTTCGTCAACCAATGATTATTGGATATATCATTGCAGGAACGGTAATTGGAATCTTTTTCCCATCGTTACTTCATGGCAATACCGCACTGCAACCATTTTCCAATATTGGGATCAGTTTCTTGCTTTTTATGGTAGGAATGGAACTCAATCCTAGAATCATCAAAGAACTCGGAAAAAGTTCTTTTATTGCAGGATTGCTTCAAGTGATAGCTACATCTATTATAGGGTTTTTTATTGCACGATGATTTGGTTGCGACATCATGACTGCAGGATATTTAGGGATTGCATTCTCATTTAGTAGTACAATCGTCGTTCTGAAATTATTATCAGATAAAGAAGAAACAGAGAGTACATTTGGAAGACTATCTATCTGAGTGCTAATCATCCAAGATATTATTGTTCTCCTCATTTTTCTAGCTATTGCTAGTTATAGTCACTTCGATTGAGGAAATGATTTTGCTATCATTGGCACATTAGCTCTAAAGATTATCGGACTTGGCACAGCGATATATGTTGCTAGTCGTCACCTTATTCCAAAAATCACTCCAAAAATAGCTGAATCATCAGAATTTCTATTTCTCTTTGCGATAGGACGATGTATGTTATTGGGGACAGTGTTTTATTACTTATGACTTGGAATAGAGTTTGGAACATTGGTAGCTGGTATCGTATTATCCAATTCCAATTTCAAATATGAGATTACAAGTAAGATTAAATCATTGAGAGATTTCTTTATCGTAATGTATTTCGTTTTACTCGGATCACAAGTAAGTTTTGTATGAGTAGGGAAGTATATCCCAATGATTCTTATTTTTTCTCTCTTCATCCTTATTATCAAGCCATTAATTACCATGATTATCTTTGGTTTGATGGGACATACGAAGAAAAATAACTTTCTTGCTGGTTCCTCTCTGGGACAGATTAGCGAATTCTCGTTTCTCCTTATAGGGATGGGCGTAGCGTTATGACATATCAAAGACACATCACTCATATCTACAATTACAATTATAGGATTACTCAGTATTGCCGCATCAAGTTATTTCATTTTGTATGGGGAAAAAATATATCTGATAATCAAACCAATATTGAAATATATCCCAGGTAGTCGGAATGAAGAATACAAAAAACGCAACCAAGAAGAATATGAAGTTATTATTTTATGATATGGTAAATTTTGAAGCAACTTATATGAGACGCTAATCAAAAAGCACAAAAATATTCTTGTCATCGATGAGCATCCAGCAATTATTGCGCATCTCAAGAAGAAGGGGATTCCTTGTATCTACTGAGACGCTGGAGATGTAGAATTTATCAAAGAGCTAAACATCAAAGGGACAAAAATGATCATTAGTACCATCAAAAAATTTGAAGACAATATGGTAATAGTCAAAACTATCAAAGCTAAATTTCCACACATTATTGTGATTCTCATTTCCAATCACGTACAAGAATCTATTAAGCTCTATGAAGAAGGAGCTGATGATGTTATCATGCCACATTATATCTGAGCATATCATACATCATTGATGCTAGAAGAATATGGCTTTGATCTACAAAAGTTTGGAGAAAACAAAGTATCACAAATATCACAGTTAAGAAACAGACACAAAGATCTGATGATCGAGGCGTTGCAGGGGAAAATGAATTAAACAACAGTCTATAAAGCCTGCCTGCGGTAGGTAGGTCAAAAACCCATAAAGTCACCAAAAGACTTGATAGACCTTCGACTTTACAGACCTGAAGACTAAAAATATATTACAACAATTAATTCATTCATGGCATTCATGATCAACCCATCATATTAGCCATATCTGAAGGATCGAAGCCAAGAATTTCCTTGGTTTTTTCTCCAACAATTTCTTGTGCTTTCGTCTGAGCCTTCTGGAAACATGAAGTAATAAGTTTTTCTAATTCAGCTCTCTTGGCTGGACTCAATAAGCTTTCATCATTAATGTGCAGGTCTCTGAGTTTCATTTCACCACTAATATCGACAACTACAGCATCTTGTACCGTTCCATCATCACCAGTAAACGTTCCTTCCTTACCTCTAATGACTAAGTTTTTGAGTGCCTTCTGTAGCGTCTTGTACTTATCATACAATTTCTTCATTTCACCAATCTTTCCAAACATCCTAACTACATAACAAAATAAAATAAGACGCAGAAAGTTCAATAAAAGAACTTTCACGACGTTTTTATCTATAGGGAACAAATAATTATTTAAACCCCTATACGATAAAATGTTGATATAAATGTAAACAAACGCATCACGTTTTCAACTTGTATATTAACAATGTAATGTGTTCGTTTATACTCACGTAACGGATAGTAATATATCCAAAATGGATGTAATGTATCGTCTGCAACCAATTACAACCCATTACAATGCATTACACGAAGTACATTACAGCAAAGCTAATTTTACTTTTCAATAAGCGAATAATTGATAATAAACTTTGCTATATCTCAGAATATTTTTCCCGCTGTGGCTCATCACCAAATGTTAGATCTCGGACGACGTACTTGGATGATGATAACATATTTCGGATCATCTTCAGTAATCACTCAGACAAAAGACGCATTTGTCCATCAGATACCCTGCATATATTTTCCTTTATAAGAGATCTGTGACGTTCCAGTCTTTCAGCCCAGACGATATCATTCTACTCTCGCATATTTCAATTCATTATTTTGATTAACAACTTCAAAGAGGGCAGTCTTGAGTGCTTCACTCGTTTCTGGTCTAAAGATTTGTTTCACTACTTTTTTGGTATTGTCATGATAGATACCCGTTGTTTTGTCCAATATTCATTTTACAATAGTAGGCTGAATATAATATCAGCCATTAAGTAATGTTCCATATCATACTGCTAATTGTAGAGGAGTAACAAGTAACCCCTGTCCAAATGAGTTATTAAAGAATCTAGCATCAGAAACCGAGGTCACTCATTCGACGAATCATCAATCCTCATTAGCAAGTTCTATCCCCGTTGGTGTTCAGAATTTAAGTTCATCCAAATAGTTGTAAAAAGTTTCTTTTCCTACTCTTTGAGAGATCCTTACCATTCCGACATTACAAGAGAACACAAATGCATGTAAGAAATTCCAATCTCCACCACAATTCTTGGGATCTGCATTACTAATAGAAAACTGTCCTACCTGTACTTTATTTGGATCTGTATATGGATCATAGAATCTAATCTCATCGATATCCAATCCAATAGCAACCGTAAACGCTTTAAAGACACTTCCTGGTTCATATGCTCTAGAGATATTATTATCAATCAAGGCCTGAGATCAATAAATATTCTTAGCGACATATTTGGGTATCGAGACATCATGTCTTTCACTTGTAGTTGCTGGCCTATATACTCATCAGGTAAGAATAAAGAGTGGGACATCTACATAACTTGGATCATCAACCATCACAGCATGATCAGGTCATAAGGGCTGAACCGTAAAGGCATCATTATAATTATTTGGATTATAGGTTGGATAATTTGCTGAAGCGATAATTTGACCACTCATAGGATCATAAACAAGCACACTGATAGAATCTGCCCTAAGGGAATCGTAATAAGGCTTTATAATAGACTCCACCTCCTTTTGGATGCCTACATCAACAGTAAGATATACATCATTACCTTCTACCATTTGGTCTATTTGGAAATCATTTGCTCCGACGGGCCCCATCCACGCAGAAGAGCGTCAAACAATTTTTCCATCTTTTCCACGAAGCATAGTATCAAAATATTGCTCTACTCCATAAGCAGCAACTCAATTTTTATCTACGAAGCCAAGGACATTAGAAAGAAATGATCCATACTGATAATATCTTCTCGTCAAAGGCTCCAGTCCAAGTCAATGAAACAAAGGGATTTTATCACGAGATTTTGTCTGATAATATTTGAGTTTAAGATCATTAATCATCTGAGCAAGCATAGGATTAGCCTCAGAGACAAGTTTTACATATCTATTTTCTTGCGAATAGAAAACATTATTTATACTAGCGATATCTTTGAGATATCCATAACTAGCTAATAATTTTTTTAATGGGGCACTATCTCTTGCTACATTTCAAATTCTTGTAGGAATCACATATACATAATTTGTTGACTGAATATCTATATAATCGAGATTAAGATTTTTGAGATCACGAAGAAAATCAGGGTTAGCAAAAAAACCTAGATAATTTTTGGGCTTGATACCTATATAGATAGATTGATTAAGAGTATCTTTGATAAGACCATAAGCGATACCAGTAGAAAAGCCAGACAAAATGTTTTGTATCTGAGCATTATATCAAGAGGAATCATAGGTACTATATCAGGTAGAAACGATGCCACTTCCATAATAGAAAAACGCTGGTGCTATGGGAAGTATTTGTTTTTTTGCAAAAATTTCGAGATGTTGAATACATTGGAGAGGAGTAACTTCTTCCATACCATACAATGCACAAAAATGTTGGTAAATGATTGGAGTCAAAAGATCTACAAACTTTTCTTTATCCCAAATAAACTTAGGATCCACAAAGATATTATATAGCGTAATATTATCTGTTAGTTGAATATGTTTAGATGCTTTATCATCAGCAAAGATATTTCATCTTTTAGCTTTGAGTGACGTTTCACTTACATGTTGTTGATTGAGTAAGGTATCATAATAGGAGTGATTAAGGACTTGCAAAAAAAACAATCTTACAATCAGAATAAAAAACAATAAAGAAAAAAATGAAAGTAAATAAATCTCTTTCGTAAGTCTAATATGAGAAAAGAAGCGAGTATTTTTTAGTCGATATTGGAGCTTTTCATCAAAACCTTTGTGATGAGAACTTCTCAGCATATATAAAAATAAAATAAAATCATTGACGTAAAATATATTTCGTCTTTGCATATGTACGCATTGTCTCCTTTTTTTCAAATCAAAATCAGAGAAAAATCTCAAACAGATTATAAATACTTTTTACTCTTTGTTAAGTGAATAGACAGAAACATGGCTTTGAAAGCAAGTAAATCAAAAGAGAAAAAAGAGTAAAATAAATTTGAAATACTACAAAGAATTATTACACTGTACACAATTGCATTGGAGAAGGTAGATGAACAAAAGTACTTGATTTCATTCCACAGAAATCTATCATCTACGCAATCAGTTATCATTTTTAACTTTTTAAAATCAAACTATGAAGAAATTATCAGCAAAAATTTTATCTTTGTTTGTATTAGGACTGTTGAGTGTATCAAGCACTATAGCTCTCGCACAAAACACTTTTGGAGATCCAACATCTACCCAAGGAGTTGGTATTAGTGGAACAGGAACATTACAAGGAGGCAAGCTTATTGATGTCATCAAGAGTTTCATCAACTGGATGCTTGGTATCTTAGCGCTTATCGCTTTGTGTATCTTACTTCGAGGAGGTTTCCAAATGGTAACTGCAGCTGGAGATGATGGAAAATACAAGAAAGGATTCAAAATTTTACAACAAGCTGGTATCGGATTGGTATTTATAGGAGTATCATGGCTTGTGGTCAGTGTGATCTTCCGACTATTAGGAGTTATTGGTGTATAACATAGTATTTTCACTACAAAAAGGGCCTCTCTATTGAGGTCTTTTTTTAAATCTCAAAAAATTTACATTTGAAAAAACATACTGAATTCCTATACATTTACATAGGGCGAATAATTAATCGTCTACAGCCAATAGTGACAACATACATACCAAAATCACCTTCACTATTAACTATTCACTATTCACTACGAGAATTTTTTAGTAAAAAATACGAGCAAATGCATTTACACGAGTTTGAACTTCGCTATCGCGCATACAAATGATTAAATTACAAATTCAATCTCTGATGGGATAATGAAACCATTTTGCAAATGACCAAAATTTCATTGAAAGGAATCCTTACCAAAGCAGTACAAGAAATCAATCCCCAAGAGCTTCAAGAGATTACACTAGAAACATACACACAGGACAAAAAAAATTTCTTACTCCAACAGTGAGAAAAAAATATCTGATTTGGAACACTACAAGAATACATACAACGTTTGGAATATGAAATGAAAGTCATCAAAGAAATGGGATTTAATTCCTACTTTCTTATCGTCGCTGATTTCATCCGCCGAGCAAAGAAAAACACTATTATGGTTGGTCCAGGAAGGTGATCTGGAGCTGGATCTCTCTTGGCATGGTTAGTGAGGATTACTGACATAGACCCATTACAATTTGGACTTCTTTTCGAAAGATTTCTCAATCCAGCCCGTATATCGATGCCTGATTTCGATATCGATTTTGAAGATGTACAAAGAGAAAAAGTTATCGAATATGTTACCCAGAAATATGGTCAAGCACAGGTGAGTGGCATAGGTACCTATATGCAGATGGCAAGTAAAGCCGCCTTCAAGGATGTTGCCAGAGTACTAGGTGTTCCTTTTGAAAAATCAAATCAAGTATCTAGTCTAATGCATGACAAGATGTCGCTCTCTGAAACAGTCAAAGCAGAGGATGGATTGGAAGAGGAGTTGAAAGCATTATACAATACAGATGAAAAAATTAGACAAGCGGCTGATCTTTCAGAAAAGCTTGAAGGAAATATGAGACAACTTGGGGTACATGCTTGTGGAATTATTATTGCACCAGATAAAGTAAGTAAATTTTCTCCAACCCAATATGTGAGGGAGGATGATCATACCATTGTAAGTCAATATGACGGTCCAACCATGGAAACTATTGGCTTGTTAAAAATGGATTTCCTCTGACTAAGAAATCTTTCTATTATCAAAAACTGTATCAAAATTTTACAGAAGAAATATGCAAGCGAAGAAAAGGAATTACCCCAAATGTTCGTTGATTTTTTTGAAAGCACCTCATTCCAACCGCCAATAGATGATATGTTTACGTTTGAGAAAGTATTTCAATCAGGAGATACTACAGGGATTTTCCAATTTGAATCCAATGGGATGAGAAGATTTCTTATACAACTTAAGCCAGATAGTATGAATGATCTCGTGGCGATGAATGCACTATATCGTCCAGGGCCTATGGAGTTTATCCCCAATTATATTGCGAGAAAAAATAAAGAAGAGCCAGTCGAATATATGACTGCAGAACTGAGAAAAATGCTCATAGAAAAATACGGAGAAGAAGAAACCGATAAAGAAAACATTAGACTAGTAGAAGATCTTTCTCCTATTATGAATATCACCTATGGTATCCCGGTATATCAGGAACAGCTGATGTTTATCGTACAATCTATGGCATGATTTTCATTAGCAGATGCAGATTTGCTCAGAAGATGAGTAGGAAAGAAAAAGAAAGAAATCATTGAAAAGCTCAAAAAAGAATTTACGCACAAAGCCAAAGACTTTAGAGATTACAAAAAAGAAACAGCAATCTATATCTATGAAAAGATGATAGAACCTGCTGCATCATATTCGTTCAATAAATCTCACTCGGTGTGTTATGCTATGATTGCGTATCAGACAGCATATCTCAAAGCATATTACCCTGTAGAATTTTACGCCTCACTTATTAGATCTGTAGAGGAAGATGCTGATGAATTAAGTGTATATGTATACCAAGCTCAGAACCAAGGAATACAAGTCTTGCCACCAGATATCAATCAATCCTTCAATCACGTGGCTGCCATCCAAAATGAAATCAGACTATGATTTTTGTGTATCAAAGGATTAGGACGAGATATAGGAGAGACTATTCAAGAAGAAAGAAAGAAAAACTGACCATATCAAAGTTTAGAAAACTTTATCAAAAGATGTTCTGCTGTCATCAACAAAAAATCATTAGAGGGACTCATTAAATCGTGAGGATTAGATGGATTTGGTGAGCGCGGAATGCTACTTTCCAATACAGAAAACATCTTGGAGCGATCCAAAAAATCCAAAGAAACTGCATGATGACTATTTGGCTCGGCAGAAATTGCAAGCACAATAAGCCTAAAAAACAAAGAGCCAGCCACTACGATGGAGAAACTTATGATGGAACAAGAAGTATTCAAATCATTCGTTTCATGACATCCTTTGGATGGATTGTATCTCTATCTCAAAAAATATAACTTTATTTCCCAATTCAAAGAAAAAGAAGGATTTGGAAGTTTTATTATCGTAGGGTATATCAAAAATATTCAAAGAGCAAAGAAAAAAGGATTTTTTATCCAGATAGAAGATATTTCTGGTCAGATAGAATTTTTCGTAAAAGAAGTACTTGATTTCAAAAAATTTGATATCATTATTTTACAATGATTCAAGGGAAGATCTATTAGTATAGAAAAAATCATCAAAACAACTATTCCCCAACTTCAACAACAAGCTGGTGGCAAACGAGATCCAACTATGACCGTGGTAAAAGCCAAAGGATTGAGAAATAAAACAGAACCAAAAAACGATCTACCTGAGCCACAAACATCGATCAGTTCGCCGACACCCGAACCGACTACGGAAACGGAAGATGTAAATGATACATCAAGCGAATCATTTAAACTGCCTGACAATGCGAATAAACTCAATGCTCTAGTAGCAATTATTCAAGCCCATCCAGGTTCAAATTATATCAAGATAGGAAACAAGCAATTCCAATTAGACGATATATGAGTACAAAAAGTACAAGATTTATACAAAGCGTCTACTTAGAAGCAAATAGTACATGAATCGTATGATTCAAACGCATTTTGAAGAAAAACGTGATATCTACTGACGCTTTGGATACACGAAACATAAAATTTTAATTTTAGTTTAGTATACTTAGCTAAATATAATGAAGCCAAACACAACAAAACTCCATAAATTATTTCAAACCAGCAAGAACATTGCTCTTTTTGGACATACAAGTCCAGATGGTGATTGCATTGGATCAATGTTGGGGTTGTGAAAAATACTAGAAAAACAAGGGAAAAGGATTTCCTATTTTACTCCAACAATTCCAAGTAAATTATTTGGTTTTCTTCCTGATATCAAAAAGATCAAAACCACATTTGATTACAAAACATACGATCTTATTGTATTTGTAGATTTTTCCACCTATGATCGTATAGACGTATTTGCCAAAAATAAAGATTATTTTGATAAGAATATTATCGTAGTGATTGACCATCATCCAGGGAATCCGCCCAAACATGCATTAGCACACAAAGATATTAAAGCTATGAGTACCTCAGAAATAATTTTTGAACTCGCTCAAAAACTTTGGAAAAAACACCTCGATAAAACAATTGCGACCTATTTTTACTTAGGACTAGTTACAGATTCGGGGAATTTTCTCTTTGACGAAAACCATGAAAGAATATTTAGCAACGCTCTGGCATTAGTCAAGCTCTGAGCAGATAAAACGTTGATAAATAATAATATTATCCGCCAAAAATCACTCAATCAAATAAAATTTTTGGGAATATTGATTAATAGAATACAAATCAAAGGCGATATTCTCTATTGTTATTATGAACAAAAAGAATTAAAAAAATATAACATAGATGAGGAAGAAGCCTGATATGGACTAGTTGTTATCCAGAACATCCAAGGACCAAGGCTCATTATCATGTTCAAAAAACTGAAAGAATATATTAAGTGTTCACTAAGAACTAATGATACTATCCCATGACAACAACCTATTGATTGCAACCTAATAGCAAAACAATTTGGTGGAGGAGGACATCCAGGAGCTGCTTGATGTAGTTTTCCAAACAAGGGGAATCTTACTACATTAATTACATCGGTCGTCACACAAATCAACAAAAGTCTAAAAAAATAATTTTAGCTTTTAATCATCCGTATCATGAAAAGATACAGTACAAGACTACGTATTTTGAGACCGATTATTCATGGTCTCCTTATAGTAGGAGTATTCTATCTCATTTACAAGATCCGTCTTTTTACTGATCTCATTCCTGGTATTCAATTACAGATTCCACCAATCAACTACAACGAAACCATGGGCTATGCTATCATAGCCGCCATAGCATTTATCGCTATAGGGATTATCAAAGAATTATATGAACTCAACAAACCGATACAAAATTATTTTCAAACCTTTACCAAAGTTTGGATTTATTGGATCATTACGATTACTTTCATTGCCTATTTTTGACAATGATTTGTGTTTATTTTTTGAATTTCTAGATTTATTATCGTTGTATGAGCATTCGTAACATTCTTTATTGTCTTTTTCTTTGATCAAGTATGGAATTATATGGAATCAAGAAGACACAGAGAAAGTGGGAACAAAATCCTTATTGTAGGAAGTGATACGCTAGAAAGTTATAAAGCAATAGAAAAGATCAAGAGTGGTTTCTCATTTCAAACCGAATATGTAAGTATAAATGAGCTCTGAGATACCGATTTAAATAAATATTTCATCGTAGTTGCTGTAGGTAGTTTTCCCAAAAAAGATCTGCAAAATATGTTTGAAAAAATTAGATATAGTCATACAAGATTTTATCATATATCAGAAGGGTTCTTCTTGGAAGACGTGGTATATGCACCAGAAAACATAGACAATATTATTGCGTTAGAGTACAAACATTCTACGTTAGACGGACGATCTATTGTACTCAAAAGAATATTTGATTTTATAGCAGCGCTATTCTTTATTATAATTTTATCTCCATTTCTACTATTATTAGCGATACTTATCAAGATAGATTCCCCAGGACCAGCTATTTATAAATCCAAAAGAGTAGGAAAATACGGGAAACTTTTCACCTTTCTCAAATTTCGTAGCATGTATACACATCTCAGCACAGGATATGGAGGCAAAGAAGCCGATGAATTGTACAAGAAGCTTATTGAATCAGATGCCAATGTAAGAGAAGGGGTTCTGCCAAAAATACAGAATGATCCAAGAGTTACGAGAATAGGTAAATTTATAAGAAAAACATCTCTAGACGAATTACCACAATTATTCTGTATCCTACGATGATCTATGTCTTTAATTTGACCAAGACCACATTTACCTAACGAGGTCAAAAAATATGAATCACGACAAAAGAGACTCTTTAGTATCAAACCATGAATTACTGGCTATGCGCAAGTGTTCGGTAGAGATGGATTAGACTTTGAAGAAGAAGCAAAACTGGATCTCTATTACATCCAAAATTGGAACATTTTCCTGGATTTCTATATCGTCTTTGCTACCCTTGGCGTCGTATTTAAATGAAAATAAACATAGCACTTAGATAGGAGAACTTAGATCTTAGACTAAACACCCAACCCGTTAACCTTTTACCCCGTTAACCCGCCAACCTCTTAATATGTCATTAAACGAGCAAACAAAAGCAATCCAATCCTTTATTACCAAACATTCCAAAGTCAGCGATATTCCTGCAAGAGAGCTGTCAGATTTTTATATTCAGTTGATAGATTGTTTAGTAGATCATAATCATCAATATTATATAGAAGACAAGCCACTGATTTCCGATAAAGAATATGATGATCTTTTTTCTTATTTAAAAAAGATAGAAGAAGCCCATCCAGAAATCATTACATCAAACAGCCCAACGCAAGGGCTTATTGGACAGATCAGCGAATGATTTCAACAAGCAAAACATATGACCAAGCTTATGTCATTGGAAAATACCTACAATGCACAAGATTTGAAAGAGCGAGACACGAGAGCAAAAAAAATAGTAGAAAAAAATAATTCTCAGGTTCTCTCAGGGGGTTCTCTGAAATTCTCAGTAGAGCCTAAATTTGACGGTTTGAGTGTGGAACTCATCTATGAAAAATGAATATTCAAACAGGCGATTACTCGCTGAGATGGACGAGTAGGCGAAGACATTACCGTGAATATGAAAACTATCAAAAACATTCCACAGAAATTAAAAGATCCCATTGATATTTCCGTCAGAGGAGAAATTCTTATGCCAAAATCTGTTTGGAAAGAAATTAATAAGGAAAGAGAGGAAGATGGAGAAACCCCATTTGCCAACACAAGAAATGCAGCTGCTGGAAGTATCAAGTTATTAGATTCAGCTGAAGTTGCAAGAAGAGGATTGGTTTGTTACATCTACGATGTATTGAAGATTGAAGATGGAAAATTGAAAATGGATATTTTACAATTTCTATGACTACCAGTTTTCAAATGGAAGAAAGAAGCCGATACAATCGATGAAGTCATCAAAATTTGCTTAGATGAAAAAGTAAAAAAAGAATTAGACTCGCAAGACATAGAGTTTGACGGACTCGTTATCAAAGTTCAGAACGAAGAACAGCGTGAGATAATATGAGCCACTGACCATCATCCTAGACGAGCAGTTGCCTATAAATTCCCAGCACAATTAGCGGCAACACAAGTTCTTTCTGTAGATTTTCAAGTAGGCAGAACCTGAATTATCACACCAGTCGCCAATTTGGAACCCGTACAATTAAGCTGAGCAAAACTCCAAAGAGTCAGCCTCCATAATTTTGATTTTATCAAAGACAAAGATATTCATCTCCATGATTGGATCTGGTTACAGAGAAGTGGAGAAGTGATTCCATATATCGTCAGCGTTATTACTGACCGCAGAACCGGAGAAGAGAAGATCATTCATCCACCAAAGGTCTGTCCTTCATGTAATGAAGCCGTAATGCAAAAAGATATGCATTATTACTGTGTGAACGAACATTGTCCAGAAAAAACTAAACAGCAAATCCAACACTTCGTAAGTAAAAATTGTATGGATATTATGGGCATCGGGGAAAGTATTGTCGATCTTCTCGTGGAAAATAAAATCATTGAAAATATAGCCGACATCTACAAACTCAGCGATCCAACGATTCAGATTCAGCTCCGCAAATTTCCCTGATTTGGAGATAAAAAAGTCACAGAGATAGCCAAAGGAGTAGAGGAGTCCAAGCATAAAGCATTACGAAGATTGTTGAATGGATTATGAATTTCTCATGTAGGGAAAAAGATGGCGCAGGACATTGCTTCGCAAATTGAAGAGGGAAGATGGAAAATTGAGAATGTTGATAATTTAGAAAAAGCAATCACCGATATTACATTTCTAGATTCCATTTATTGAATTTGAGAAAAGACCGTAGAAAGCATTACCACATTCTTTCATAACAAACATAATCTCAAACTTTTGGAACAGCTAGAGAAAGCAGGTATAAATATAGATCCCAACAAATATACTGACCTTATAAAAGCTAGTGAAGCAAAAGGCAGTTTCTCCATTACAGGATCCTTTGATCTTCCGAGAGAAAAAATAGCTGAACTGTTTCAACAGCAGGGCTACCTCTTGCACGAATCGCCTACCAAATCTACAGATTTTATGCTTATCGGTGAAAAAGCTGGTAGCAAGAAAAAAAAGGCTCAAGAGCTTGGATTAATCATATATGAATGACGAGAGAGTATTACAAAACAATTCCCATTTCTAAAAACCATTATTACCGAAACAAATAAACCAAAGACGCAGAGCTTATTTTAAACACTACCACAACCTTTTAACCTTTTAACCTTTTAACTTTTGACCCTTTTAACTATTCCAGATGATTACTCCCGTAACCTTTGCTTTCCTCAAAGCAGTAAAAGAAAACAATAATGTGCAACGAATGCACAGCAACAAAGATCTCTATCTCATGGTCAGAGATAATTTTCGAGAATTTGGAACGAAGCTCATTGAGGAGACAAGAAAATTAGATAAATCTATTTGACCATTAGCAATCAAAGACGCAACCTTCCGTTTCAATAAAGACATTCGTTTTAGCAAAGATAAGTCACCATATAAGACGAACTTTGGGCTTATCATTTGTGACGGTGGCAAACACAGCGATACCGTAGGATATTACGTAGATATTTGACCAGGACAAAGTTTTATCTGAGGAGGACTCTATTTACCGCCCAGAGCTACTGCAGACAGAGTAAGAAATTATATGGCAAAGAATTATAAACAATTAGAAAAAATTATAAACGCACCAGCATTCAAAAAAACTTTTGGTTCACTTATGGGCGACAAATATGTCAAAGTACCCAAACAATTTGACGTTCAACACAAAGCAGGGGAGCGACTCAAGATGAAATCTCGATATATAGGTCATGATCTTAAGGATAAAGAGGTACTCAGTAAAGATTTCGAGAAAAAATGTTTAGAAATATTCAAAATTATGAAACCATTAAATGATTTCTTAAATGAAGCCATAAGTTAAAGACTATTCTTTGAGAAATTCTGAAATATAGTCTTCTATCTCGCTCATCTTGTCTTCGATGCGTTTTTTTTCTTCTTTCTTGAAATCACTCAACACATAATCAGCCACCTCGGTGCTACGACCGTGGCTAGCATCATCTTGATTCGCCGGTCTATCTACACCAATTCTCAACCTATAAAACTCTTTAGTTCAAAGTTTCAAAATAATATCTTTCAACCCATTGTGGCCAGCACTACTTCATCACAATTTTAATTGAACTTTTCCGACTGGCAAATCAATATCATCATGAATCACGAGAATATCTTTTGCATCTATTTTATAAAATTTAGCCACTGCACTTACTGCTCATCCAGAGCGATTCATAAATTCCATCGGTTTCAGAAAAAGAACATCCTGATCTTTACAGAGTTCGGATTTGTATTTCTCGTCATACTTGAATGTTCACGAAACAATCGCATCCACAAGAAAAAATCCTATGCTATGCCTAGTTTTCTCGTATTCTTGACCTGGATTTCATAATCAAACAATAAGCTTCATGAGTACCACAGAGATAAATAAGTATCACCTCCAATGATGTACCCCCTTTATTTGAAAGGGGGAGGTGTCCTTTAGGACGGGGGATTTTCATTCGCTTCGAAAACAAAATCTCCCACCGCTCGCGGTCCCCCCTCTTTGAAGAAAAGAGGGAACTCAATTTTTCTATTCAACAATATCCTGCATTTCATAAAATTCTAATACATCTCCAACTTCGATCTTCTTGCCAGTACTTACCTTGACTCCAGCTTCTTCTCATTCTCCAACTTCCTTCACTTCATCTTTGTTTCTATGTAAGGAAACGATATCGCCATTACACAAAATATCTTCTCATCTCAGTACTCTAAATTTCAATTTATTTTTGACTTTACCTTCAATCACTTTACCTCAGACCGTCATATCTTTTCCCTTAGAAAAGAAGATTCCAAGAACTTCAAGCTTACCAACTACGACTTCATGTTGATCTACAATAATCATTCATTGGACAAGCGCCGTCAAATAATCAGTTAATTCATAGATAATATCATAATTTTTCATCTCTATCTTCATATTATCAGCTTTTTTCTTGAGAATCGCATTCATAGAAATATTAAATCAAAGCAATAATGCTCATGCCGCTTGCGCCAATGCTAAATCAGACTCTGAAAAATATCCTACATCAGAATGTACAACTTTGATAGTTACATTCTTAGGTAACGGAATACCTGCAACTGCTTGTTTCAGCGCCTCTAGACTTGATGAACCATCTGACTTCAACACTAATCTCAATTCTGATTCATGTTCTGCAGTAGATTGTAATTGAGAAATAAATTGATGAACAGCAGATTCTGAATTATTTTTGGTGATATGTTCTTGAATCAATGCAATTTTTTCTTGTGCTTCTTTCTCATTTTTTACCACTTCAACAATACGACCTGGTTCTGGCAATTCTGTGATACCCAAGATTTGGACAGGTTCTCCGCCGACAGCCGAAACCATACTCTTTCCAAGCCAGTTTTGCATTCTTCTGATTTTTCCATACGTATTATAGGCGACAACGATATCTCCAATTTTCATAGTTCCTGTCATTACAATAATAGTAGAAACCACTCCTTGTTTAGGATCTTTGTGTGCATCAACAATAACTCCCACAGCAGATCTCTTAGGATTATATTTCAGATCAAGCATTTCAGATTGCAACAAAATAGCTTCAAGGAGCTCAGGAATTCCTTGTCCAGTTTTGGAAGAAATCCCAATAACGGGTACATCCCCACCCCAATCTTCAGCAGTTAATCCATATTTAGCAATATCCGACTTGATAGTATCTATTTTATTTCCTGGTTTATCAATTTTGGTAATAGCAATAATGATAGGTACTCCTGCCTCTTTTGCATGACCAATAGATTCAATCGTCTGTGGCATCACACTATCATCAGCTGCAATTACGATGACAGCAATATTTGTTAGCTTCGCACCTCTAGCTCTCAAACTAGAGAATAATTCATGTCCTGGCGTATCAATGAAACATATCTTTTTCCCATTGTAATCTACGACAGATGCTCAGATAGACTGAGTAATACCTCCAGCTTCGCCCTCAGCAACAACTGTCTTTCTGAGATAATCGAGAAGCGATGTTTTTCCATGATCGACATGACCCATAATAGTCACAATAGGTGGTCTAGATTCCAAATTAGGTGCTTCTTTATCAAGATCCAGAATAGCTTGGAGATCTCCACTCATAAAGGTTTCGACGCCCAGTTTATTTTCTTTATGCTTTACTTCGACATTAAATTCGCCTGCTATAAGTGCTGCCGTATCAAAGTCCAACGATGCAGTCACTCATTTCATAATCTTATTGGCAATCAATTTCTTCATCAATTCTTGCAAAGGGACTCCCATTTTTTCAGAAAATTCTTTGACAGTTATGGTTTCATTGATCGTAATTTCTTGCTTTTTAACTAGATTAGCAGAAGATTGAGCTTCTTTGTATACTTTAGGAGCTCTAGGCGGTGGCGGTGGAGCCTTATGAAATGTCGTATTGCCCATTGGCTTGTATCCTCCTGGTTTTCATCCGTGCTGAGAAGAGAATGATCTACTATTGGTCGTATGTCCCATAATTGGCTTTGTATTTGCTGGACGAGAAAAACTTGGTTTGGCACCAGAACTACGACTAGGACTAGCACTACGATTGAATGCTGGTTTCTGAAATACTCATTTGGGGATTTCTCCTTTTTCTACCGTATCAAAACTAAAACTTCTGATTGGTCTATCTTTGGTTGACTTGCTTTCATCGCCTGCTGACGTATGAGGAGCTCTTTCCAAAACCAAACTATCTGTATCATCATCTTCATCTTTTTCTACCTTTTTTTCTGCTGTTTTAGAAAAACCTAGACCAGAGAGAAATCAGCCCATACCAAGCTCATCGGCTTTGAGTACCTTATCATCTTTAGATTCTTTAGTTTCAGAAGCAGTTTTCTCCTTAACGATAGATACCTTTTCTTTTTTGATAACTGGCTTAGCAGAAGCTTTTTTGACAATTGGCTTTTTCTCGTCTGCAGCTTTGGAAGAGGTTTTTTTCACTACTTTTTTTTCAGTAACTTTTGGCATATAACAAAAAAATACAATAAATAAAGTGCTTATCATACTAGTCATCCCAAAACGAATATCAAGCGATATTGTGCCAATATTTGATTTATCAAATTTTCTTATGAGCTAAAAAAGATAAAAAAAATGTTTTTTATGCTACGAGAAAACAAACAAAGAAATTTGATTTATCGAATTTCCATATATGAAAGACTTATTAGGAAATTTGACAAATTCATCCTTTTGGAATATAATTAGACATAGGGCAAAAAGCCCCTTTATTAAGTAAATCAACTCGATGTTTGCAAGCAAATCCTTAGTTCGTTCAAACAAATCGCAATTCAGAAATCTGATTATGTTGTTTTTTACCATTGTTTTTGGATTTGGATCTATCATGGTATTGGCAGATCTCAACATCCAAACAAGTATCAATAATGCACGACAAACAATCATGCGTGTAACTATTACGGATGATGGAACTGATGGATGAAATATATTACTAGATATAAATACTGGCGGGAAAATATATATCAATACCTCTGTACTAAATGTTCAAAGCTCATTTTCTGGAAATGTTTTGTGATTAGATGAACATGGACAAATGATTTATGTCCCAACAAATGGACTTATAGTGGCATGAGTTTTTACAGGTGGAAACGGGAATAGTAGTGGAAATGGAGATAGTTATTGGACGGGAGATGTGACGAATATTCGAAATACGAATAAAGATAATGTTGGTGTCTGAGGAGCACCTGCAACAGGGAAATTATATGTTAGAAGTAATGGGCTTACTGAACTAGCATTGCAAGAATTCAATCCAAGTAATGCTGCTAATATTCATTTTATCAATCCAACAAGAACTCGAACTATAGGTGGAGATAGTAATCCGGATTTATTTTATATTGGACTGGTTGGTAGTTCGTTTATAAATATATTACCAAATGGTAACGTGGGTATCTGAACTACATGACCAAAAGATCCATTACAAGTAGTAGGAAATATCATCGCTGGTGATTATGGGAATACAGCAAGTGGAAATAATTCAGCAGTTATTGGTGGCTCTGCAAATATTGCTAATGGAACATATAGTTTCATAGCTGGAGGGACAACAAATACCATTTCTGGCACACCAAGAGGAGCATCAATAATTGGAGGAACAAGTAATACCATAAGTTCTAGTTCCTTCTCTTTTATGGCATGAGGTCAATCAAATACTATCAGTGGATGAAGTGATAACGTAGCATTGGGACAACAAGTTTTGATAAGCAATAACAGTTATACATTTGCACGAAATAGCGATGGATCTCAATTTGCTCCAACCAATACTAGTGCGTTCTTTATAAACACACCGCTCTGTGGAACTAATTGTGGTGGTATAGGAATCAATGTTACTGATCCACAAGTAGAAGTAGATATCGATGGAAGATTGAGACTAAGACCTCGTGTGGTGGCTGATCCAAAAGTTGATCCTTGCAATGCAGCACTTGAAGGAACGATATATTACAATAGCCTCAGTAAATTTTTCTATGGATGCAATGGGACTAATTGGACACAATTAAATTAAGCTTTCATAAAGCAAAATTATAGTATAAAGAACAATACATTCGATAGGCGAACCGAGATATGTAGATATATTTGCAATACAAGTCCATTTGTGTAAAAAGAATCCGATTTTTATTCGTTTATATTTTTTTGTAATGGAAAAAAAGTTTAAGAAAGGGCCACACGCCAATTATGAAATCGAGATTACCATCTCTTCAGCAGAACAAGAGGAAGCTAAGGCTACCATACTCAAGCATTTTCAGAAAGATTTTGAAATGCCTGGATTTAGAAAAGGAATGGCACCATTGGATGCAGTAGAAAAAAATACTAAGCCAGAATATATCCAAATGGGTATTTATGAACACTTGATCAACAAAGGGTTACAGGAATTAATCAAAGACAACGATGAATTGAAATTGATAGGGGAGCCCTATGATTTCAAGCAAGAGAAGAAAGGAGATGATACCGTTATGACGATGAAATTGGATATTTTCCCTGAAGTAGAAGTATTGAATGATGAGTGGCAAAAGGAACAATTGCCTGAAATCAAAAGCGCGGCTACACAAGAAGAAATAGATAATGCACTCGTTTCTTTGAAAAAGAATTATGCTGACTACCAAGACACGGACATCATTACCCACGAGACTATCTCCAAAATCGAGATGGAATTCCTCGACGCGGATGGAAAAACATTAGACAAAGGGCATAATTATGTAGGAGAACAAGAATTTACAGAAGACAAACGATATGAGAAAGAGTTTATGGGAAAGAAAAAAGGAGATACGCGAGAAGTTGTTTATAGCGAAAAATTACCTCCTGTCTATCATTACAAAAAGACTGAAGGAGAAGCTAAAAAAGTAAACCTTCTTGTCCAAGATGTAAAAAAGATTGTATTACCAGAAATGGATGAAGTAATGCTGCAGAAATTATTTGGTCCAGAAAGTACTGTCAAAAACGAAGCTCAGCTCCTAGATTTCATTACTGAGTCTATTTCTCATCAAAAATTTGAAGCTGAATTAGTCAAAGTAGTAGAAGGATTATTACAAAAAGTTAAAGGCAAACATATGAATGTAGCTATTCCACAAACATTAGTTGAACAAGAATTTGCTACAAGAATGAAAAGCTTATTGGAAAGATTTGGTGGAGAAGAAAAGATGACAGAATATTTCAAAAAACTTGGAGACGATCAGAGCAAAAAATTCTTGGATGATATCAAGGCTGCAGCAGCAGATAGTTTAGAGAAATTCTTTATTCTACAAAAGATAGTAGAAGCATTGAAATTAGACGTCAATCGAGAAAAACCAGGACATCTAGAAATTGAACAGAAATTATATGAAAAGATGGGTAAAGGACACGATCATCACCACCACGATCACGATCATAACCATGACCACGATCATAGCGAACACGAGCATGACGATCATCATCATGAAAATCAAGAACATGATTTCAAAGAAAAGAAAGCACCCAAAGCTAAGAAATCAGCTAAGAAATAATGTACGAATATTCGAATTATTCCGAATTACCAAAATAATTTTAAAATTTAAGAATTCTGAAATTATTTGGGAATAATTTGGAACAATTAGGAAAGTATTTGAATAT
>JAPLUV010000004.1 GCA_026397395.1 candidate division SR1 bacterium | reverse complement strand
GAAGAATCCAAGCAACAAGCTCCGGCAGCAATAAACTTAGAAAAATTTGTCGTGCAACAAGCGCAAAGCAATGGGCCCAAGATTAGCTTAGGCGATAGCGGAATCCATATTACGACAAAAAATAAAGTATATATTTTCAATTATCGAAGAATGTTTGTGATGGCATTGATTGCTATCGCCGTTTTCGGTAGCTTAGCATTACTTCTATGACTCTACAATAGATATCTTACGATCGCTTCGCAACCAATCATTCCAGCAGCCGATACGACCTACATCAATGATTATAAATCTGTACAAAATATTCTACGTACCACGCTTGGTATGTCCGATTATCAGAAATACAGCGCGATGGGCATGGATGGGATCAATGGTAAAACCAATGTCGATACGATTTTAAATAGCACATTCAATTACGTCAGCAAAAAAGAATTATTGCAAAATAATCTCAATACCTTTTCTCCAGTGCTTATTGGCAATAAACAAAAATTGGAAGATCTCAAACAAGAAGTGACGAAGTATGGATTCTTTTCTAGAGAACTCTTTGACTTACTCCAAAATGAAGAATATGTGACCTCAATCAAAGAGTCATTACTCTCATTAGAAATGATTAAATTTAGTAGTGCGATCAAAGTATTTTCTTACTTAGATACCTTCATTAGCACAGTTGCCAATGTCTTGAATATACCAACGGCGACCGCTGAAGCCAAGATGACAACATTAGCTGATAGGGGAGAAAAAGATATCGCGCTGTATCTCAACAATTGTTATCTCAATCCCTATGAGATCGATTATGATTGCAATCTTGTCGGTGATTTTGATAGATATTACAGTGTGATTCAACCTAACGATACCGGATTAGATAGACCATTTTTCAAAAAGATTATGTCACTTATTGATATCAAACTCGAACAAACTGCACTCCCAAGTTTTGCCATTACCTTCCAAAAATTCGATCCGACCCAGAAACAAATCAGTTTCAATGTAGAAGTAAATACCTTTGCACAAGATGAAGCGGCGCTGACCAAAAAATGAATTATCAATCCACATATCTTTATCGTAACCAATTTACTTAACTTAATCAAACAATCGCTCTATGTCTTATCAGAAAATGTAGATGCCAAGACACTCAAGATTACACCAAAAACAATTAAGATATGATCAACAGTCTTCACGGTAAATAATTCCACCATGGACTTTATCTTACCTATCCAACAATCTACTCAGAGAGAAATTACTGATTATACAAGCCAAGACCTTTTACCTACGAATCCATAATCTATGTGAGCTCAGACAAACACAACAAAATCTCCACAGACATTGCAGGGCTTGCAACAGTTTTGGGCTACCATCAAACCTAGACTCGTCCAACTCTACACCTTTTTCCGTGACAAAAAAAATGACAGCAAACTTATCGTAATATTGGCTGTCGTCGCGTTTGGTATTGCTATCTACTTTTTGACTCTCACCATCGGCAATCTCAATGCCCTCAAACAAAAAATTCCCCAACTCAAAAATATTAATGCATATGATACAACACTTTTGCAATCCAGTCCATTGACCAAAAATATTGTCCAAAATGCAAATACCCTGTATGATCTTATCGATGAAAATGCCACAACTCAAGCAGATATTACTACTTACAGTAAATATTTGGCATCATTACAAATTCCATACACGTATTTCTTGCAGTATATCTATTTGCCAAGCTTAAATATTTGGAAAGATCCTTATACACAACAAATCAATCCTGATATTATCGGCTTACAATATCTCAAAAAAAATCCCTACAACGATATTACCTTGCTCCAGAAGCGAAGTGATTTCTTTAAATATGTAGGAGAAAATAACGAAACCAATGATATTTCTGATATCAATATTGGTGATATTACGGAAGACAATAGTGGCTATTTCAGTATGCCAATAACGGTTTCTTTCGTAGCAAATTCCAAGCGTGCATTCTTATTGCTGACAGACAAATTATCTATGACCTCCAATAGAGATAATATTTCTTTATTAGATGAATTCTTCTACTATCTGCGAGCTGAGGTCAAGAAGGATAAGACTGCAGAGATCAAAACATTAACTACTCAATATCAGCAACTTACTGGATTTACAACTACAGATATGACGGATAAGGTTATCGCATATCACTTATATCAATGGATTTTTAATAACCAGAAGAACGTCCTTGTAGACAAAAACATTATCGATGCTACTATCAAAAATATTGTTACCTGTAACAATCAAAGTAATGATGTGTGTTATTATCAGTTTAGAGAAAAATACAGAAACATCCCAACGTTCGGGTATATGATAGGTTCTAACACAGCTTCCGATCCTGCACAAAATCTTAAGAATTTTGTTCTCAATCTTCCACCAGTATTTTCACTCAAGGAATTTACCTTTGACAAAGTAAAGACACAATTATTCACAGATGCTCAATCAGCAAAATACAACGGGAAAGTGACTATTCAAGTCTACGGTAGAGGAATCTCAGCAGCAGAAATTGATGCCATCGCTACCGTACTTGGTGACAAATGTTTTGAAGGCGATCAAAAAATGTCAGCTGATGCCGCACTTCAATCAGTTACTTCTACCATTACCAAAATATCAAATCTCAATAGAATAGATAAGGCGCAAAGTGATACGCTTCGACAACTCAAAACTAATATAGAAAAAGTGCAAGCAGAGTATCCCAAGCTTTCTCCCTACAAGAAAACAGTTAAATTATTTGAAGTATATAGAATGATCAACGAGGCCTGATTATGTAAATAAAATTTCGACAACCCACTAGCCTCTTCCGTCATTCCGGCGTTACGATTTGCGGCCGGAATCTTAGTGGCTACTTAATCGTCATAAGATCCCGGTCGCAACACTTGGCACCGGGATGACAACGCCGGGTGGAGAAATTACAATTCTACATTATGCCAGACCATATCTACATCTTCATCGCCTTCTATGGCGTCCAATAATTTTACAAATCTCTGCATATCTTCATCATTCAATGTTACCATATTATTAGCAAGATATTGTAAGTCAGCTTCAGTGATATGATAGCCAAGTTTTTCAATATCTTTTTTTACTTGGAGAAAATGAGCTGGGCTCGTTTGTACAATTACTTTTCCATCTTCTTGTGAAAAATCTTCTATAGGTAAGTTAAGTAAATCTTCTTCCAATTTTTCCTGATTCCAAGGCAAAACGCTGTCTACGATTTTTCCACCTTTCTGTTCGCTGTGCGTGATACCATCCAGGATAATGATTCCTGTTTCGGTAAACTGTCGTGCGACAGAGTTTGGCAATCCAAGACTTCATCAGTGCTTTCCAAGCAGTGTTTTGACGCTAGCTGCGCTTCTATTGGTATTGCTCGTAATGGTTTTGATCAGCAGAGCAGTGCCAGCTGGGCCATATCATTCATACATTATTTCTTCCAAATGTTCTCCTTCCAATTGGCCAGATCATTTCAAAACTGCCTTATCAATAACTTCTCTTGGTAGTCCATAATATCTTGCTTTATCCAAAATCATTTCCAATGCAGGATTCATTTTCCAATCAGCTCCAAGCTTCGCAGCGATTTGAATTTTTTTGCCAATGATACTGTAGATTCTTGATTTGGCTGCATCTCAGCTCGCCTTTCTAGCGGCTATACTATGTCGTCTTCCCATGTTTTTAGTATAAAGTATAAAGTATAAAGTAGTGAGTATGTTTTATTTTTTTGTTTTTTTATTGTGCTGAATAAGTCCGTATATCATTCTCTCTATTTCTTGTAAATATGCTACGATTGGTTTCATTCACTTGTCTGTAACATATCAAAGATCGTAAGATAAGATAATTTGTGTCTCTAGTTCAAAAGCAGATCCATAAGCAATATGAAGGAATTGAACAAACTCTTTAGGAGAATTCCTTCCAGCTCACTCAGCAATATTAGATGCTATCGACGTGCTTGCTCTCTGCATTTGTGAACAAAGAGAAAACCTTTCTTTGTCAGGAAATGTATCGCATAAAGAATAGATTTTTTTATTTAATTCCCTGGCTTTTTGTCGTACAGACAGTTCTCTGAAATTGTGCATGCAGGTAGAATCAATACTAAAAAAATCGGCTTCCAATACTTACTACTTTATACTTATGTCTTAATACTTATTTATGTCTTACTACTAGTTATTACTTTTTTTATATCACTCAATTTATATCATTTCCTCATTAATTTCTGGATAATATCAAATCATTCCACTCACTTGGATTTATATTGTTCAATATCCTTTTTGATCTTTGCATCTATGCCTTCCTGCATCTCGACTTGGTTTTCATTAAACACATCATTCAACGTAGCGACATCTATTCCTTTCATTTCCAACTTTTTTCTGAGTGCTAGGGACGGTTTGCCTTTTTTCACCACATCGCTCCTGACATACATTTCGGCGAACATATGATCGTCTACAAATTTTTTCTTTTTCAGAACTTCAATAGTTCTATCTACATCTTCGCTGTCATATCATTTTTGATACAATTTAATTCTCAATTCTTTTTCCGTCTTGGGATAACGAGAGATATATTCTACAGCATAATCATGGCACGATTTCATCATGGGACAGTGGATAAGGGTAAATAATTTTCTCGGGACGCGGGCAAATCCCTTTCCCACCACGACAAGCG
>JAPLUV010000022.1:12225-48358 GCA_026397395.1 candidate division SR1 bacterium | reverse complement strand
CTTTCTCTGTTCTTCTGATTTGATACTTGGAAATTCTTTGATTCTCTTTTTGATTTCTTCTTCGACGTTGATATTTTGTAACATCTTGAGAATAGCTTCCGGACCTGATTGGAACGCAGCCAAGTGACCATATTTGGAGAAAATATTTCTATAATCGTTTTCGAAAATAGTAGATCCCACTTCAAGATCAGAGATAATAGATTTGATTCTATTAAATTCTTTCTCGAGAGAAGCTTTATTGTCTTCATATAATTTTTCCGTTTCTTTTTGCTGTTTTGGACTCTCTTTGTTCTCCGTCAATTCACCTTTGAAGAGTTCTTCTACTTCTTTGAGTTTCGCTGCATAATCTTCTTGAATCTTTTCTTTGATCTTTTTGGTGAAATCACCATCTGTTTTTTGAACGAGAATATATTTGACGAAACTTAATACTTTATCAATCTCATTGGCTGATAAACCAAGTAACTGGTTAACCCCTCCGGATGGAGACGCCTTATACCAAGCATGTAATACGGGCACTGCTAATTCGATATGTCCCATTCTAGATCTTCTTACTCTAGAAGTTGTTACTTCTACTCCACATCTTTCACAGACAATACCTTTGTATCTGACTCACTTGTATTTACCACAACTACATTCAAAGTTTTTGACAGGTCCAAAAATTGATTCACAGAAAAGTCCACCTTGTTTAGGTTTTCCTGTCCTGTAATTCACCGTATCTGGATTGTCCACGACACCACATGATCGTTTGTCGATGTCTTCCACTGATGCAAGTCTTACTACAAGTCACTCAAATTTTGTTTTATACATGCTTGTTTTGCTTGTAAGATGATAAAATCTATTTTTTGGAATTAGTTTATCGGGAATTGGGAATCGGGTCGGCCAGATAAACAGCTTCCAGATTCCAGTTTACTATTACTATTCAAGGTCTCCGAAATCTTCCATTTCCTTGATAACATTATCAATAATTTCTTCTTTTTCTTGTGACACTTCATCTTCAGCTCCTTCTGTTGGAGCAGTTTCGTTACCACTCACTGAACCACTCATGACGCCAGATAATCCAAGATTAACTATTTTCTTGAGTCTTGCTTCATGTTCTTGTTCAAGTTCTTCGTAAGTAAGCGGTTCGATGTTTTGACACAATCCTTTGAATAGGTAGGTCAACAAGTTGAATGATTCAGGTAATCCTCCTATCTTTGGTTTCTGTCCTTTGATTACCGCTTCGTATAATTTATTTCTTCCGATAACATCATCTGATTTGACTGTCAACATTTCTTGCAAGGTATATACTGCAGAATATGCTTCCAATGACCATACCTCCATTTCTCCGAATCTCTGACCTCCTTGTCTAGATTTTCCTCCAAGTGGTTGTTGGGTAATCAATGAATATGGTCCAACTGATCTTGCATGGATTTTGTCTTCTACCATGTGGACGAGTTTCAAAATATGCATATATCCTACCGTCACTTTTTGTCCGTATGCTTCTCCTGAAGCGCCATTGTAAACGTTCATCTTAAGATCATCCAATCCACAGAGTCTCGTAATTTCTGCCAAATCATCTGCTCCAAACTTAGAGAATGTAGGTACAGCAAATGTTACGCCTAAATGTTTCGCGATAAATCCAAGTTGCGCTTCAAATAGCTGTCCAAGGTTCATACGAGAAACTACTCCAAGTGGATTGAGCACAACATCTACTGGCTCACCGTCTTGCGTATATGGCATATCTTCTTCTGGAACTACGATGGAAATAACTCACTTGTTTCCATGTTTACCTGCTAGTTTATCTCCGATTTCTATCTTACGAGTTGTGGCTACATAGACTTTAATCTTTTTTCTGACTCCTGCCATCAGGTTGTCTCCTTTCTTCGCGTCCAATACTACGACTTCGATTACCTTTCCTTCGCTTCCAGATGGTACATATAATGAGGTATCTTTCACATTTTTGGATTTGTCTCCGAAAATTGCTTGAATGAGTTTCTCTTCTGGTGTTAGTTCTCCTTCTGATTTTGGAGTAATTTTACCAACAAGAATATCTCATCATTTTACTCTCGCTCCAATTCTTACGATACCATCATCATCTAAGTTCTTCAACTTAATCATTGAAATACCTGGGATGTCGTTGGTTGTTTCTTCAGGTCAGAGTTTGGTATCTGCAACTTCTAATTCATATTCTTCGATTTGTACGGACGTGAGTTCATCATCCTTTACTAATCTCTGTGAGATAACAATCGCATCTTCATAGTTGTATCATTTCCATGGCATAAATGCAATTCTTAGATTCTTTCCATGAGCCATTTCTCCACCGATAGAACATGGTCCTTCAGCAAGAAGGTCTCATTTCTTGACCTTTTGGCCTAAGGAAACTCTTGGTAACTGATTGATACATGTTTTACTATTTGATCTTGCGAAGTTAATCAACTGATATTCTTTGGCTCCGCTCTTGTATTTTACTTTAACTCTTTTTCCATCGACATAGATTACTTCTCCTTCGTCTTCTGCTTTGATAACCGCGTGTGTCATCTGCACAATATCTGCTTCCAATCCTGTACCCACTAATGGCACATCATTTTTGAGCAATGGTAATGCCTGTCTTTGCTGGTTAGTCGCAATAGATGCACGTACCGCATCATTATGATCTACAAAAGGAATAAGTGATGTATTTGGACTAAATAATTGTGAAAGACTGACATCCATATGCGTAACATCGTTAACATGGAACATTTCCATTTCGTTGAAATGTCTTGCAGCTACACGAATAGTTGTAATATTATTCCATTCATCGATAGGTGTTGTTGCATCTGCAACGTAATATCTCTCATCTAATTCTGGAGAAATGTATTCTACTTCATGAGTAAAAAATGGTTTTACTGAAATCATTTTACCAAGTTTACCATAACAAGCTTCGATAGCTTTCGCTCCTTTTTCATCGATGTAATGATCTTCTTTGACAAGCACCGTTTTGAGTTCTTTGCCCTTTGCATCTAGTTGCACAATATCACGATGAGCTATTCTATTGATCAATTTATCTTTTTTGGCTTCTACTTCACGATGGATCTTGAGCGCTGGTGTCTCGAGGAATCCTTCATCATTTACTTTGGAATATAATGATTGGTAAATTACCAGTCCAATGTTTTGTCCTTCAGGCGTTTCGATAGGACAAATTCTTCCATAATGAGATGGATGGACATCACGCACTTCAAACTTAGCAGTTTCTCTTTTGAGACCGCCCGGTCATAGAGCTGTGATTCTTCTCTTATGTTCGATTTCAGATAATGGATTGATCTGATCCAAAAACTGAGACAATTGTGATGTTGCGAAGAAACTCTTGATCGCATTATCTATGATTTTGAAGTTTACGAGATCCGTAATCTTGAGTGGTGTTTCAGAATTCAAGATAGAAAGTTTTCCTTTGATACTTTTGACGAATTTTCTCATCACGGGTTGGAGATGAGCATAGAGGATTTCTCCTACCATTCTAATACGCTTGTTGGACAAGTGATCGGAATCATCTACATAATATCCTTTTTTGTAATTTGACAAATTGAAGAGATATTTGAGCGCAGCTACTAAATCATCACCATCGATAACATTAGCGATATCTCCGTCTAATGATTTCTTGAGTCCTAATTTTGCATTGATTTTGCGTCTTGCAATTCTACCGACAAAGATTCTATCTGGAGAAAGAAATTGATTTTTGATATAGCCTAATGCTGACTCTGCATCAATCAATTCTCCTGGTCTAATCTTGTTGTACACAAATTCTGCAGCTGACAATGCATCTGTAGTCGTATCTTTTTTGAGTGTTGTTTCTAAATAGTTGAAATCTTCTTCTTCGAAACAGTCAGTGAAGAATGCTCTGATTTGTTCGTCTGTTTCTGCACCAAGGATTCTGAGCAAAGACGTGATAGGAAACTTCCTAGACTTGTTGATTCTCGCCACGACGACGCCAGATTTTTCAACCTGTACTTCAAGCCAAGGTCCGTTTTCTGGGATAATTTTGAATGCATATTTAAATTCCTTCTGTGCATAGAAGATACCGTATGATCTGATAATTTGTGAGATAATAACTCTCTCTACTCCATTGATAATGTAGGAAGCCGATGGCGTCATAATAGGCAAAATACCTATATTTGCACGCTTGCTAAATAAGGTTTTTTCAGTTTTCTTTTTACCATCATCAGTGACTTCGTTAAGTTTGATCCTACCAGTAATGATACCTCCGTAGGTCAATTCTTTTCTCTTGCAGGTTTTAGCATCGTCGATTGGCTCTGATACTTTGATATCATCAATTTCTACGAACATTTTTTCACCAGCAATATCCCAAACAGGATTGATGTTGGCAAATAATTTGTGCATGTAAATATTGATAAAGCTTTCGTAGCCTTTCTTCTGTAATGCCAAAAGATCAGGGAATCCAGTAAATTTTCTTGGCTTGCGCAAGAAGATTCTTTCTCCTTCTTTGTAGTAGCCTTTGAAAATCTCAGCCGCTTTTTTGGAAATTTCTGGCTTGCGAGGAGCAACGGGAGCTGTTGGTCTACTGACAGCAATGATCGGTTTCTTGCTCTTGCTTGCCTGCTTTGGTGCGGCGACTTTCGTTGCCTTTTTGACAACTTTAACGATTTTCTTCTCTACTTTTTTTGCTGGTTTCACTGATTTCTTGGTCACTGGTGTCTGCTTTGCTTTACTTGTCTTTTTGATCTCCTTTGGAGATTTTTTTGAAGTTTGTTTTGCAGCCATAGGATGTAATGTTGATTAAGAAAATAAACATTGATTGAAGTTGCTAATTACCCGCGTTGTTGTTCAGCTTTTCTTTTGCAAAAAAACTTAGCCTATGCGTGTTGCACAGTAAGTTGTTTTCTTCCTTTTGCTCTTCTTCTTGCTAGAACTTTTCTTCCGCCTGCTGTTTGCATTCTTTCTCTGAAACCATGTTTATTGAGTCTCTTACGTCGAGAATATTTCCTTACTCTCCTGAGTTTACTTGCCATCTCGTCTTATTGTTATAAGTTAAATATATTAGTCATTGATGTTATTGTTATTGGTTTATTCGGAATTCGTATATTCGGAATTTTCAATCTTCCATTCTCCATTTTCCATTTTTTAGTCCTTTGCATATTCTAATAATCCCAACTCTCTAGCTCTCAAAATAGTCTCACGTAGTTTCTTTTGGAGGCTCACTGAGTTACCCGTATATTTTCTTGGTTTGATATTACCAAATCTAGATACATATTTCTTGAGTAATGGAATTGCTTTCCAGTTCAAATATTTTGCATTTCTTTTGTCTGCAACGAAGGTGAGTTTTTGTCCCAATTTCTTTTGGTCTCGTCCGTCAATGATGTCAGTCAATTCTTTGTTGAGGGCTGCGAATGTGAAAAAAGGTTCAGTAGCATCCATTTTGTAGACTACATATCTTTTTACAGACTTGTTATATACTAAGTCCTTTTGGAATGCGATGATATCTGCAGCAGGAGATTGTACATAGTAAGAAACCATATACGCTGAATTCTGACCTATCTTGTCAGATAAATTGTATGCTAATGCTTGGATACCCATATCGTCTTTTTCCAAGATTGTCTTGCCGAGAGATTTCTCCATGTCTGCAAGCACAGCTTTGCGTTCTGTATCAGACAACTTTGCGTCCAAGAGCAGTACAACATCATACTTTTGCATATTGTAATAGTAAATAATTAAAATCGATTGTATGTATTGAAACAATAGTTTATTGGGAATTGGTTTATTGGGAATCGGGGATACTCACTACTTTATACTTTATACTCACTACTAACTTCAGAGAGCTATTCTTTTGAATCCAGTAACTTGGAAACCTGCTGGCAAGATATCTTTGATCTTCTTACCTGCGTCTCTAATATATTCTTGCTCAAGCAAAACATTTTCTGCAAGTGCCTTCTTGATCTTACCTTCTACGATACCTGCGATCATTGCTTCTGGCTTCCCAGCTGCTTTGAGCTCTGCGCCAAATTCTTCGGTAAGCTTAGCTATTTCATCTTTATTTACTTCATCGAAAGAAATATATAATGGATTCATAGCGGTTACTTGAAGGGCAACTTCTTTGGCAACAGATTCATCATCACCAATATATTCGATAACGGTTGCTACTCTATTTCCTGGATGATTGTAGACAAATGCTGGTTTAGCTGTGATTAATACAGCGCCGATCTTCATATTTTCTCATGTCTTTCCCATAAATTCTTGAACTTCAGCAGTAATCTTTTCTGCAAATGCAGGATCAAGATCTTCTATCTTTTCTACTTCTTTCTTCTGGGTAGCAAGTTGGTCGAAAATATTATTGAATATTTCTTGGAAATTTTCATTTTTTGCCACAAAGTCAGTCTCGCAACTCAACTTGAGACCAATAATTCGTCCATCTCTTGTTTCAATTCTTACAATACCTTCTTTGGTTTCGCGTTCTACTCTGTTACCGGCTTTAGCGATACCCTTTTTGCGAAGAATATCTTGCGCAAGTGCTAAATCATCGTTAGCTTCAGCTAAGGCTTCTTTACAATCTTTGATAGGAGCAAATGAGATTTCTCTCAATTGTTTCAATAGTTCTATATTTCACATCTTAACTTCTTGATAAAATGATAAAGTGTTGAAATGATAAATTGTATTATTGTTTGTCTGGTTTGATCTCAAATATGCCAAGTATCCACTCGCCTATTCCAGCGAAGAGAGATAAACTATTTTCTTTTTTTATGCCGAACTTGCCATCGCTTGCCTGTTTGATACACAAACCAAGGATGATAATCATGCCTAGAAATACGAATAATGGAATATATTTAATCAATGGTATGAACAATAATATCAGTGACAAGAACAAACATAAGACAAAAATAATCCATCGGCCCATCGCTTGCTTGAGATGGAATGATTCATATTCACTTTGATCTGTCTTTCCCAATCATCAGATAATACCGATGAGAAGATACATCACTACTGCTCTCTTTTTTTCTACACTACTGGGCAAATATGCTTGTACTTGCGGAGTAACGGGAGGAGTAATGGGAGTTGTTGTTTCTGCCATGTAGGATATATATGATAAATTGCGTAAGGCAATTTGCACACTACTTGATAATAGTCTGGAGAACGAAGTTTAATGCTTTATTACTTCCAATATTGGTCACGAGAATTTTATCTTCATCCCATCGTCTAGAGAAATTCGTCCCGGCGATGATGATATTATCTATCTTAGATTTTACGATCTCGTTGATCAAGCTGTCCATCATTTGTCCATCCAATACGATGATAAGGTCTGGTTTTTTGGTAAGCTTTTTAACTCCTTTGTATATCTTGAGTACTCTAGCAAGTTTTCTGGTGTATACGAGTTGTTCCTTCTTCGTAAGTGCTTTATAATTTTCACTTTCGACAAAACGTTCCATGCTGTTCATAGATTCGATTCTTTTTTTGAAGGTCTCGAAGTTGGTAATAAATCCTCCTGGTTGCTTGTAGTTAAGATAAGAAATATTTGCCGTCTCTCCTAGCATTGCTAGTTCATCAGCGATCATTTTCTTTTCGGAAATGACCAATATTTCTTTTCCTTCTTTCTTCGCTTCCTGGATCTTGATGCGAGCAGCTTCTAGTTGCTGAGCAACAGATTCTGGATTGATCACTACTACTCCATTGGTAACTTCAGCCCAATACTTGTTGGTCTTGGGATGTGCTTCTGATTTGAGCGTACCGATATGTGCTTGAGCTTCAATGACATCTTTTGCTGTTATAGTCATAGTGTTTTACTTTCGAAAAATAAATGAAACTTTAGATTTTAGTTGCTACTGGATCTTAGTTGGGAGTCTTTAGACCTTAGACTTGTGATGTAAAATACAAAAAAAGTCTAAGCACTAAGTTCTAAGCTCTAAGATCTATTTAAATGAAATAGTAGCTCCTTCAGCTTCCAATTTTGCCTTGATACCTTCAGCTTCTTCGAACTTTACTTTTTCTTTAATGATTGTAGGAGCTTTTTCAACTAAATCTTTAGCTTCCTTAAGTCCTAGACCAAGCAATTCTTTTACTACTTTGATGACACCAATTTTTTGTTGTCCGATATCAGTAAGCTCGATGTTTACAGAGTCTGCATTAGCAGCTCCAGCAGCACCAGCGTCTCCACCAGCAGCTCCTCCTGATACTACCATAGCGGCAGCACTTACACCAAATTCTTCTTCGATAGCTTTGACTAATTGGTTCAATTCTACTGCACTCATTTCTTTCACGAGCTCCAGTATCTTTTGAGCGTTCTTTGATAATTCCATTGTATAAAGTATTACAAAAGTAAAATAAATATATTAGTTGGATTGGTATACAAGATTATTCTGCCTTAGCTTCTTCAGCTGGCGTTTCCTCAACGGCAGGCGCTTCTTCAGCTTTGACTTCTTCTGTTGGAGTTTCTTCAGCTTTTACTTCCTCAACCTTAACTTCTCAACTCTCAACAGGTGCAGCCTCTTCAGCCTTCACTTCTTCCCTCTTCTCCTCTACTGGAGCTCCATTTTTCTTAGCAACTTCGCTAATAACACAAGCGAGTGATGATAATGGATAGTTGAATAGGTAGCAAAGTTTAGCAAGAGATTCTTCTTTGGATGGAACATTTGCCAATTCTGAGACGTATTCCCCACTCTGTCGTTTTTTCTCAAACCAACCTCCGACAAACGAGAATTCCGCTCCTTTGTTTTCAGCTTTAAATTCTTTGAGATATTTGTTGACTGCTTTAAGTGGACCAAATTCGTTTTCGTTAGCATACAATGCGAAGATAGCTCCGTCCAATTGATCAACGGTTACTTCTTCCAATCCTGCATCCTTGAGTGCTCTGAGGAAAAGTCTCTTTCTGACCACATTGAGTTTACCCTCATTAACCAACACATCTTTTCTGACTCTCGTCGCCGTACTTACAGAGATTCCCGTCTGTCTTACGATCACGGTACTCTTGGCATCTTTGAGATCCTGGATATATTGTTTGATCAGATCTACTTTTTTTGCTTTGGTAATAGCCATCTTGTATTCTACATAAGTGATAAATAGTTTATAAGCTTCGTTCTGTCTAAACGACTGAGCGATTAAACGTTTAAGCGTTTGTTCGTTTTCTCGTTTTAAAAAAGAACCTTTTTCCAGGTTCATACAAAAAAATATTTGTATAGTGCGAACCTAGGTAGGAATTGGTATTTTATGTCCGTCCGGTATGGCGGACAACCTACTGTCTTGGGTATTTCTAGCCAACTTATAGAAAAATGGGGAACGATTGCAAGTCCTTTTTTGGGGAAATAAGAGAATTATATTTTTGATCTCTTCTATTATATATTATTTATGTCTATCCAATCTACTGGTAATAATCAGACAGCAACGGTAGGTCCACTTCATCGAATATATGGTTTCATGCTATCAGCTAGCTCTTTTTTATCTTGTATATCCTCAATCATGTCCTCTATTTGTTGCTTTCCTGGCGTAGCTGTCGTTCCGTTTATATGATAGGTCTTAAGAAGACGTAGCTTTATAGCTTCAGAAATACTTCCATAGGCGAGTTGCATATATCCATCTATATTATTTGTTTCTACATATTGCAAAAGCTGTTGCGCAACATCTGGCAATGTTGTAGAGAAAAATCAGATACAATGAAATACGCTGGATTGCCATCTTTCTGGAACATTTTTTTGGATAATATTTTTTGTCTGAGAAACATTCATGTTGGATCTCAAATCACCAAATAGGAGTTCTCTCTGAGTTTCCTTCATTTTAGCTTCATCAGACATGGCCCCTATCTGTGCGGGTACGCCATTATCTGGTGCTAATGTTTTTTCGTCATCTGTCATTGGTCTACATTTATAAGGTAAAATACTATGGCTGTGCTTGTGGTTGAACTTTGTTTATAAGATGGCTCAATATCTCAGTATGGATAGCATTACTAATTGGTTCATCCATATTGATTTTTTTCATTATCTCCTTGATTGCCTGTTTATCTTCTGCTGTGTACCCAAATTTTGGATTACCTGATACAATATCATGTAATGCAAGTTTATATTCCTTGGGAGTATTTAATAGATCATGCAATCCATTAATTCTGGATTCAAAGAGTTTTTCTATCTTTGTTATTTTTATTTTTTCATTTAGATTAATCAAACGTCATTCCAATTCAAATAAAGCTACATTTACTGATTCTATCACAGCAGATTTTCCCTTTGATTCTTCTAATTTATACTCTCCGTGAAGTATTAATTCCAGATCATGAATTTTATGTTGAGCCTCTAACACTGTATGAGCTACTACACGAAGCGTTCCTAGTGTATAAATAGCATTGAGAAAAAATCAATTTTCTCGTTTCATAGCAGATGTATATTTTGTTATGTCTCCCTTGATATGATGTATTTCTTTCATCATAATTTTAGGTCGATACATAAGTATGTCTTTTGCATTTTGAAGATTCTTTTTGATAAGTGCAGTTGTTTTTTCTCACAAGACATTATTTTCTGAAACAGTTTTTTTTATAGACTCCGTATACGTATCTAACTTTGTTAGAAATGAAGTCATTTTGGATGCCTTTTCTGCAAATGGGATTTTACTTTCTATAGTATTATCTTCTGTAGACATTTCTAAATCTTTTCCTAGAGCAGCCACATCGTTTTCTAGAGTTTCAGATTCCTTCATTATATTTTCATTTACTTTTTCAGGAGAAACCGTTTCAGTTTGTTTTGTTTCTTTTGCTTTTGGAGCTTCTTTGATTATTTCTGTAGTGGTGGATATGTGTTCTTTTTCCCCTCTTGTTTTTCCCACAATCTCATTATATTTAGCTTCCAAGTTTTTGGATGACTTACCTTCTAGACGCAACTGTTCTATCGTCTTCTTTACTTCTTGCAATGGCTTGGTATAATCTTTCCCTGGTTCTTTTACCAAAGAGATATCGATACTATTGAGTATATTTGTTGCAGCACTTGATCTTACGCCACTTTTTATCTTCATCAATTTAGCTAAATAATCAACCTTAGCATCTATCGTTTTCATTACTTTCTGTGTATAGCTAATATCAGTAACGACTCATTCTTTCTCTGTCAATCAGGTTACATGCACCTCGTCTGAGGCGATATCTCATTGTGCTGGTGTCATAGGAACAATCTTGTGCGCCATTTTTAATCCGATGACTAAGGTCATGGTTTGTATCATTCACTCCATAGTAATTTTTTGGAACTTTTGATCGAAGGTAAGTGAAACGATTTGGTCAGTTGCCATCATACCTGCCACTTCCATTGGAACCTGTAATCATTTACTCAATGCAGCGAAATAGGCTGGGTTAACCCCTTGTTTGAGTAATGGTGCTCACATCTTCAATATTCATAGGTTTAATGCTCTTCCTACCCCGTTCATGGTAAGCATATACAATACACTTCTCGCTCGAGCAGATGGGTTTTTAAGCTCTTCTACTGCATTTTTTCGATCTCATGAGACCGCTGCATTCAATACGGTATTGGTTGCATGAAATACCACTCATTCTACAATCATCTTAGCAGCGAAGAGAATAAGTCTCGATCCCACTGTCGTTGCTGCAGCTTCAAATCAGCCTAAGAGAGCTCCTGCAGCTGCACTTCCTACTCCACCAGAAAAGGCAGTGATAGCGATACTCACCACTATTTGATCAGCTTTTGATTTCCATTTTTGGATATCGGCATCTGATGTTCATCATTCATCACCTATACCTTCTACCTTATTATAGACTTTGAATAAAGGATTTTCTTTGTAGAGCTTATCAGCTCTTTTGGGATCACTAGATAAAGTAGAGGTAAGTGCGAATCTACTTAATCTATTGTAAATAACCATATTTCTTTGTTTGATAATATTGGTTTTGGTTTTTGCTTTTATCAAATCTTGCACGTATTGCTTGAGTGCTGGTCATTCCTTCCCTCCTGATTGCATTTGAAATAATGTCATTATATTTGGCTGGAATTCTCCATGCTTGAGATAATATTCTCCAGCGACGACTAATTCCCCTTCAGATAATTTCGTTTTTTGCTGTCACATCACTTCTCCCAACACTTGCATACCCGCAATGGTCGCAAGATTTGCTAATGACTCACCACTCGTCATGACGTCTATCGCTTTCTGAATATCCTCTTTCTTCTCTGCAAAATCTTTTTTGATAAACAGAATAATATTTGTTGGTACTTTGCCGTTTAACTTACTGATCAATGCATCAAATTGATTGCTAAGATCCATTTCGTTCTGTCCTTCTTTTTGTGATTGAGCTTTCATATTTTTGAGAAAATCTGCAACGATTTTGAGATCTGGATATTGTTGCATTTTTTCACTATTCAAAACATCCCATTGCAACTTATCCATGTTTTGTCACTGACTAAATGAGCCAAGACTTGCTTCTTGCTTTAATGTATAGAGCGTGCTTTCCCCCAGCATTTCTCTGGTAATATCATAATATGATCATTTAATACTTTCTTTGTCTTTGATGAATTTTATATTGCCCATAGCCTTGAGCATATTTCAAAATTTAATACAAATATCGGGACCGACGGTCATTGATCACGTATACACTGATGCATTTCTTTGGAAATACTCATAAGCAGGATTCTTTTTCCCATCAAGCAATCCGTTGCTATGGATACCCGCGTTGAAGAAGTCAGCAATATTCTTTGTTTGTTTTTGATAGTCAGCATAACTGGTACAGGGCTTCAATGGATTGTCTTGCAAAAATTTTGACATAGCATCTATGATAGCATTATTCAATCTATAATCAGTAGATCATGGCGCTTTCATTGTCGCTTGGATATTCATAAGAAAATCTCACATCATCTCATAGGTTTCTGTAAGTGATTTATTGAGTGTTGGTATATCATTTTGGATGTCTTTGGATCCCAACATCTCTGCTCCGAGTTTTTGTCCTAATGGTACTTGTTGATAACGTGGATTGATATTTGTGGCAAACAGCCATATAGTAACATCTTTGGTCCAATCCGTATTTCAGAAGTCTACGTTTTTGTAGGTCATCTTTCTATCCATCAAAGCATGAAGTTTCAAAAGTTTAACATCTTGTGGCGTAAGTGCTTGATTTGCTTTTATTTTATTAGTAAGATCTGATATCGCAACATGTAAAGCATTATCAAAAGATTTTGCTAATTGAGAAATTGCTCGTTCTGGTTTTCCGTTAAATTCATTTTGCAAAGCATCTCTATTTTCTTGTTTATCAAAAAATCATTCCTTCAGTGCATCCTGAATCTCCTTTACATCCACCTGTTGATCTTTTGGACGTTTGTCTATTTGCTCTAATACTTTTTCTGGCATGCCTTACGGTAAATAAAACACTAGATTGTCTTGAGTAAATCTTCAGCTTCTTGCACATCTTGTACTTCTCTCTCGTGATGGCTTTGTTCTAACTTTTTCACCTTCTGAACTCGGTCACCTTGTTGTTTTGCTTTGATGTTTTTGATCCCTTCGGCGGTAAACTTGATTATCCCGTCCAGACTTTTTTCATCTGCATATGGACTCTCCACCAATGCCAAAATCCCTTCCGCTAAAGTTCGATACGGCTTGAGTTTGTTCAGGACTTGGATGATAAGTTGTTTCTTCTGTTCCATATGGATATAATCATACTAAAAGCCTTATTATAAGTATACTCAGAGCGCTTCTGTTTATCAAAAAAATAGGATATTTTGACTACTTTTTGATGACATTCCTCTATTTTATTATATAATCATTCATAAAATAACTTCTCTTGCTTCTTAGGAGGAGATATTTATAAGAAATTGGGGTATTCTCACTTTTATAACCCTTTCATTGTTAGCCTTGGTTCACAAAGGTTGCCCTCCTTCTTTTCCATTCTGCTTTGGTCAAAGGATGTCCATGCCTATATTTTTGGCGGTGACTTTTTATGGTGGTGTCTGTTTCTGCAGGCTCACCATTTTTTTATAGAAGAATCTTACTTGACTTTGCCCAGTGAATATCTATAAGCATATTACATCAATAACTTGATTGGCTGTACACGGCTGATTACTGGTTAACCCCGTGCTCAACACACAGCGATTATTCATAACTGTTAATTTTACAGCTGTTACTTGACACAAAGTTATTGATGTGTTCTTACTTTTTTTACTGATTCGATCCTCTTCTTTCCTTTTTCTTCTGGAAGGACGAGGATCGTTTTTTTATTATCAGATTTTTGCGCTTGATACTTTTGTCTTTTTGTATATTACTACCGTAGCCACGCCGTAGTCAAACAGTTGTCTAACCATAGCTTAATTGCAGCTATTGTTTGTCGCAATGCGTTTAGCTACAGTTTGTCGTAAAACGTTTAACTACCGTCCAGACATGTTTGAACAATATGAAAAAAAATTAAATAAAATCCTCCTGGAATTTATCATCGGAGGATCATATATGGGTGACCATGGTCAGCACATTGCTGAAGATGTCAAACAATTTTTTATCGATGCCTATGAACACCTTATAGAGCAATGGGAGAAGTTTAAGAAATGGTATAGGGAATAATTGCCTTATCATATGAAATTAGGCTATTTATCTTGTTATCATAGAAAAGAAAATCATCAGTTATTGATTCCTTTTTGTTTTTTTGAATAGCACCTCAATCGAGAAATACTAGCTTTCCTTTGGTTTCTTCTTTGTGTAAAAGTATTTGCTCTACTGCGTTATCAACATCAACTAATGATGGTTGTCCGTATGGCATATTTTTTTTGATAAATTTTTCAAATCCATTTTTCGACCCTTTGTTTAATTTATTTTTAAAAATAGTTTCCATTGTTGTTCATTCTACAAGCGATGAGCATAATACAGTTGCATCCCAACGATCGTCATTTATCAATAAATTACTTACTAATCTTTTCATATATGCATAGTCTTCATATCATTTTTTCTCGTCAATAATCTGAATTGTTGCATTATAGATTACTTTAGTTTCTTCATTTATGATTCATGCCATTTGTAATCTTTCTAAGAGTACTATATTATATAAATGAATATTGATTTCAGGATCTCAATTATTTGATCTACGGTAAAAATTAGAACGAGTTATAGTAGATCATACGTTCATCATTCCACTGTTAAGAAAGACAACTTTGAGCGGGTTTTTCCCGTATCTTTCTACATAATTCTGTACAAAATCCTGTATAGATTGAACATCTAGAATATTTAATTTTGTCATATCCAACGAGTCTTTGGATGTTTTTATTACTTCGAAAGTATCAGCCAAACTGTTTGCAATTGATTGGCCTATTTTGCTTGTTCATGTTCAGACAACTAGAGCGTAATCTTTTTCTAAAACTTCTTCTTCCATAATATGAATATTTATATGGATAAATTACATATATTTTTCTGCTGAATCTATTATTTTTTTCATCATATCTACACATTCTACAGGATGCTCGCCGACTGCTGTTTCTCATGACAGCATAACATAATCAGCTCATTCAATTTCTGCATAAAAGACATCGTTTACTTCTGCTCTCGTAGGCGATGGATTGTGTATCATGGATTCCAACATTTCGGTTGCGACAATAACTTTTTTATTTTGCAATTTAGTTTTTTGGATAATTTCTATCTGATAGAGAGGAATATTTTCTATCGGCAACTCGGTTCACAAATCACCTCTCGCTACCATAATCATATCACTTGCTGCAGCAATTTCTGAAACGTTTGTTATGCCTTCTTCATTTTCAATTTTAGCGATTGTCTTAATGTGAGATCATCCATTGTCGTTCAAAAATTTTCTGAGTTCAATCATATCATCGGCTGATCTTACGAAACTTAGTGCAACAAAATCAAAGTTCGATTGGATAGCAAACAGCACATCCTTTTTGTCTTTGTCCGTGAAACTGGGGAGATGAACGTGGACTCCAGGCAGATTAATATGTCTTCTCGATCAGACTGAAAAATCGTTTTGTGCCTCAACTGAAATATACTCTGGATGCGTTTCCAAGATTTTGACTTTAAATAATCCTGCGTCAATCTTCATAATTCCTCCAACTTTTACATCATCTGGTAAATGAATATAATCACACAACAGACTTTTACTTTCGTGCTGTTTTCCATCAACGTAGATCTTGAATTGTTCGCCTGTTTTGTAATCAATATTAGTTTTCAAGACACCAGTTCTAATGCCAGGTCATTCAGCATCTAATAAGGTATGAATTTTGACTCATCATTCTTTTTCTATTTCACGAATGAGAGACATTGTTTTGGTCGCCGATTCGAAACTTTCATGAGCAAAGTTGAAACGAAAAATAGTAACTCCTGCTTGATGCAGTTTTATCAGCATATCTTTGTTGGCGCTTGCTGGTCAGAGTGTTGCGATGATTCCGGTCATTAAACATATTATTATATAAAGAGTATTGGATGTTTTTGTAAGGAACTGCCCCGGCGGTCCGGGGTAAATTTAAAACCGTTCCCTACGAAGCTTATTTGATAATATATATGTCCTTTTCTTTTAAAAATTCTACTGCTAGATCTATCTTAGCTTTTTCTTCAGCGTAAATAGTAAATAACTTTTCACCTTTCTTGACTTGCGCGCCAAGCTTGTGATGTAAAAACACGCCTGCCTTGAGATCTAGTGGCGCGCCGAGTGTTCTTGCGAGTAAATTGAGTGCTTTCATATCAATACCTTTTACCTTACCTGTTTGTGAAACAAGGATATCTTTGCTATGATCTGCTAGATCTAAATCCTCAGATTTGATATGTGGATTTTTACCATGTTGCGCAGCAATAATGGTTTGCATCTTTTTTCGTGCTTCTCCAGAGACTAGTTGCCCATAGGCTAATTTTACTGCTTCTTTGCCTTTGGCCATACCGACAAGTTCAATAATTTTACTTGCAAGATGAATAGCTTTGACCTCTAGATCACTTGGTCTACTTGGATGCTGTTGTAAGACACGCAAGACTTCTCTCACTTGCAGAACAGCTCCAACTCCAGCTCCGATAGGCTGCAAAGCATCCGTAATCTCCACGTGAACTTTCATTCAGAGTTTTTTTCCTACGTATTCATATCTTTTCTTTAATCGTTTAGCTGTTTTCATATCTGGCACTTTGGCTGTTGGTCATACAGGAATATCAATAAGTGAATGATTAATTCCCATGGCATATTTTTTGGCCATAATACTGACGATGGTTCTTGGATAGGATTGCATAGATAATGGATAGGCAACTTTAATTAATTTTTCATCGGCTGGAGCTAGGTCTAAACCGCCACCTCGAACAAGGCAGGTATTATTTTTTTTGACTAATGCTTCGATTTCTGGTTTACTAAATGAGATATCCATCAATACGCTTACACACTCCCCTGTCGCTGCTGGCGTAGTAATCGCCTTGGAAAATGTTTTGGGCATTTTGATTCCGAGTGATGCAAGCAACGGGATCATAATCATCGTTGTTTCATTTCAAGGCACGCCTCACATACAATGCTTATCTGCTACGATACCATCTCGATGCAACATTTCTCCTGCTTCTGCCATAGCTTTTGCCATTCGATACATTTCTTTATCACTCGAATCACGGAAAAATCCTAGCGCTGAGAAATACGTAATCAGTGTATCTGTAAAACGATTGGTAGAAATATCTTTCATAATTGCTTCGATATCTTTTTGTGTAAATTTAGTATCTCTTTTTCCTTTTATCACTCTTTTGAGCGCATCTAATGCCACAGAACTTGTCTGAGTAAAATGAACCTGAACTTTTTCTCCGGCCTGTATTCCATATTTTTGTGCTACATCTTTGGGAATACCTACCTCGTGAGCATCGATATATCTATGAGTAAGATTTGCATCTAGCACATATTCTTTGCCTTCATAGATGAGAGATACTTTATCCATTGGCGCGATACCATACTCTATAGCTTCATTTTCATTGAGCCGAATTATTAATTCACCACCCTCTTCGAGGTCAATAATTTTGGTCTTGGCGTGGAATACATGTGATACGGGATTAGGTTTTGTGGTCTTCATAGCGATACGATGATGAATAAAAAATGACTACTATAGTTACGCTGCTTTTGCAGATGATATAGTATCAAAGCTTTGTTGTAAATCTTTTTTTGTTTGGTTCTCAACAATAGTTTCTGGATTTTCTTTTGTTTGTTTCTGTGCTATTTCTTCTGCTTTGACAGAAAGCGTTTTGACCACTGCCTTGAGTGAAGTCACTAGTTCTAATGCTTCGGGAGCAACAACAGCGATCACTCCTTGGAGGACATTCATAAAGACTCTGGTGTTTTTTGCATCCTCTTTGATATTTTGCATCAATTCCTCTTTGGGTATTCCTGGATTATCTAGAATATTCATATGTACGAGAAATCTATACACAAGAGACATTTCTTTGCCTGTAGCTTTTAACTTCCCTGATTCATACGCGAACAAAGCTTTTGCCTGACCATAGAGTCATTGTCCTACGGATAGGTTAAACAATGTAGGAGAACCATTTTTGTATAATGCCATTTTGTCTTTTTCTGAAAATTTATTGAATGCTTGTCTCAATTTTTCTCATGAGTTACTTTTATTGAACTTATCTATATATCTTACGATATCATCCGTATTCGATCCTTCTACCAAAGAACCAACTTTGTTTACGGCTTCTAGATGTTCTGGTTTTACTTCAATGGACATTCTGTATTGGATATAGAATAAAATATAATTAATTACTTTCTCTTCTGGCTGCCCCGCTTGGTGCGGGGTAAACATGTCTTGACGATTAATTTGATTCTCTCCTTTCGGCGTGCCTCAAATCCTTATTCTCTTTCTTTGTGAAGAATTCTATCGCCTGCGCAAGTTCTTCATGATCCTTAGCATATTCATGAATATCTATTCCTTTGCTATATGCTTCACAGGATTGCACTAATGCGGTTGCTCATTTTTCTGTACCACCTGGATGTGCATGACATCCTGCTCCCATCGTCGTGATAAAATCTACATCGCCCATCACATCAATAAACGGTTTGAGCAATGTTGGGTTGAGCCCTCATGAAATAATTGGGCAACATTTTTTCATATTTCTCCAGGAGTCATCTTCTTGCGTTACATGTTGATGATGATCTTCTTGGACTTTCAATACTCGATCTGCATCATTTTCTGGGATATCACCTCGTGATTGATGAAAGAAATGTCCCTGTGCTTCGAGTCCGTAAATATTGTGTGCCGCGGTTACATCTTCTTCTGGAGTTCCTGCCATCTTGCCTACACCAGCCGTTCCGGTATGGATACCTGATGTTCCTGCAAGTCTAGCAAATTTGGATAATACTAACACGGTATATCCGATTGGGTTTTCAGGTCTTGTAAATGCTCCATGTCCCGCTCTATGGAAATGAATAAAGACATTAGGATATTTTCTTCTCAATGTTTGTACTGCCATCCAACCTGCAGTTGTTCAATCAATAAGAAACGCATATGATCATTTTTCCATTCCTGAATTCACAATCATCTCACATCTGGAAATCATCGTATCATAATCTGATGCAGAAACATTGAAGGAATGAACTTTTTTGTGACCGGTTTCTTTGACTACTTTAGCCATTGCTTCTGCAACATTTCTCACCATTTTATCGTAAGGACAAAAATCCTGATTAGCTTGGGGTTCGTCGTTTTTGACGAAGTCTCCACCACCCTTTCGGAAGTTGTATGCTACTTCAGCGTATTCTGCTGAAGTCAATCCCATCTTTGGTTTAACGATAGTTCCTAGGATTGGTCTATCGTAGACGTTCAAATATTTTCTCATGTCGTCTAAGGTGTAACTTGGTCCATCGTATTGTTCTAGCATTGCTGGTGGAAATCGTACGTCTAATAACTTCAATGCATTGATATCTTTCATTCAGAAAATATTTCCTGCGATATAGGTAAGGATGTTTTGGACATTCCCACCGCGATCAAAGAGTCTTCGTGGATATGCAATTCGTACGAGGTTTTTTTCCAGATCTATTTTGTAAACCAAAGAATTCATTTCTCTAGAGAAAGCTGTTTCTGTCTGCACAGCAAAGTTAGTTCCCGTACTTGATTCTGCTGAGATTTCACAAGCCGCTTGTAGGATATTGAGTTTTCCTCAAGGAATGATATGAAATACGCAAAGCATGTATTCGCCATTTTGCGGATCTTTGAGATCCATATTGATATAGGCCGCTTGATGGGAATTGAGCGTAGCGATGAGTTCTTGAATGTCCATTGATATGAAGTTAAAAGGTTAAAAAGTTTTTAAAGTTAAAATGTTTGTGTATTGGTTATTGGTTGCCTGGAGTCTAAGATCTAAGTTCTCCCATCTACCAACTAAGTCATCATCCATGGATAATATGTTTTTACATATTTTTTAATATCTTTGGGTGGGATGATGCCATATTCAGTAATTATACCAGTAATAAATTTAGCTGGAATCATATCGAATGCATAGTTAATAATTTCCAATCATTTCGGTGCATCTGGTCGTATTTCTTTGCCAGATCTTTTTTCTATTTTTACTTTTCACTCTGTATCCACTTTGGTTAAGCTTCCGACAATGTATACAGGAGTCCCTGAATGCCAGGCTGCCATAGCGATTGCGAAGCTTCAAATCTTATTGTATACATCACCATTGAGTTTGATACAATCGCTGCCAATGATTACTATATCGATATGCACTTCTGATTCATAGATATTGTCTGTAAAGAATGGTGCAGAATCATCAGTAATCATCGTATCTGGCACGCCTGCCTTGAGTAAATCAGCCGATGTTCTTCTGCCCTGATATAGTGGTCTGGTTTCTGTGTTGTAGACGTGAATCTTTTTGCCTTGATCTCGAGCTGTGGTCAGGACTTTAACGACCGACCCCGAATGACAATGCGTCATGATGTGATAACCAGATTTAATTATTTTGGCACCAATCTTTGGTCTCAATTTTTCTTCTCACTGCAAATCTAACAAATACATTTTCAATGCTTTGAGTATTCTTGTTTGTAATTGGTTTACTTGTTTTGCTAGAGAATCTTTTCAACTCTTTAACCCGTTAACCTTTGAACTCGTTACCTGTACAAGCGAACATTTCATCCCATTGAATAACATTGGTTCCGTAGGTCTGGCCTGCATCAACAGCTTGGCTCATTGCTTGACGAATGACTCCAATTCAGCGATTGTCTTGAATTTTTTGGTTTTAATTTCATTGATCATTATTTCAAGTGCAGCTTTGGCAATATTTGTCGCTCACTGGATAGTGATAGACGTGATATCATCGGCTACCTTTTTAATGTTTTTAAAATTGTCTGTCATTCTTTTTGATATAAATAATAAAGTCCTTAAAGTCTAAAGTCATAAAGTCGAAGGTCTTTTTGATGATTATACATTTTGTTCCTTCTTCTATATATAATTATACCTGAAAATGATAAAAAAAGCAAATATCTGACGAGATTTATAGGTCCCTTTTTTGGCATTAAAAAAGCGTCATAAAGACGCTCATGAAGTAAATATAGAAACTATGCTATTATTTACTTTTTTTTTGTTTTTTGAGATAGTCTTTTATCTTGTTTTTTAATGCAGTATTGTATGTCGTAAACTTAGCTGGAGACATCTTTTGCTTCTTAAAAAATTCTATCGTGATATGATCATGTACTTGACGAGGAATAAGGTGAAAGTGGAGATGAAGAATATATTGACCTGCATCTTCTCCATTGTTAAGTAATAAGTTGTATCCTGTATGCGTTTGTTTGACGACTGCTCCGATTATTTTGACTGCCTTCATCAAATCTTGCAAGTACACAGCTGGTATTTCCTCTATATCTCTAAATCTTTTTTTGGGAATAATGAGCACGTGTCCATCTTCGTACCATGGGATAGCAATAGACATAAATGCTATCGTATATTTCGTTTCATACAAGGGAATAAAGGGAAGCTTATCTCTATGACGAGCTCTTTTGCTAATAAAATTTTCGAACAAGAAATGTCTTTCGTTTAACGATGTAAATACTGCGGGTGTCCATTTTTGGATATGATCTACGATATGTTTTTCGTATTTTTCTCTGGATTCTTCATTAAGTTTATTCGCTGGGATATGCTCTTCGATATCCAATACTGGCGTTTTTTGATCATAAGCCAATTCATTGAATAAAAATACACGTCTTTTCCACTGTTGCCAAATAAAATCTTTGTGGTTTTGTCCCATAGCGATAACGATATCTTGTTGCTCCAAAAGCTCTTTATTCAGTTTTCTTTGCTGATGTTTACTCACATCTATCTTTCTCTTCTTCAAATCTGCGACTAGGTAGGGATCCGCGATATGTGGTTTTGCTTCAATCCCAGCAGAACTTACAACAAAATCAGTAATCTTATGTTGTGTAAGATATTTTTTCATCATATACTCGGCCGTCATGCTTCTAAAGATGTTGCCCTTGCAGACGAAGAGAATGCGAGTCTTTTTTTTCATATAATATATGAGATATAAAGTGCTTCAATTGTAGTGAGATTTTCAAAATTTGCAAATTTTTACACTTTGGTGTATACTTAAATAATGCTTTTATTCTTTCATCGTCTCGTACTCGTATGAGAAAGCAGCAAGTAAAATGATTTTTTTTCCTATGACTATTAATGTCTATCATTCTATGAAAGACTATTTTTGCTGCTGAACCAAGAATCCTTGTAGATATCCAACCTGCGCTTGTAGATATTATTTATTCACCTGCCTTTACTAGTGGAGTATATACGAGTGGAGATGTTTTGGTAGCTATTACAGGATCAAGTATTACAGGAACACTTAATTATGTTTTTTCTGGTAATGGATCATATACTCTTTCCTATCTTCGAGGCACTTGACCTTATGCTTCTGGAGCTGCTTTTGGTCCTACAAATATGTGGAGCTCCCTCTTTGTTCCTGCGGCTATCACATGGATAGATAAAATTCCTCCTACATTAGATATTGTATTCAGCCCAGATGGACATAGTATTGTCTTCACCTTTTCTGATAATCTTCCTGGAGTACTTGCTCAAGTGGATGGCGTACCTTATCTTAGTTGAACTCCTATTTCTACCCCATGACGTCATACTTTTTTTGTTATCGATATTGCGGGAAATACTATTTCCTTCTCGTTTACCATCATTGCTCCTCAACCAGGTTGAGGTTGATGAGGTTGAGGTTGATGAGGTTGATGAGGTTGATGAACAATTGGAGCTATTATAGAGACTCCTCCTTGTCTGTTGTCTGATGTCGTCTGTGTAGGAAATAATTATATTCCCAAACCTGGAAACTTTTGTGATATTTCAAGTCTATATCCTGGGGTGTGTCAATCAGCTACTACGGGAGAGCAGGCACATGGAGCTCCAACTACTGAACCGTTATCTGGAGAAGCATCGTTATTCCCCTATGGATTAGAACTTACTAATGCCTATCTCTGGGCTCATGGATATGGAATTACTACTATGCCCACCATTCAACAAGCAAACATGACTGGCCTTCTCTTGAGAAAACATTTAGCCAAAATGATTTCTGTCTTTGCTATACAATTTATGGGGATCAAGCCTGAATGAGATAAAAACTGTATGTTCTCTGATATAGAGAAAGAAAATTCAGAAATGCAAGCCTATGCTATCTTATCTTGTCAGCTTGGGCTGATGTGATTACAAGAAGACTGAACAACACCGAGAAAAACCTTCGAACCTAATGGGGTCGTCAATAGAGCTCAGTTTGGTACTGTTCTTTCCAGATTGCTCTTTGGAGATATGTATAATATCAAGCCGTGAGAAGAAACTTTTTTGATCAAAGTAGAAAATGGTGTCCAGAGATTAGTGTCTAAAATTGGACAAGTTCTCTGATCTACATCATCCGCTCCTACGCTCCAATTACAATGGTATTCTAAACATTTACAGGCACTTCAAAAAGCTAATGTCATGAAAAAAATAGATCATCCACTGATGTTTGAATTGAGATGATATGTTATGCTGATGCTCATGAGAGCTGATATGAATGGCATTGTGAAGCCAAGATGAACAGGTAATGTAACAGAAACCGATGTAACTATATAAAAAAGATGCCTCTTGGCATCTTTTTTGAATGCATAGTTTATAGCCTGCCGGTAGATAGGTGTATAGTTCAGCGTGAAGGTATTTTTGCATATTTTAATTCTGCACTCTACATTCTGAACTCTAAATTATTTTACAATATCAGCTATATACAAAATCTTACTCGCAGAAACTTCGTAAATCTCAACTCTTGGAATTGTTGTCTTGTATCATTTCTCTTGCAGATACGCATTGACGATAGGATAGACCTTGATAGGTCCCACCATATACGACAAACTATTTTTGTAGGAAAATTCTACGACTATTTTATCTCCTCATGCCATCATTCTGAGCTTATATCCAGATGAAGCTGTTTTGCCTAACTTGGTAAATTCTGCTGATGAAATAACGCTACCGATATCGCTTCTCATATTCTGACCAGAAATAACTTCTGGATCATCATAATAGATACCAACACCTGTCGTAGAATGTACTCCAGCACCAGACAGTGCAGCGTATAAACTCGTCATCGTTGGGCCGACATTTTTGTATTCACCGGTAAAGGTGGTATACGCGATTGGATAAGGGGTCATCTTTTGCTCCGTAACCACTGGCGTAGTAAATCCACCAAGATACCATCGAGCTAAGAGTAAAACAACAGCGATAATAATGACAATGGTGATGAGTTTTTTGAGAAATTTCATTGGGATTGTTTATGATATAAAAAGTAATGTACTGCGTGTAATGGATGGTAATGTTCCAGCTGAAGCTGGAGTAATGTATCGTCTACGATTCATAACAACACATTACGATCCATAACTATTCATTACACTCGCATCCACGAGTTTATATCTTCATACAAGCAACTTTGCCATCGGCATCTATTCCCTTGATCTTGACTCTAATCACTTGACCAAGTTTGAAGGAATTAGTAAGTGGTGTCTCGTATCTCTGACCAAGATTGGAAATATGACAGAGTCCCATTTTCTTCTTTGGAAGTTCAACGAATAATCCGTAGTCCTCTATTCTCTTGATCTTTGCATCAAATTCTTGTCCTGGTTCTAAGTCAGAAGCGATTTCAAGCACGATAGCGATAACCTTGTCAATCACTGCTTGATCCTTATGTCCGATATAACATGTTCCATCATCTTCGAAGTCAATTTTCACCCCTGGATTACTATCAATAATTCCGTTAATGACATCACCACCCTTTCCGATTACTTCTCTTACCTTATCTGGTTTGATATGAATAATCTGAATCTTTGGCGCGTGTTCTCTGAGTGTCGCGTTTGGTTTGTCTATGGTCTTGAGCATAAAGTCCATTATTTCTTTGTAGCCTTCACATGCTCTGTCAATCGTTTCGTGTACAATATCCATGGTTAATCCTTTTAATTTGGTATCAAGTTGGATAGCGGTAATCCCATCTTTGGTTCCTGCAACTTTGAAATCCATATCTCCCGTGAAATCTTCAGTTCCCATCAAGTCATTTAAGACAATATGTTTCTTGATGACATCGCTATCATCATCGTGTTCTGTCATCAATCCCATCGCAATTCCTGCGACTGGTTTAATCAATTTCACTCCTGCGTCATACAAGGCAAGCGTAGATCAGCAAACAGAACCCATAGAGGTTGATCCTCCCGACCCTAAACATTCAGATACGACTCTGATGGTGTAAGGGAATTCTTCCATGCTCGGCAACATTCTTTCCAAAGCTTTTTCTGCCAATCTTCCATGTCCGATTTCTCTCCTACCTGTGCCTCTCATCGCCTTCGCTTCTCCTGTAGAAAATGGAGGGAAGTTGTAATGATGGATATATCTTTGATGGACATTGTAATGTTCAGTATCATCAAGGATCAAAAATTCTTTTGGTCATCCAAGCGTAACGGTACTCAAGACCTGAGTATCGCCTCTTCGGAACAATCCTGCTCCATGTACTCTCGGCAAGACATTTACTTCACAGTACAATGGTCTAATATCTTTTTGATCTCTATCGTCCAATCTTTTTCCTGTCTCTAAGGTACGCGTGCGGATAAATTTTTTGATAGTATTGAAGACAGCCATCTTGATTTTGGCTTCGGTGAATTCTTCTTGTTCCTTGTCTGCGATATTTTCTTTGGATAGCTCTAGTGCTTCTTTTTCGTACTGTACATATAAGTCGTTGAATGGAACTTTAGTATTGCCTGTCATTGCATTTAATTTATCTTTCGTCAAAATATTGCTAATGAAGCTCATCAAATCTTCTGATGGTTTGTTATATTTGATTTCTTTCTTGGTAATAGTTAATTCTTTGAGAAACGCCGTCTGGAAATCGCACGATTGATCAATTGCTTTTTGACCAACTTCACATGCTTTCTTCATCAGTTCAGCTGGCACTTCTGCACCATCCGCTTCGATCATATTAATGGTTCCTTTCTTTCCTGCTACGATGAGATTAAACATACTTTTTTCTAACTCTGCAATCGTTGGATTGATAATAAATTTTTCATCAATGTAGCCAATCTGTGCTGCGCCCACTGGTCCATCAAAAGGAATCCCTGCTGACATAAGAGATAATGATGATGCTATCAACATGGATACTCATGAATCAAATTCTTGATCCATTGCAAGTGGCGTAATCGTGATAACAACATCGTTAATCATTCCCTTGGGAAACATTGGTCTCAATGCTCTGTCCGTAAGTCTACAGTACAACACAGCTTGATCTGATGCTCTACCTTCTCTTCTCCTGTATGCAGCGCCACCAAGTCTTCCTGCTGCAGAAAAACTCTCTCTGACATCTATCATAAGAGGTAAAAAATCTGAATCTGGTCTTGGGTTGGCTTCCATCACGGTAGCCACGAGAAATACGTTTTCTCCGAATTGAATCTTGGTTGCATTGGTTGCTTGTACTGCTAGTTTCCCTGTCTCGAAGGAAATTTTCTTGCCTTCTCGGTCAAAGGTTTTCGCATGTACGTCAAATTTCTTTGCTGTAATAGCCATGGGTAAAAAAATAAGAAGAATAAAAGTCTGGTCAGAAAACACGGCGACTAGACAGATTAAATCGGCCACTTGCAATAACGAGCAAACGATTTAATCTGCCTTGCTAATCGAACAGGATTTTCTTTCGAGGAAAATATAGGGATTTGCTGTGCAATTGCAAAAAATAAATATAAATTAAAATTCCGGTGATTCCCCGGAATTTCAATTGTTAAATTTGTTATACAATACTCCTCGTCATGTTTTCCATATCTAAGATCATTGCACGACCCTTACTTATTTCTTGGCCTTCAAAACCAAGACGGCTGGGGAAATATTCAACAAATTCCAGGTGTGTTACTACAACGATTACTTCATGCTTATCTTCTTTGATAAATGAAGATAGCCAATTGAAATCGTGTACTGAAACTGTCTTTTTTTCTTTCTCCAATAATCTACTACTTTCTCTCCGAGAATCTGTACCGGACCAAACCTCGTACTTTTTCTCAAAAGGAAGAAATACATTATTTTTTTCCCAAATTTCTTGCAATACCTCAGCCGATTGAATGCCTCGGTTTGCCATAGAAGCGATGAAGATTACATTTTTATCAACAATGTAAGGAAATAGAATTAGAGCTAATCGCTTCATATCGCCTATTCCTTCATTACTTAAATTTGCCTCTTCATCTTCATTATACTTTCCGTGTCTGACTAAAATAACTTTTTTTCCCATAATGTTTCTTTTTAATATTTGACTTATTTTTCTTTTATGAGAATATAATTATTCCCCCAGCAATTGCAAAGTAATTGCAAAAATGAAAACAGTCTATCAAGTCCGTCAGGTCTATCAGGTCTGTAAAGTCGAAAGTCTATTTTTCGTAAATTGAAATATATTATTTTCACTCTGCTATTTTGCGTAGTTTAATTAATCATGGGTTTGTTTTGCTGAACTTGTATTGTTTTTTTGCTTGCTTACCAAAAGCACAAATCATCGCTTCGTCTATATTTTTTCATAGCTCGTCAAAATCTTTCCCTACGGTAAAAATATGCTCGTTACCGATGTGAATGACGGCACCATACATTCCATTATTTTCTACATAGATTTTTGTTCACATGGGGATTCTACGAAAGCAAATTTACTATTTAACGGTGTCTGCTATTTTTATAATCATAGGGAATAATTTTCTTATCTTGTTATAATCATGGTCAGTCATGACTTTGTATAAAATGATAATTGTAGTTCATTTTAGCAATCGAATCAATCTAATTTTATTGGTAATATAACTGCTATATATTTGGTTCGCTTTTTTGTCCTTGTAGATAAGATGTGTTTTGATGCGAGTATTAAATGGATCAATATCAAAAAGCTCCTGGAAGACAACAAAATGTTTTTTATCATCAGGAGCTACCGTAAGCAAAAAATCATACAATGATCTTTTGAATGATTCTGTCTGAATTATTTTATACTTCGTCATAGTTTGCGAGAAGTGGTATAATGTTTATTTTGGATATCGTTTTTCATGCGATTGATGTGAATAATTTCCTTCATCATATCTTTATCAATACCCAACTTTACCAAAAAATCTTCCAAAGACATAATAGTTTTTGATAAAAAAGACTTATCAAATATGTTCTGATATTTCGTTGGGATAGCCAACTGGATTGTCTGTGTAGCCATTATGTTGTATTACCAGTATAAAACACGGAAAGTATACATAATTATCTAAAATAATCAAGCAAGAAATGATTTTCCAGCAATTGCAAAAAGAAAAAAAACTAAACCCCCAGGAATCCCTAGAGGTTTAATTATTACAATGTTCTGACTTCATCATTCTTCAAGGAATTTGATGAGTTTTTCGATTTCGATAAGGGAAAGAGCTATCTCAATGGACCCTTTGAATTCTTCCCTAATTTTAAAATTTCTACGATGATTGTCTTGATAAATAATCAGGCGTGAAACTTTTGCATCTGAATATTCAATGGGATCCGATGAGACTAATTGTTTTGTTAACGCCTTAGTCTCTTCATCGCTCAATATGAAGAACTTAAAGTCTAAATGATTTCCCAAACAGAAGATTACAATCTCTGTTTCCTTGTTTGTTTTATACACCATAAATACATTTGGTGTATTTGTTGTTGTAAAAATTTTTGCTTTCATGTTTTTTTATTTTTCTCTAGGTTAATAATTATTTTTTTTCATAAAAATTATATATATATAATATGTATTTCCTTGTTAATGTCAATATATTTTAATAATGATATGACTTCCCTTGTTCAATAGTTCCCACTCTATATAATTGCTCCAATAAGGTCACTTTTGCTAAGCCGTGAGGAAGGGTGATAGCTCCAAAAGAAATGTTGCTATCTATATATTTTGCTAATGCTGGTTCATCTAATCCATAGGGTCAGCCAATTATGAAGACGATATCTTTATTTCTTATCAAAGAAACAAGTTGCATCGTGTCTAATTGTTTTCCTTCTTTGGATAATAATATTTTTTGCGTATCAGAAAATTTACTCAAGTGAGTAATAATATTTTGTGTGTCGGCAGCAATTATTTGCTGGACGGATCCGTTCTTGCTGGGCTTGAGATTTATGATTTTTATCGATTTTCACAAACGCTTCGTGTACTCGTCTACGACGGATTGCCGATGCTTGTCTGAATCGCTTATATTTAGAATAGTAAACATGGGATTCTTTTGAAAAATAAAATCCTCCGTCTCACGTTCGTTCGCCACCTCCTTTAGCAAAGGAGGATTTCAATTGTTATAATGAGTTCTCCCCTCTTTGCTAAAGAGGGGCAAGGGGGTGATTCACTTTAATAAACAATATATCTATCTTCTTTCCCATCATAATAACTTACGATTTTCAAAATATCTCACTTATTTACTCAGCCCATTTCCAAGGTTTCAAGAAATCATTTGTCGTGCATTTCTTTCCAGAAATGGTTCTCAGCTTCTGGATTTCATCGCCATGTCATTCGTACCATTTTGCAGATTTCTGCATGAGAAATTTCTCGCACTTTCGCATAGTCATAGGTTCCTGGATCGATGAATCCATCTTCGAGCAAAACTTTCTTTTCATGGTCCGTTACTTCTACGATCATTTCTCTTTTGTCTTCTTTGTAATCTTCCAATGGAATATTTTCTAATTGGTAGACTTCTTCTGGTTTGGTGTTTCGGAGCAAGGTTACTACTCTCTTGAGCCATGATTCTATGCCGAAGTGTGTTGCCGCGGAGATCGTGAACAGGTTTTCGTCCAACACTTTTTTCGTGACTTTGGTTCAGATTTTTTTCTGTTTAAAAAACAAAACTAACTGATTTTTGAGTTCGTCCGTATACTCTTTGAGAATTTCCTTGTCGTTCACGAGATCGTATTTGTTGATCACGAAGATTAATCTTTTTTCCAAAACCACTTTCTCATCATGATAAGCAAACAAAGTAATCATGGTGCCATCAACCTTGATATCGATATCCAGCTCTACGATGTCATCATCGAGATTAGGATCAAATTTGGTCTGAATATATTGGAAAATTTCTTCAAGCAAGTCCGTCGCCTCGGTCACGCCCTTATCATATCTCGCAATATCTAAGACGATACAAAAAATTCTGGATTTCAATATATGACGCAAGAAGGCATTTCACAGACCTTTTCCCTCGGCCGCTCATTTAATAAGTCCTGGAATATCTATCACATTGAAGGTCTGATCATCTTGTTTCACGGATCATAGATTAGGTGCAAGCGTGGTGAAGGGATAATCGGCTACTTTCGCTTTGGTATTTGAGATGCTGTTGATAATGCTGGATTTCCCAACGCTTGGCGCGCCAATCAATGCGACATCAGCTAGCAATTGCAATTCCAATACAATATCTTTTTTGTGTCCTGGTTCTCCGAGTAAGGAAAAATTGGGATACTGATTGACTGCATCCTTGAAGTGCATATTTCCGACGCCTCATTCTCATCATTCCACTGCGGTTCGCTCTTCGCCGTCTTTGGCAAATGCGTGTAATAATTCGCCCGTATGCTTGTCTCTGATCAATGTGCCGACAGGGACAATAAGGGTAATATCTTCGGCATTGGCACCATATTGGTCCTTGGATCTGCCAGGTTCGCCATATCTGGCTTTGAAGAGTGCTTTGTATCTGTAGGCGATCAGGGTATTTTCGTCCTTGGATGCCTTGAGGATAATGGAGCCTCATTTTCCCCCATTACCGCCAGATGGTCCGCCAAATGGGATGCCCAATTCTCTTCTTCCGGTAACGATTCCGTTACCGCCTTGGCCTGATTGGACGTGGATAGTTATTTCATCATAAAAACGCATCTTATTAATGTAGAGTGTAAAATTCAGAATATAGAATTAATCCCGCTGAAGCGGGACTCGCCTTCGGCTCGGAATTAAGGATTAAGAATTACGAATTCTCGCTTACCCTTATATAGATTTGGAGGGAAAATGAAAGGGGAAACAAAAATAAATAAAAAAAATCTGAATTGCATCAGATAATTTTCTTTAGGCGAGCGGGGAATCCGGCTCTAGCCAATTGAGCTACTCACCCATATATTTCTTTTACAAAAAAAAGGCAACGACCAATCTTATAGTAATATAGGGACAAAAATCAACTATTTTTTCATTAAATACTCGGCCACTTCCTCGGTTCCATTTCTGAGCTGGAGCTTATGAATATTGTCATGATAGACGGAAAAATCTGATTGCATCATATCATGGACGATCTTTACCATCTTATGCACATTAGGTTCGTAGAAGCCAACATTGTTGTCGACGACAAATTCCATATTTCATTTTTCCTGTCATCGGATATAGCTATTGATGACCGGGATTTTTTTCATCATCAGGATTTCCATAATGGTCGCTGGTCATCATTTGGTGATAATAATATCGGAAATATTTACCAAGTCATACATAAAATCTACAAAGCCAAATACCTTGATGATATATTCTGGATGGAGCGAAGCGATCTTGTTCGCTTGACGCTCGAGCTTTTGATTCTTACCACAAACGATCATAATCTGCCCATCGACTTTGGTATCAACTAATTCCTGTAAAATTTTTTCTCCTTTTGGGATGCCATCCCCTGCTCACATAATAAAGATAGTTTTTTGTTCTAAAGATAGACCGAATGATTTTTTCTTTTCAATAATTTGCTCGGCTGAAAGTGGCTGATTAAATTCTTGTTTGAGAATAGTCGGATGGATTCTAATCTTATGATGAGGAACCCCTCTCTTGACTGCCGTATTTCTTGCTCTCTCAGAAAATACAATGTAATCTACATCCTTTTCTATAACTCGAAGTCTATTGATCGTGAAAGGATCGGTAATAATTGTGGTAACGGGAATATCTATCTTGAGTTTTTTTAACATCTTAATGGTAGGTCTGACTAAGAAAAAATGCAGAATCACCATCTGCGTTGGGCGTTGTTGGAGAATGACTTTCTTGATATATCCTTGGACGAATCGGCATAACAGCATTTGAGAAATTTTGGCAAACAACCGTTGTTCGTTGAGCCGATACAACAATTCATACACCCGTTGTCCAGTAGTCTGTGACGCTTTGTAGCCATCAATAATTATTTTCTTCAACCATCGTGGAGCTTCGGTAAATCCATCAATCAAGACTGGATCTACGGTTTCAGCGTAATGTTGATCCATATATCTTGCGATTGCTCTAGCTGCTGAGATATGACCTCCTCCTGCTTGGATATAGAGGAAAAGAAATTTCTTTTTCATAAAAACATATAGATATAAAATTATTTTAGTTCTTTCGTCTTAAGTCTGGAGTATTTCCTAATTCTTTTGATAATAAAAAAGGCTGCTAATAATGCTATTCATCCGATAACCACGATACTAATAGTAAGTCATATGACGTCTAAATTATTTTTGAAGGTATTGATCGACATACTACTAAAGTAACCTAAGTTAAGAAAAATAGATTCAAGTAAAAAACAGAGAATCAGCGTGTTGGTAAAAAATTTACGAAAAGGAATTTTGAAAAATCAAAAAGCAAGATGCCCAGGAGCCGATAACGGCGGCGTAACTTTAACGATAAACAAAGCAAGAAAAAAATTTTTATTCATCTTCTCATGAATATAATTGAAGACTGATTTTTTTTCTAATTTATAAATTTTCGTAGCTACTCGCAGACCGAAGCGAGCTCTTCGCTTCAATACTTTTTTATCTATTTTGATTCACTGTTTTTCTTTTTCCAAGAGTTCCGTTGCTCCAGATCTTCTGGCAAATCTTCCTACTCGATACCAACCAAGATCTCCTATCAAATCTCCTATAATAGAAAAGAGATATACTAAACCGAAGGAGAAAATTCCCTGCGCCGCCATAAATGCCGAGACAAATGCGACCGCCGGTCCTTCCATGATCATCAGTGCGAGCATGATGAGATACTTGTATTTGAGAAGTAATACTACAGCTCAGTCCATAGAAAGTAAAACAAGAAGATAAATATTATTTGCTTACAAAAGATGACAGAAACGATTCTAATTTTTCTACACTTGTAGTAAAGGAATATTTTTGTGCCTCTTCAATGCTCACATTGCGCATGATTTCACAAAGATCAGAATTGGTGCTGAGCTTTTCTATTTTGTCCGCCAATTCTTGTGCATTATGTGGATCGAAGGTATAACCATTATTGTGGACAAAATCCTTGGCTGCGCTTGATGGACTGTTAGCAACTAATAATGGACATCAGCAAGCCATGGCTTCCATAGCGACCATTCCCTCTGTTTCAAAAAGCGATGGTAAGACGAACACTGAAGCATTTTGATACGTTTTGACTATACGAGCTGACGCGGCAGGAAGTCTTCACGTGAACGTTACGATGTCTGTCAATCCATATTCAGCAGTTATGTTGTGTAATTTTTTCTCTAAGGGTCAGCTACCTACGAAAATGCAGCGAATATGTTTCTCTAATTTTTTTTGTGTATGAAGGATATGTAATGCGTCCAAAATCACGATTGGATTTTTTGCTTGTTCCAATCTCGCAACAGACAACAAGGTGAAGTGTTCGTTGTTTCCTTTCTCACTAGGAGTAAAAATAGCTGTATCTACACCATTTCCTATCGCCACTTGTGGCATTTTGAAATAACAATCTCTATATTTCTGGAGCAAAAACTCTGTAGGGTAAATAATTCCATCATATCTTTTGTAGAGAAACGCCAGAACTTTTTTTACTATTTTTACTAAGAAGAGAGGGAATCAGGGAAGAATAAGATCCGGCAACGTATGCGAATGACTCACAATAGGAATATGTAATCTCTTGGCAGCACGCACAGCTTGTCGAGCAAGAATGGCTGGATGGATACTATAGACGATATCAATGTTTTCACTTTGAAAAATTTTGGTCAAACGAGCCGCAGAGGTATATCAGAAACGAACTCCATATGCTCCTATTTTTGGTAAGTGAGGAAATTCATAGATCTTCTTGGCATAGGAAAATTCCTCTTTTCTATTTTCTCTAAATTTTGATGTAATTCGAACAATCTCATGTCCAGCTTTTGCCAGTCATGCAGCAAATCTTTTACCTGAGATAAATGAGCCACCAAGTGCGCTATCATCAATAGCGTCGCAGACAATGGCTATGCGAAGTTTTTGGGACATGAAATATATAAAAAAATAAACTGTTGCCTTTATACATACTTACTTGCGCAAAACCACCGTTTTTTATTTTCTTGAAAATGGCTCGATTTTGCTTATAAACTCAATTGGAATTCTTAACTCTTAATTCTTAATTTATTTTTTATGATTCACTTCGATAAACTCTCTATCTTAGATACACACATCGCCTTTCTGCAGAAAAGAACAGAAAAAGACGCAAAAAGTTCAACAAAGAACTTTAACGTCGCTTCTGTCTATGGGAAGAATTCCCATACGGTAAAAAAGCAGAATACTCTTTTTCTGGTTGGTGGCTGTATCAGAGATTTGCTTCTGTGAACGGAGAACTCCCCTATCGACGTAGACTTTACGATGGCAGGCAAACCAACCGATATATACAAGAATATCGATACCACGGGACTATCCCATTTCATTACTGAAAAGTTTTGAACAATTACACTTATTCGCAAGAAGTCTGTAAAGTCTGTAAAGTCGAAAGCCCATAAAGTCAAATGACTTGATAGACCTGAAGACTTGACGACTTGATGACCTGATGGACTGGTGAAGTACGAGCTAACGCCCTTGAGAACCGAAGGTAATTATGAAGATTTCAGACACCCAGGAGAAATTACGCGAAGTAATGATATTTTGCTTGATGCGATGAGAAGAGATTTTACCGTGAATTGTATTTATTATTATTCCACCAAACACGCTCCGCTCAAAATAAGTAAGTCAGCAACTGTGATAAAAAATGATGATGAATTGGTTTCCAAGCTAAATAAATATGGCTTTCTGTATATCGCGAATGAAAATTTGTTTATTCTACAAAGTCCAAATATTATTGAAAAATTATTTGCTGATGGAATATTTCAAAAAGATGAACTTTCTTTTCTTACTAATCAACTTACAGAAAATCATATTATTTCTACCAAACGTTGAACGTGAAACGTTACACGTGGAACGCTAAAATTCATTATAGATCCAAGTCAGGGTATGCAAGATATTATCAAGAGAAAATTGAGAGCTGTGGGCGATCCGGACAAGAGATTTACCGAAGATGCGCTGAGGATGATTAGAGCATTAAGGTTCGTAAGTGTAATTAACGAGAAATTGAAATATGGAAAAATGGAAACATTGAAACATGATAAGAAAAAAAGTGAGCCTGTTGTGCTTTTTGATTTTGTAAAAGAGACTTGGAATAGTATCAAAAAAAATAGTGCACTCTTGGATCATGTAGCTAAGGAGAGAATTAAGGATGAGTTGAGTAAATCATTTATAGCTGGCAATCCCTTTGGGTTTATAAGTTTACTCGACGAAGCAAAATTACTGCCAATATTATTTCCTGCGTTGATGGAGACGAAGAACGTGGAACAACCTGTCAGATACCATCCATTTGATGGGTATGCGCATACGATGTTAACTCTTTTTGAATTACAGAAGTTAAATAAGGATTATCTCGTGAGATTTGCCATGCTGTACCACGATGTCGGCAAGGTAGATCAATTTGATGCCTATGAAGAGGGATTGAGCAGAGAAGAAATTAAGGCAATCTTAGCAGGACCGACAAATCATAGAAGAAGCAGTGCTGAATATGTGAAGAAAGATTTTGCAAAACTCGGATTTAGCAACAA
>JAPLUV010000022.1:0-12113 GCA_026397395.1 candidate division SR1 bacterium | reverse complement strand
GAGATGGTCTGGTATGTAAATCATCATCATAAATTGGAAGAAATTTTGTATGCACTTCCAGAAAAGCGAGAAAGAAAAATTAGATCATTTCTCAGCGAAGCTGGTGTAGAAAAATTTAGAAATATTCTCGATATTACGATCGCTGATAGACTCTGACAATACAATCCATTGCAAAATAGTAGCGATATCACGGATATTCATGAGATTAGAAAAGTTATGGAACGCTTACACAAACAAGAAGGACAATTTACCATGAAGCAACTTACTGTAAGTGGATCTGACATTATGAAGAAGTTTAAACTCAAGGCATGACCTAAGGTTGGAGAACTTCTGGAAATGGCTATGGAACGAGTGATTGATGATATTAAGGACAGAAATACCAAGGAGAAAATTTTTTGTTATTTAGCGCCTAAAGCGAAATAAACACCCAGCATTTGTCATTCCGGCGCCAAGTGTTGCAGCCGGAATCTAGCTGGGCAATTAAAAAAATCCTCTATGATACGAATATCAAGGAGGATTTTTTCCTATGTAGAAATTTTTATTTCATATCCTTGAAACCTCAGATACGGCCTTTGATATCTGTGTTCATCCAGTACCTATCACATCTGCCCTTGTACAGTTTCCTGTAACGAGCAGCGCCTTTTAAGTTGTTATCTGTATATCCAGTTGCTGTCCGATACCGATCATTACATCATGCCATATCTCTAAATCTTTCCATACCTTCAACAGTATCTCACTTGCCATTATTAAATAGATTTATGACTCTATACCAATCAGATGATTCCTTTGTTTCTTGAGAATCACCGTCATTATAATCAGAACCTAATCCATATCATTTAGATTCTGCTAATTGTTTTGCATCTTCCCAATTACATCTTTTTCTTATTCAACTAACATCTTCGCAGAATGTCTTTTTGAGTTTAATGATGTTCATAGTATGATCTGCATTATAGGAAACATTGTCGTGAATCCATTGCAACTTTTCAAGATTATCTGTATCTTTATATTCTTCCCATTTTTCTTTTGCTGATGTAGGGGCATCTTTAAATCATACTGGCTGTAATTTTTCGTATTGTTCTCTCTTCTTAGTAAGTTGTAGTTCTTGAAATTTTGCTAAAAGTTGATCACTATCAATTCTTTCGACAAGTCTGACGAGAATCTCATCGGTGGTAGTTGTAATTTGATTATCAACTCAGTTAGAAATAATCACTCATTCCTTTCAATCTACAATACTAAGCTTATTTTTTTCATCCATTTTTTTGTCATTAAAACACAAAAACTACTTTTAGTATAATTATTGGTTGACTCTTTACAATGGCATGTTTTAATAGTTATTAAACTCCTCTATCTTGATTCCTGGCTTTATATCTTTATAAAAATCAAAGATTTATTCTTTTTTTACTATGTCCAAGATCTTCTACTCCACTATCAGCGAAAGCTCCGAATTTGAGCTTCCCAAAATCAAATGATCGAGATTTATCGGAAATATTTTTCATGTAGAAAATAAAGAACAAGCAGAATCAGCCTTGCAGGAAGTGAAGAAGAAACATAGCTGAGCAAACCATCATTGTTTTGCCTACAGATACGAAGTCCTCGTCAACCCCGACATCTTTGGGAACAACGTCATTTCAACGAAATATAATCAATCTTCTGACGATGGAGAACCTGCAAGCACAGCAGGGAAGCCGATTATGCAAATAGTAGAAAAGTGAAACATTTTAAATGTACTTTTGGTCGTAACAAGATATTTCTGATGAACCAAGCTCGGCGTGGGCGGATTGATCCAAGCGTATAGCGAGTGTGCCAAGCAAACGCTCGCCCACGCCGCGATCCGCGAAGCGGAAATCACGAGCAAGCTCCATTTTAGCTATGACTTTGATCTAACGCAAACGATAAGAAATATTGTGGATAAATATCAGGCAAAGATAGTCGAAGAACATTACGACGACGAAGCAACTATTACGTTGGAAATTAATCAGGGATATGTGTCTGCATTCCTTGAAGAACTAAAAGATATGAGTAAATGAGCTATTTCGACAAAGAGTGTAGAGTTTATAGTGTAGAGTGTATGGTTGTATTTTAGCATATAAAGAAAATGAGGCATTTCTCCTTATTTTTTATCTTCTGTCATCTTCTGAAAGAAACCTGCCTGCCGGTAGGCGGGTCGTCTGAAATCTCCTTCAATATTTGCATTTTTCTCTATTTTGACTATAATTTACCTAGCGATTAAGCGCTTCAACGCTTAAACGTTTAAACGATTTATCCTGAATCCAGTATATGAGCAACAATTTAGTACTCCTCATTACGCTCATTTGTATAGGTCTGCTCTATATTATGGCCACTATGGTCACGAGAGCAATTTTTCTCTCGTTAAAGAAGAAACACAGATATGCTCAATCTAAAAATATCAAATATTTACAGGTAAAGATACCAAAGAGCGTTGCATCCAAGGCAGATGATGGTGGCGATACGATCAAAGATATGAAGCAAAACCTGCAAATCATGAATCAGTTATACAAAAACTTCTATTCCATCTCTGAAGACGGTTGGAAATACAAGAAGTTTGGAGATAATTATATTAGTATGGAAATGATGATAGAAAAAGAAGTTATCAAATTCATTATGTGAGTCCCAGAAGATCATATAGAAAACTTGGAGAAAGTAATTTCTTCCTTCTATATCGGTGCAGTGGTAGATATGATAGATAAACCTAAATTACTCGAAGCGGGAAAATATATGGCTGGATGAGAATTTATGCTGACCAAAAACAACGTCTATCCTGTCAAAACGTATGAAACTTTTGAGGCGGATCCCATGGATAGTTTGCTTTCTGCGTATTCCAAAATCATGGTCGATGAAAAAATGGATCTTCAGATTCTTATTTCTCCGCTAGATGAAAAACAGCTTAAAACGCTAAGAAAAGAAAGTAAAAAAATAAAAGAAGGAAAGAAAAAATCATTCTTCAAAAGTCTCTTCAAAGAATTTCTCAGAGGTGCAAGTATGTCTGATAGCAAAGAGAACACAGAAGATGAAAAAAATAAGAATGAGTTTTCTCAGCAACAAACTGGCGATTTGGATAAGAAATTGGATGATGAAATCTTCTCTGTCAAAATTAGAGCTATCGTTACTTCACCACAAGCCGATAGACCAAAGAGGATATTGGAAGATCTAGCAAGATCATTTAGTCAATACAGTTATATAGGCCTCAATACCTTTAAGTTTAAGAAAGCTAAACATATCCAACAGTTTGCCAAAGAATTTGTCTCTAGAGTCTTTCGAACGGATAATGGTCGATATGCTAATTTAAAAAATTGGAAAAAACAAACCATTCTCAATATCAAAGAATTATCTTCTATCATTCATATCCCTAATGCAAAGTTCAATAGGAATCCTCGTATCCAATGGCAAAAATATAAAATCGTCCCTGCTCCAGATAATATTCCTACAGAAGGTATCCTTATGGGTTTCAATACGTATGCCGGAATTAAAAAAGAAATTAGAATTCTTTCTGACAATGATGATAGATTTAGACACGTATATATTCTCTGACAGACGGGTTCTGGTAAATCAACCTTAATGAAAACATCTATCCTTGAAGATATTAGACTAGGTAATTGATTTTGTGTTATCGATCCTCATGGAGATCTCGTAGACGATACGATGAAATATTTCCCTAAAGAAAGAATTGACGATCTTATTTACTTTGACTTAGCAAATACCGAATATCCGTTAGCGTTCAATCCACTAGATGGAGCCGAAACGGAAGATGAAAGAGATGTCGTGACGAATGATCTGGTAGAGATGTTTGTCTCTATGTATGGAGAAGAAATCTTCTGACCTCGTATCCAGGATTACTTCCGTAACGCGTGTTTCTTGCTGATGGAGCAGCCTGAATGAGGAACCTTGGTAGATATTATGAGACTCTTTACTGACGATGCTTATGCTGAATCTAAAATAAGAAATGTAAAAAATCCTGTCATCGCAGCGCGATGGAATAAGACATACAAGAAAATGTGAGAAAGAGAAAAAGCAGAAATCATTCCATTTATCCAGGCTAAATTCTGACCATTTACTACGGGTACTTATGTAAGAAACATTATCGGACAACCTAAGTCAGCGTTCAATTTCTTTGATGCAATGAATGAAGGCAAAGTAATCCTTGTTAAATTGTCCAAAGGTCTTACCGGAGAAGAGCCAAGCAAACTTATAGGAAGAATGGTATCGATGCAGATCAAACTTTCTGCGCTTAAGAGAGCAAGTCTAGATCCCAAAGATAGAAAAGACTTCTTCCTCTATATCGATGAGTTCCAAAACTATGTATCCAGATCTATTGAAAGTATCTTATCAGAAGCGAGAAAGTATAAATTAGGATTGACTATAGCTCACCAATATATTGATCAGTTGAAACAAGAATGATTGTGATGATCTCTTGATCTTTCCAAAACTATCTTTGGTAACGTAGGAAACCTATTTATATTCAAGGTTGGTGCTCCCGATGCAGAATTTTTGGAGAAAGAAATGGGACCAGAGTTTTCAGCGATAGATATGGTAAATGGAGATACTTTTAGAGCTGCGGCTAAGATTGTGGTTAATAATCAACCAACGAGACCATTTAGTTTCGTAATTGATCTCCCTTGGCTCAAGCCAGCAATCAATACACCAGAAAAGATAGAGATCATGAAACAGATCTCCGCATTGAGACGATGAACCAAGAGAGAATTAGTTGATAAAGAAATTTACTTTAGAGTGGGCGTTTAATTTTCTATTCCTTATTTTTCTTGCTCTTGCGCTTTGATATTTTTGAGTCCTTTCCATCATCGAGAGGATTTTCTTCTTCATCATTAAATGAGTCAACTTCTAAATCTGCAGCTATGTCTTGTGATATCTCATCTAAAGGAACTTCTGATGTTTCAGTAACTACTTCTTTCAGGAATCCTGTTTGATTTTGTATTTGCAAAATTTCCTCTATTTTTTCTTTTGGAGAGGAAAGCTTTGGGCATAGTAAATGTGCTTCTTTGTATAAGGCTAATGCTTGTTTGTAATTTCTCTCTTTGAAAAATGCATTTGCTTGCTTGAAACAAATTATGTATTCTGTGGGGAGATTTGTCTTGCTTATGGATACCATATTTTCTGGTATTTCATTATCCTCCTTTGGAATGAAGTTGTCCAAAAAATCTATATTTTCTTGCCCGGTTTTTTCCCGTCGATCAGCATGATGTTGATGGAGATACGTGATGTAGTTACTATATTTTCTGAGATATGCTGCATAAGAGATTTCTTGTCTTTTCTCTGCATAGACATATTGGATACTCTGCCATAGACTTGCTAAACTGATATGTGGAGATGTGGTATACGGTATAGGCATATCTATACCATGAGTTGGATATCGAAAGCATCATGCCAACATTAACCAGGATCTTTCGTTCTCTTTGTCAAAAAGTTTATCTACTATAACTTTGGTCAAAATAGGGGGATCATATTCCTCACATTTTTGGAGGAAAGCTTCTTCTGATGTTATTTCTCCTGTAGCTACATAGTCTTCTATAAGCTCCGTTATATCATCTGCAGTTTCTTTATTTTTTAACAAGGTAGATGTTTTTCTCTCTAATGTATATCCCAGAGGAGCCATACTAAAAGGATATTTTCCTTCCATAAGCTTAAAAGCGTTCTCTTGTCGGAGCTTCAATTGTTGGATGTTATTGGGGTATGGGCGATGAATTTTTTCTTCGGCTAGGAAAAAATCATAGAGATTGATGCATTTATCTACGATCATATGAAATATTTCTCAACGTGCTGATGATCTTATTTTTTTGGATGAAATCCAATTATCGACCTGAGAGAGGAATATTTTCTTTTCTTTAGCATTTTTCATTAATCTCGCCTGTTCTGGTTCATCTGTTTGTTCATTTTGTAATTGCAAGATGCTAGTCAATTGTTCTGCAATTCTTTGGATAGGAAAAGAATCGGTTGTTGTATCCATAGATTGCAATTCCTCTAGGAACGAGTTTGTTACTGTATGAAAGTTCTTTTTCACAAGATTGTCGAAAGTATAAAGATTAAGCAAAATCATCTATAATTCTTCCTGTCCTTTGATCTATATTGTTTGGTTGGATTCTCACAGGAGCTTCTCATATAACTTCTTGGATTTCTTTTTTATCTGGTTGTTTAAATTTTGAGAATTGATCAACCAACATTGCATATTTTTTATCAATTTCTTGAGATTTTTCGTCTATTCGATCGAGTATTCTAGCATTTATTTCATTCATGTTTTTCAAACTTTCACAATTCTTTTTCGCAAGTGTTAGAGCAGAAAAATCTCACTCTGCTATATATCATTCTATTTTGTCTTGCTTGTCTTTTATTTTTTTTTGGATCATTTCAGGTGTTTCTCTGGCTACGATAGGACTTGGTTGTCTTCCTTTGTAGATCCTTGGCTTGATTATATTGTTGGATAAGCCTTGTTCTTCTATATCATCAAGCGTCTTTCTTATTGTTTTTACTATTGTGTTCTGCCTTCTAGAATACGCAGAATTATTTTCTATTGTACTCAATAGTTCCTCTGCCGTATTGATATTAATTTCGTTACGCACTACTTGTTGTTTAACATTTTTCAATCCATGTCTATAATCTTTCACTGTAGCTGCTTTTTCTGTAGAGATTCATAACAATTCTGTTAATGGGGCAAGCTCTGCAGTAAAGTCTGCTGCAGGCATTGTTTTTTTTGGCTTCTTCTGGACTAGGGCAGGTATTGATTTAGTTGTGTCCTTCTGCTCTGTGGTAGGCGTGCTTTGATCATTAAATACATTTGCCATTCAGCCACTTATGGTACCAATCGCAGCAAGGATGTTTCTAGCTGTCACATTATTTCATTCGGCGCCAAAAACAGTCTCCAGCTTTGTTTTCACTTCAGGATTCTTTGCTGTCTTCATGATATCTATAACGCCTGCTCTTGTGGCCTGGTTTCGTGCAGTTATCTGGCTCTGCCATTTAGCACCTCCTACACCATCTCCTGAATTGATTATTTCATCATATGTATGCAAAAATTCTCCCAGCTTCTCTTTGAGGATATCCACATTGTCATTGGATCCTTTTATTTTTTTCATAGAAAAATAGCAAAAATTGTAAAACAATAAACACATGTTTTTATATATTTACTATAATAAGTCAATCGTTTGTTCTTTATGTTATCTTATAGAGAGTTTTTATATTTTGGTCTATTGCCTGTTCTAATTCATTAATTTGAATATTCAGCTCTTGGGCTACGAATTCATAGATATACTTCACATTGGCTGGCGTGTTCGTGGTTCCACGAACGGCTTGTGGACTCAGCCAAGGTGCATCGGTTTCGAGCAATAATTGGTCTAAGGGAACCTTAGCCAAGGCGTCTCTCAGATTCTGGGCATTCTTGTAAGTTATATTTCCACAAAATCAAATAAACAATTTTCGGTTTAACTCTCAACCCTCAACTCGCAACCTCTCAACCTCTTTGGGGCCGAAACTTCGACAATGGAAATGAATCGTCATATCGCGGTAATTTTTCAAAATTTCTAATCCTGCTTCGAAATCTTTCCTAATATGAATCATCAACGGCAGTCCTAATTCTTTGGCCAAGTCGCATTGCAGGGTAAATAATGTCTTCTGCAAAGGCAGCGTTTCTTCCGTCCCTGGATAATACGTGTCGATGCCACACTCCCCGACTGCTACTACTACGTCTTTGTTGGATTCGTACGTAGATTTGAGTTCAGCTATTTTTTTCTGAATATTCTCCTCGCTAATCTCGCCATGAAGGCAGACATCCGGATGGTAGCCTATGGTTGCTTTCACGAAACAAACGTCTCATGTTCAACGTTTAACGCTCAACGCACTTTGAGCTATTTCTATTCATTTAAGATTGTAATCATTACTCGCTCAAGAATTTATGAGTCCCACTCCTCCAGCTTCGATAAATTGGGCGAGGTGTTGCTCTCGCTGAGGATAGAGTTCTTCTCCATTTAGGTGAGTATGGGCATCGTACAACATTCAGGAATTTTGGAATATAAAATTTAGGAATCTCTCCCCACCTTGCAAGTCATCCCGGTGTTATCTGCGAGTTTACGAGCATGCGACCGGGATCTTATTAGCTGCTATCTTCCATTAAGATTCCGGCCGCAAAACTTAACGCCGGAATGACAAAGGAGCGTGTGGGGGAAAATTCCATTTTCCATTGCTTTGCTTATACAATTTCTTACATTATATGCAATTGGTTTTTTTATTGCTTGAATTTTTGGGAATGGGAATTGTATTGTGAATAGTTATGTTTATGTCACTTGTTTTACTTCATGAATTGGGTCACTTTATCACTGCCAAGAAAAGTGGCGTAAAAGTATTGGAATTTGGGATAGGAATACCGCCCAAGATTTGTAAGCTCCGAACAGACAAGTCTGGAACAGTCTACACCTTAAATTTATTACCACTCGGAGGATTTGTCAAACTCAAAGGAGAAGATCCTAATAATCATGAAGACTTTCATGCGAAGAATAGTTTCATCACTGCTAAGCTCCGGAAAAAAATCATCATTCTCGTGGCTGGTGTAGGAATGAACTTCTTGGTCGCTCGAGCACTATTTAGTTTTATCTTCTGGCAAGGAACCAAACCGATTTCCTTACTACCAGAAAACGCCTTTAGAGCTGATTCACATAGTTACCTGATTCCAACCTTCTCATTTCTTGAGAAAGAAGGATTTACCAGTGGTAGCTTGTCCGCATTACCAGCTAAAGTTTCAGAAGTATTACCACAAAATATCGCTAGCGATATGGGAATCAAACCAGGGGACACGATTCTCGCTATCAATGGAGAAAAAATAAATGTTATCAATATAGGTATGGTTCTTAGAGAGAGAATTGGTAAGAGTTTGGAGATCAGCTACAAGAGAGGCAAAAAAACTTTGATAGGAAGTTGAATGTGTGCCGAAGAAGATTGCATCCTCTGAGTCAGCTTTAATATAGGAAATGATGTCAGTATCAAACAGATAAAATTCCCTCTTGGTAGAGCGATAGTCGCTGGGCTACAGGAAATTGGTGCTGAAACAAAATTAACACTGAACGCTCTTGGAACACTTTGATCTAATCTTCTCTCGTTTAATAAGAATAAAATCAAAACAGCTTTGAGTAAACTTACTGGCCCTGTCGGAGCAGTGAAACTTGGAGAAACATTATTGAAAGAATGAGGATGGAAATTATATCTTGGTTTCGCTGGATTAATTTCGTTGGCATTGGCTATCTTCAATGTTATTCCCTTGCCGGCGCTGGATTGAGGAAGATTGCTCGGCGTCTTGATCCAATGAATCGGCAGATTGAAACCAGAAAAATATTTCACGATAGAAAATTATATCAACATCATATTTTTCATCTTGTTGATGACGCTCGGTGTATATATTATTCTCACTGATCTGATAAGATTTTGGTGAGTACATATTCCGTTCCTTTCTTAATATATAAAAAAAACGGCCGTTTATTCTGGTCGTTTTTTTGTAGTCCGAAAATTTATTTTGTGGTACAATTTTCTATCATAGTCTTGTATTCACTTGCCTTGCGCATATAGCCAGGAAGATCTGTATCTAAATTCTTGATAGCTTCTTTTTGGAGTTCAAGATAGGTTTCATTGAGTGCAGTCATAACATTGGGATCTACACAACTTGTACTTTCTCCCATCTTAATAAGCTCCTCATATGTCTTTTCGTAATCGTACTTTTTCTGTAATGCCGCAGGATTAGTATTGGTAACTTTATGATAATAGACAGCAACCCTTTGTCGCAGAACCTCGAATCCCGATAAAATAGATGATTTCTCTGCAGGATGATTGGACATATAACTTACTGAGAAACCTAATAATATTAATCCAATAATAAATTTGATAATATTCCCTCTTAATATTTTCTTCTCTGCTCTTTCCATTGTATAAAAAGATATAAAATTTAGCTGCCGTGATATGGCTGACTGAGTATTATGGTTTTGACTTGCGGTTGCAAGGAAATTTCTTCGGAGCTTGCTTTATCTAGCTAGAGCCACAATTTTTTATTAAGTCTTTGTATACCCCTACTTTGTATATATATGACGGTAAATTGAGCTCTAGATTTTCGTTGGGTTCATTTTTGAGTGCTTCGCCTTTTTTCTTGATTATGTCCACTATATTTGTTAGGATCCTTGTTGTGTATTTTGTAGAAAAATATCGTTATTTTTTGTGATAATTCTTTAAGCCCATATCGCATAGACATCTTTGGCGCTGGATGTGCTAGTGTATAGATGTAAGAGATGCCGAAAAAAAATATTCCTATTAGGAATCTAATCATATTTTTTTTGAATCTTTTTTTTTCCTTAGGATCCATTTTGACTATGAGTGTCTTTGTAAAGATGTATTGATTGGTATCGTTTTGACTTGCGGTTGCAAGGAAATTTCTCCGGAGCGTTCTTTCCTTGAATTTATTGAAAGAAATAGTACTATGCAAGTAATAAAATGGGAAATACAATCTCCAACCTTCCATCTTCAATTTTCAATACTTATTTACTTATCTACCTTAACTCATTAGCCCATGAAAATAGCTTTCGTCCACTGCCGAGTCACTCCTGGCTGAGCACTAGCCGTGTTCCAAGATTTAATAGATGAACAGGAATTTTCTCAGGGGAGAATATTTACCCTCTTCTCCGATAGATCAACACTCCACACATCCAAACACAAACTCCCCATAGTAACAGCACTCCCCCACCGAATGAATCAGCTGTTTCTTTTTTGTTCTACCCACAAAGTTCCTTTTCTGTCTCGACTCTTGGATTATCGTAATCTGATGTTTTTTTATCCAACACTGATGTGGAATCTTTCTAGAAAGATTAAAAAATACTGACCACAAAGTATTACTATTTCATCATTTGCCGTAGCAAAAAATATCAAACCAATTTCTTGAGTTCCGATGACGCTGTATTTACATTCTCCGATGCAATATATCCGAAGCCATTACAATGAGTATGAAATGAAAGTGACCTGAATCAAAGGAAAATTATTTCGTTATATAGCACATATATTAAGAAATCGAGATCTGAAATATACCAAGTTTGATACGGTCTATGCCAATAGTGAATACACTGCCGAACTGGCAAAAAAATTATATCATATGCCACAAGTCACAGTTTCCTACCCTCGCATCAATCCTGCATTTGCCACAGCAGAAATTGTGGAAGAACCACTCCCCTATTATCTCTATGTTGGGAGATTGGTGAATTTTGTCAGAGAAACTGATGTCATCATCAAATTATTTAACGAGCTAGGATTGCCCCTTATTATGATGGGAAGTGGTCCAGATGAAGTTTATCTTAAGTCTATTGCTAAGCCAAATATTATCTTCATCGGCTGGGTTGCTGACCCTGCTGAAAAATTAAAAATCATGAGCCAAGCCAAATGATTGATTAACCTCACCAAAGAAAGTTTCTGAATGGGAACGGCGGAGTCGTTGCTTCTCGGCGTACCGGTCTTCTGATTTAACGAAGGAGCTACTTCGAGTCTGGTCAATGAAGATTCGGGAATATTGGTACACAGTAAAAAACTTGAGGCATTGAAAAAAGATTTTGTACGCTTTCAAGAGAAGCAGTGGAATAGAAAACAGATTGCCATCCATGCCAGAAGAAAATTAGCTGGAGGAAAATAGAATGATTTAATTTTTTATGTTCTATGTCGCACAGAAGTTAGTTGTGCGATATATGATTGCATATTCCATGATAACAGTAATTTATTTATAAATGAAATTACAATGAATAAAAGAGTTGAAAAGTTTTTAGAAAAGGTGAATACACCAGAATATCAGAAAACATATTTAGAAAATACTGCCCCAAAGATAGCAAAGGTTTTGGGGACGACAGGAAAACGGCGAAACAAACGGCATGATCCAAAAAATCTAGGAGATACAATTTGTCCTGTATGTGCAATAAAAGGTTGCGATAATGAAAATTGACCTGATTTTTTGACAAAAGACATTGAAAAAGTAACTACATCAAAAGTATGAAATACTATTGAAGATTTCGCCGATAAATTAATGCTAAATATGTTAAAAAACTATCATAAGAAAGTATGGGAGAAGAAAAACTTTT
>JAPLUV010000025.1:21174-34027 GCA_026397395.1 candidate division SR1 bacterium | reverse complement strand
ATCTTCTGGACTTGTTCAAATGAGTAACATAGCGACTTCTTTATCAAGTCATTGAAATACATAAAGATGGTTAGATACAATAGTTCGTCACTTTTTAATAAGGTTCATAGCAACTTCTTTATCAAGTCATTTGAAGCCTCATAAAGATAGGGCAGCGTAATTCTTTCGTCAATCGTTTAATAAATTTAGAAAAATTTGTTGATCATTTAGTCATTGTAGTGTATATATCTTATGAGCAATACGAGGATCTTCTTCTCATTCTCATGTTTGTTTTAATAAAGCAGCAACTTTTAGAGGATCTAATCATGGAAGATTGTCTATGTGATCTGCAGCAAATCTTGGTGTTATCTGAGCACGCTCAACTAAATTAAGTAATTTCTTACCAACCTTTTGTCGATCTATTCATTTAATTCATTTAAATTTCTCTAAGTCCTGAACGCCTGCGTGCATGTTACCAAAACTACCAGCAATTACCTTATCAACAAATACTTGAGGATCCAATCACAAGAAAATGGTATCAATATTCTGAGCAACATAATCAGCATGTCTTCTATCAAACAAATCATCTGCCATTTCTTTTACGGTCAATTCTTTGTGTTTATATATATCAACAAGAACTTTAGGATCATTTATTCATCTCATTGTATCCAGATCTATTCATTCTATAAATTTTTTGGACACCTTAATCTTATCTAAATGATAAAGAACAAATGTTGACAATCTTTTTTCGACTAATTTATTAGCGACTTCTTCATCTAATGTATCATATTTATCCACATTTCTCATAAAAGTATCTACATCTTTTTCAATCAGTACTAATGCTCCCTCCTTCGTAAAGTCAGATATTTCTCAATCTTTCAATAACGTATCTTCATCCAACAACACATTAGTTAACTCATTAGCATTTCAGTGAAAATTAATCGTCTCAGGCGATTTATTAGTTTCTAGGACAACATCTCATATATCTACTTTCTGAGAAGAATCGTTTTGCTTATCTGCTAATGAATTATTTCCCTTAATAGGGGTTTTTGGTTTTGCCATTTTGTATAGATTTACAAAAATAAAGATTAAATACAATTAATTATATATATTAATCTATATTTGTCAAACTATAGCCCACTTTTTTTCAAGCAAAAAAGACTCAGAGAATTTCTTCCCCAAGTTTAAATATCACTTCACACCCGGGTGCAAAAAATAAAAAAATAGGCCGTTAAGCCTATTCTTATATCAGTCACCCGGGTGTAGATGAACTAATGAATTAATTCCCTGTTCCTTGTTTTGGTGCTGGAGCTGGCGCTGGTGCAGGAGTAGATGTCTTATCTAACTTCACAGATACCTCTTTCTTATTAGAAAATCCTGCAAAATCAAAGGCCACTAATTGTAAGGTATAATTTCCATTTTTGAATCCTGTCGCCATAAGTGAAACCTGTTTAGTATCAGTAACTGACTTGGTATCTCATGAAGGATAGTTGAATGTTGCAACAGCTTGTCCATCAAGAAGTACCATAACTTTTCTAATATTTTTTGTAGCTTGTATAGCATAAGAGACGGAGAATTTAGTTCAAATAGTTGCTCATTCCGTTGGCGTAGAAAGTTGGACCTGAATCGTTTGATCTTCTTTGACTGCGCTACCATCACACATATTTTGTGGCTGAGCGACAAAGATATTACGATAGTTGTAGGCAACCTTACCAGTAACTCATAAAGCTTGTCCACTCATACTCGTAGAATCTTTCCACCATTGAGTAATTTCTTTGATATCCATACCATTCGGCATAAAACTAGATGGCGTAATAATATATCCTTGTTTTGTATTTTCACTAGAGGTGAATGGGCTTAATTGACCATTACAACTTGCATCATATTGGAATCCTATAGCTCATTCATCTACAGCTGGACTTGGAGAGCCAGCATATTTCAGAGTAGAAACAACTAAGTCTGCAGGAGTAGTTGGACTCGCTAATTTACCTGAAACTTTGGAAACCTGTACACTAACAGTATCTTTTTCTGGCATAGCCTCATTCGTAATATAATTATTTTTGAGTAATCATCATAAGAATTTTTTTAATGGCGTAGCGAGTGATCATCCAAATGCATTGACATTCATAGGTGTAGCATCCGCATTTCCCATCCAAAGCATCACAACTTTGCTTGGTGTATACGCAGCAACCCAACCATCTCTAGGACGATTTCACTTTGGCGTCTTAGCATCTGAAGTTCCTGTCTTGAGACCAAAGGTAAGTCCAGCAACATTAAATTTAGTTTCCCATCAAATAATTCTATCTGCAGAACTCGACAAAATCTTCCACATCAAATATCTAACTCCTGGCTTTATAACTTCGGCTTGTTTGTTTTCTCAGGTTCTCTCGTATAATAACGAACCATCTCTTGATCTGATTTCTAGAATAGGATTGATGATTCATGGGGTGTCAGTAGAAAGATGTGAATACGCATTTGCCATTTCCATCATAGGAATTTCAGCAGCACCAAGAGCCAAAGTATATCCATATTCTATATTATCAGATACTCATGATAGACCGAGTTGATGAAGGAATGGTTTGACAACAGTTTCTCATCAGAGTGCAGTAATCATTTTGGCTGCAGGGATATTTCTACTATGACCAAGTGCTTGTCTCAGAGGTAACATTCATTCAAATCTATCGTCTGCATCATTTGGCTTATCTGGTCCTATTTGAAATGGGATATCAAATATAGGTGTATCCAAAGTAAGCGGTAATTTTTCCAATCCTAATGCATACACAAATGGCTTAATAGAAGAACCTGGTTGTCTTGGATTTCTTACCATATCGTTTTGTCATTGGATATCCGTATTGAAATAATCTATAGATCCAACATAGGCCAATACATCTCAATTTTTAGTATCTAAATACAACATAGAACTATTATTCGCTCCATTGTCTTGTAAAGCAGCATTATTAGCTACGATTGCATCTTCAGCCATTTTTTGCACCTTTAAGTCTAATGTTGTTTTGATAGTAAATCATCACTTAAAGAGCACTCCTGTATCATATTTAGCTTCCAAAAGTTCAATAATCCACTGAACAAAATGTGGTGCAAGCATAGATGTTGCATTAGTACGGAACTGATAAGTTAATCATTGAATAATAGCTTCCTTGAGTTGTGCTTCGCTAATATATCCATCTTCAAACATTCTTGTCAAAACGAGATCCTTTCTTCCATTGATAAACTGTACTTTGAGAGAAGCTCATGCAGTAGTGGTAATATCAAAAGAACCTATACCTTTCAAATATTTAATTACAGCATTGTCTTTTTTCTTATTACTAAAATCTGCATTAGTTACTATTTGTGTAAATTTTGCATTGATTTGCTGTGTTATGCCAGAGTCAACTTGTGCTTTATTTCCATATGCATCCTTGATATCAAATTCTCAGACAACAAGTCACCTATTTTTGTATGGATTATATAACGATGGTCATTTAGGAATAGAAGCCAAAATAGATGCCTCTAATACGGTTAAATCATTAGCCGATTTAGCAAAATATGTCTTAGATGCCGTCTCTACACCAAAAGCATTATTACCAAAAGAGATATAATTAAGATATAATTCAAGTGTTTTGATTTTCATTTCTTTTCTTAATTCAGCGCTAGAAAGATTAGGCTTCTCTACACGAATCTGTCTTTCCAAAACTCAATCTAATCTAGAGGTAAGAATTATTTCTTTCAATTTTCTTGTGATTTTTCTATCTTTGGTCAACAAAAGATTTCTTACTAACTGTTGAGGAATGGTAGATGCTCCCTGTATTTTAGATCCAGGATTGACTAAGGCTTTCAATCCAGCTCTCAACATTCCCATTGCATCTAATCCATTATGCTCCCAATAACGCTGATCCTCTATAGCTACGATAGCATTAACCATATTGAGAGAAATCCCTGTATAATCTTTATACTCTCTATTCTCATCATACAAACTATATAACGTTTCTCCATTTCTGTCTTGGATAAGTGTTGCTTGAGAGAAGACCATATCTTTGACCTTAGTTACATCAGAAAGATCCACAAGCACATTTCTCGTGAACCAAAACAAAAACACCAAAAGCAAAAACCCGGCACTCAAGAGAGACCAGAATACTATTTTTTTCTTACGTGCAGCATGTGATCAAGCAACAGGAGAAGAACGATATCCGTTTCCTACAAAATTAGGAGCATACAATCTTTTTTGTTGGAAATAACTCATAAGGAAATACATAAGAGTAAAAAAAGAAATTTCTTTTCTATGCTATACATTATATATAGTGGAAGAATATACTAAACCACCATGAAAATATGAAGAATGAGGATTTTCTGGATGATTCAGTTATACAAAACCCCTTGAGAAACTTTAATTTTGAGCGAAGCAACAAAATTAAAGATTTCGAAAGTAGTGAGGTATAAATCTCTTATAAAAATATAATTAGTTTTTTCAATGGGTATCTTTTTTTAATAATTGCCAAATGTTCTAATTATTCCGAATTACCTAATCAATTTTGAAATTCTGAAATTTTTAAATTTTAAAACTGTTTTGGAATAATGTGAAACAATTTGGTATAATTTAGAATAATTTATTTTCCATAGATATAACACTTAATAGCAGAATTATCTGGATCTTCATAACGTTCTGTTACAATAAATTTACCTGCATAATTCATATCTCTAATAACCATAGTACCTTCATCAGCAGAATAACTAATAACCTTACCTACGTGACCTGCAGAAGAATTTAATCTACTATATACAATTACAGCACCAGCAGATGGCTTACTTCAGATTCTAAATCCAGCAGCCTTAGCGTTTGCACACCATTGATTTGCATTACCACCAAAGGTTCTAGACTGAGAATTATCATCAGTATATGGGAAGATATTTGGTGAAATAATTGCTGCATACCACGTACATTGTCCACGAGCAAATCCATTGGTAATATTTTTGGTATAAGTCCACTTAGAAATGATTCATTGTTTGCCATCAGCAGCTGATAGGCTTGTTCCATTTGATGTTGATGCAACAGTTGGCTTTTTAGTAGTGCTTGGTTTACCACCAGCTTTATTAATCACTGGCTTGTAGGTAATTGTAGTCTTGGGAATAATCTCTGGCTTTGGCTTTTCTAGAAGTCATAAGTCATATGCTTTCTCTTTGGAGATATTAATAGTTATTTCCTGTCCTGGTGTTAATAATTCAGTTTGATCTGCAATATAGTTGAGCGTCATCAAATCTTGCACATTAAGATTATATTTATTTGCAAATACTACAACGTTAGTCTTATCTTTAACGGTATAGACGATACCATCATCATTCGTTGTAATCTTAAGTGTTTGGCCAACTTGTGCTTCTCATTTAAGAGTATTATTTTTCTGTATAGTAGAAATTGTAGTACCAAAAGTACTGGCAATCTTAAATAGGTTATCTCAGGGCTGTACGACATACTGGATGGTACCATTGTCTTGATTGTCTATATTGACGGTAATAGCATCTACACTGATCTCATGTGAGATACCACCATCACCTTCGATGAAACTGGAATCTATAGACAACTTGTCCTCTCCCTTGGTAAACTTATCCGCATAAACAATCACGAAGATAAAGAATACAATGAGAAAAAGCGATGTTACGAATTTGACATAATTGATACGTCTAAAGGTAATCATACAAGCGATAATAGTTAAATGGCGGAGAGAGTGGGATTTGAACCCACGGTCCGGTTGCCCGGACGGCTGCTTTCAAGGCAGCTGCATTCAACCGCTCTGCCATCTCTCCACGATGTATTGCGATATTGGTATATTTTGCGATCGAATGATATTGCAGTGAAAAATCTTAGGGTTTTCCTTTCTTTTTTCAAGGCATAAATCATCTGAATGTATTTTCACGAATTTTCTTGATATGTTTATTGGCCTCTCAACAGAGAAATGTATTGAATTCACGGCATTATTAGTTATACCCATTTTACAAAAAACCAAATCCGCAATCCGTAATCCGCAATCAAACAATCCTTTAATTCTTCTAAGGAGCAATGAAATATACAATCCAAACCTGAGTCAACAACCCAATATTAAGAAGTAAATCCGTAGAAGTAGAAACCATCGACGATGAACTTCAGCTGTTTTTTCTTGTACTCTGAAAGATGATGTACGCTAATGATGGAGTCGGTTTAGCTGCGCCTCAGATAGGAAATAACGTCAGAGTAATTGCCACTACCCAACGAGAAAAGAAGTCTGGCAAGAGTAAATTAATAGGTGAAACACTGATGGTCAATCCCGTTATCACAGACAAATCTAAGGAAATGATTACAGCAGAAGAAGCGTGTTTGTCAGTTCCTGATGTCTTTGGTTTCGTGAGAAGACACAAAAGCGTAACCGTAGAATTTCTAGATCACAAAGGACATAAACAGACCAAAAAACTGAAGGATTTCAACGCTACGATTATCCAACACGAAATCGACCACCTGGACGGCGTTCTGTTTGTCGACAAAATGGTAAAAGAAAAACCAAGCAAAAAGGATTCACGAAAGGGCAAAGAAAAGAAATAAATTTATCACACAACCATATATTATGAAAAATACATTAATCTGCTTCGATCTTGATGGACTCTATTTCACAGAGCAAAGTTTCCAAAGATTCAAAGAAACGCTTGCTCCAAATGTTTCGAAGGAGAAAAGAGATTATGTCCTAGCACTTTCAGATGAAATGAAGAGATTCAAGGCAGGGGAAGTATCTGAAGAAGAATATCGAAATCGGGCAAAGAAAGAGCTATGATTATCTTGTGCCAACGAAGAAATATACGAGAGACTTCGTGAGAGTTATGAAGTAAACGAGAAGGTAAAAGAACTTATTTCTGTATTAAAAGAGAAATGATACAAGACAGGCGTTTGCTCAAATAATTTTCCCACAAGAATTCGTGAGCTTGATAAAAAGTTCAACTTTATCAAAGACTTTGATGTACATATCTTTTCCTATGAAGTGGGAATTCTAAAACCAGACGCCAAGATATTCCAAGAATTAATTAATAAATCATGATTACAACCACACGAAATTATCTACTCAGACGACAAAGAAGATAAATTAACTGGAGCAAAATCACTCTGAATACAAACATTTGTTTTCCATAGCTTCGAAGAATTTGTAGAAGATTTGAGAAAATGTGGGATAGATATATAGAAAATTTTATTTTTACAATAAACATGTAAACAATGGAAATATCATTTACACAAGACGTTGATAAAACAATAGCTGTATTTCAAAACGCCGGCAAATGGCTTTTGGAAAGCAACAAAAATCCATCGAAATGGTGGCAATTACAAAATCTAAATAAGCAATATCTGTTTCAATATGCAAAGCCGGAAGAGTTTTATGTTGGGCTTGTCGAGGGTATGCCAGCAGTAGCCGCAATTCTTCAAAAAGAGCAAAAAGCTCAAGACTGGGATGGTGTTGATAAGAAAAAACCACCACTAGCTTTATATATTCATTGGTTAGCTGTTAATCGTAAGTTCGCAGGGAAGGGGCTTACATATGAAATGGTAAATTTTGCGGAAAGTCTTGCAGAGAAAGAAGATATTCCTTGCTTGCGTATAGACACAGATGCAAGCGAAAGTAAGTTGCGTAAAATATATGAGAATCTGGGGTTTGAGTTGGTCACAGTCAAGGAAGAAGATTATCGTGATTCAGCTCTGTACCAGAAAAATATATAAAATAATCGAGAAAACATGAGATAGATAAAATAAATTATTTTTATTTTTACAATAAACACATTCAAATGACCGATATAACCATTCTTTGAAACGACACCTCAGAGATCCAAAAGATCAAAGATAAGATAGCTAGCTGAACATTGTCCGAAAAAGATAAGGCATACTACGAGCGCATTATCAGAGTTCTCGATATGCCAAATCTCTCTACCATCCCAGGCAATCCCGTCAATATGGTAATAGAAAACGTGGTGAATGCTCCGTTTTTTCAATCCTTTGATCATATCCAGACACCAGAAGTCGTCAATGAACGAGAGACCTTTGATATTTTTAATTTCCCTGAAACGCATGTTGCCAGGAGACCGAGCGATAGTTATTTCTTACACAAATCTGATGTCAAAAAAGAAAGCTTACTCCTCAGACCACATACGTCAGTGATGCGATATTATTATCTCATCGAAGGAAAAGCCAAAGAGATATTAGAAAAAACTGGGGAAGTCAAAGCGCTTTCACGAGGCAAGGTCTATCGCGTAGACGAGTTGGACAAATCTCATCATGAATGTTTTCATCAAATTGATGGACTAAGAATTACCACAAAGGACAAAGAAATTATTAACCAAGATACGCTCAAAGAAGTGTTGTGAAATACTATCAAAGCGCTCTTTGGCGAGCAAGTGCAATATAGATTCAACATCGATCAATTCCCCTATACAACAGATAGTTTAGAAGTAGAAGTAGAATATGAAGGCAACCGGATTGAGGTTACCGGAGCTGGTGTGGTACATCCAAATGTTTTAGAATATCTCTGAATAGATTCAACGAAATATAACGGATGGGCGTTTGGTTTCGGCATCGAAAGACTTGCTATGGCGTTGAAACATATTCCCGATATCAGAATATTTCGAAGCAACGATCCCAGAATTACCAAGCAACGAGGTAATCTAGATCCCTACAAAGAAGTCAGTGTTTTCCCTCCTGTCTTCAAAGATATTTCATTCCTTATAGACAAAACTAAATTCATCAAAGATGAAGAAGAAATGAAAAAATCCGGAAAGATTGAACTCATAAACGAAGCAGATAGCTTTGAGATAGCCGGCATCGCAAGAGATGTTTCATGAGGCCTCATTGAAGAAGTGAGAGTGATTGATATCTTTGAGAATGATGCAAAATTCGGCCCCGACAAAAAATCTGTCTGCGTCAGAATTACTTTCAGATCTCTAGAAAGAACATTAACGAATGAAGAAATAAATGTGGCTTATTTTCAAATAAGAGAAAAAATGGAAGGACAATTGGGTTTTGAATTGAGATAAAATATAGGATTGACTTATAAAAGAAAATATATATAATAAAAGTAATAAAAAATTAATATAAATCACTTTAACAATAAATTTATGAAAGAAGACGAAAACAAAACAGTTGTCCATGTAGTTGATGGAAAAATTGTATTAGAAGATCCCATTGTTGTTGCAATAATTCAGGTCAAAAGCTTGTTGCAAAGAAACATTTGATTTAAATGCAGACCGCATAGAACATTTTAAAAACAGAATCACTGAAAAAGGACTGGATTCAAAAGATGTTGTAATTGTTGTTATCAATGTTGATGATCCCCATGGAGGTCCAATTGCAGATGCACTTATGCCAAATTTCAATTGGCAGGAAATACGTGACCGCGATGAAATTCCATTTGCAAGAGGTATTGCAATGCGTGAAGGTATTGAAAAAATAATCAATGGCTTCGACAAAGCGGCTTCAAAAAAGTTAAAAAAAACAACAGGTGTTGCAGTTGTAGTAGTAGATCATGGCGTCGCTGAAATATTTTCAGTCTGAACGCACAAAGACAAAAGAAATTCTTTACAGTAACATTACTTTCCAAGGAGCTTCGGCTCCTTTTTTTAATTGAAAAACTTAAGGATACAATTATACTTAGCTTAAGTCTAATTTCTTTTTACTAAACAATCCTTAACCATGCAAACTAACAATCAAGCCAAGAGAATCCTCTGTTATGGAGATTCCAATACACGATGAAGAGAAGCTTCTGGGATGGGACTCAAAAGATTTTCTCCCAAAGAACGTTGGACAGGAATACTTCAAGATCTTTTGGGGAATGACTATGAAATTATTGAAGAAGGACTTGGTGCAAGGACAACAATGTTTGATGATCCTAGACCAGAATTACCTGGAAGAAATGGACTCACTATGTTGCCACAAACATTAGATATACACGTTCCTTTGGACATGATAATACTTATGCTTGGCACGACAGATACCAAACCTATGATGCAAGCGTCCAGTGAAGATATAGGAGAAGGCATGAGAAAATTAATAACAACAATCAAAGAATTTAAGCTTGTTAATAATTATGCTCCTCCAAAAATTCTCGTCATTATTCCTCCTATTGTAAAAGATGATACAGAATTTGCATCTACAATATATGCCTGAGGCACAGAAAAAGGGAATCAACTAAAAATAGTATATCAAAAAATATCTGACGAAGAACACACGTTTTTCCTTGATCCCACAGCGGAAATTACGGTGGACGAACAAGAATGAGTTCACATAACAAAGGAGAGTCATCAAAAATTAGCAGAATTAGTATATCAAAAAATAACGAAAAAGGACATCGTTATTTAGTAATTCACCAAATAATAATGTCCTTCGAAATTCCACACATACCATTAATTATAAACGAATTTTAGAATCTTGCGTTCGTTGTTTATAAAATGATTACTTTCTTTGAAAACCCTTTCTATAAAAATCTTTTCGACAATACTTATTTCTCTACCAAACATACCCAAACAATTAATAACATTATCATCTTTTTCTATTCTCATAAATATACGATCTACCATTTCTACATAGTTTTCTAAGTGTTTACTTAGTAGCTCTTCTGTAAACTTAGTTTCGTCAGAAAGATCCCAAGGAATTTTTTTGTCGTTAATGGGACAGACGTTACGTCCATGACCATTATTAATTAGTAAATAATTTTCTATCATAATCTTTTTTTATTTTTAATTGATTTAGATAAATCATATAAGATTTTCCTTTAAAAAATCAATTTAAAAAATCCCCTTTCAGAGACCTTAGATATTATTTTTGATAGTAATATTCTTGATTAGCAAGTGACGGGACTCGAACCCGCAACCTCTTCCTTGGCAAGGAAATGTTCTAGCCAATTGAACTACACCTGCATAATAATATTAATTTAACCCGCAACCTTACCGGCACGCCGGGAGAAATATTCTAGCCCTGCCTACCGCAGGCAGGCAATTGAACTACACCTGCATGTAAAACAAAACAAAGACTTTCGACTTTATGGACCTGAAGACTTGATAGACTAAATTACACTTCAATAATTTCAACCTTCTTATCTGCTTTTACTTTTCTTACTTTATCAGTGATCAGAACATTGGTCCATGCAAGAAGCGTTAAAACAACTCCAAGCAATGAGAAGATATCTCCAACATATACTTTAGTAGCTATATCATTCAAAAAAATCAACTGACCCATAATAATCAATGCTAATCCAAAGACAAATAAGGTGCCCTTTGTCATCCTAAAGTGTACAGGATACACAGCAAAAAAGACAAACAAAATCAGGCAAACAACTACCAAGATCAAGAAGTAAAGCGTAGCATTTGCTACATACGCACTCTGGACTATGGTGATGTGTTGAGTAAACAAATACGCAAGATATCCAAGTAAAGCACCTGAAATAATTCCAATAACTACTCTCTTGATAATATCTTTCATGTATGCATTCAAAAAATAAAGGCCCAATCAATCTACACATTCACTTTCTCTTTTCAATCGAAATTTGTCTAAACATTTCTGACATGCTAGCTTGATGTATTATATAATATATTCTAATTTAAATTAAAAAAATATAATATAGACAATAATAGACAATCGATGTTTTTCTGTCAATAACTCATTCAGGCTAGTTGAGATATACAAATACAAGAGAAAGATTTTTTTCTCTCCCAATGTCAGAATGTCAGCAACTCCAGACAAAGCAATAAAATTATGATATAATAGACTGTTAGAAACTTGTTAAATGCAAAAAATGAGAAATCGAGGACTTCTCAAGAAAATTGTACACTATAAATTGGTAGACAATATTTTTTGCAAAATGGGGAATGAAAATTTTTTTGTCAGAAACTTTATGCGAGCAGATTTGTTACGATTCTTACAATTGCATAGGAAAGTAATGAGATCACGATACCTATCAAAGCTCAAGTAAGAAGCTTATTTGCTTGTTCCATTTTTTTATCATCACCACTAGCAGTCATCAATTTAAATCCACCAAAAACTAATACTCACATACATACGACTGAGATAGCAAACCACAAATATTTGTTAATCAACTGAATCGTATCGTAGAATGAACTTTCATTTGCTTGAATTTGTGTAGGTCACGTGACGGCTACATCTTGTTGTCCTTGTTGTGGAGGAACTTCCACTATAATAGCATGAGAAAAAGATAAGCTCGCTAAGCTGATAAACAATCCAAATAATCCAAGACGAAGAAATTTTTTCATACCACAACAATGCAAGATAAAATTATTTTATTGTACTAATAGTAATAGAGCTAATTAAATTAATAATTCATAAACTCAATAAAGCAACCAAGATTCCTCATATAATCAACCCAATATTTTTCGTCGCATCCTTTACTTCACCACCCTTCGCAGATTCTACGATATACATAATACCATTGTAAATAATCATCGTAATAGAAAGAATAATGGTAATTCTCAATAATCGTTTGGCAATTCTAACAATAAGCGGAGCTTGTGTTGTAGTTGTAGGAGCATTAATAGTCTGATCGTCCCATGTTCATCACAATACCTGTGTACAGAACGTTGCTTCGTTTCCGGCCGTATAGTTAACGGACTGCATTTGTTGTTTGACAGCATTAAGTAATGTCTTTTTTCCACCAATGACACATCATTGCAAAAGGCTTACATTAATATTTGTTCCCTGTCTCAGAATCTCATTTCCTACAGCATTGGTAGTATTTCACAGATCAATAACGGTTTCTTGTGATTGAGCGACGGAAAAAGCTTGTTGAAGTAAATCCTCAGCATGCGTTTCCAAATAGATATTCATCAAACAAAAGAGGCAGAGAAAAATTCATAATGACCATGTGAGCCACTG
>JAPLUV010000025.1:20004-21105 GCA_026397395.1 candidate division SR1 bacterium | reverse complement strand
TGAGCCACTGAAAGACATTATCAATATGAGTAAATGGTTTCTTCATGTCTATATTTGAGTAAGTAAACTATCGGCATCAGCAGCATCTTTTTCTTGTACAGCTGCTTCATTATTTTTTAATGTTACCATCTTTTGTTGATAATTAGTATCTTCTCGTTTTTGTACCATATCTGTTTTGATATCATCTTTTTTCTGTTCATATTTAGTTTCAATTTCTTCTAACTTTTGTTTTTCTCTTGTAAGAATATCTCTCAGTTTAGTAATTTGTTCCTCATTCATCATGGGCAAAAGATTAAACCAAGACTGTTTTTCTTCTTGAGAATCCATGGATTTAGAATTCAAAACGAGAACAATCAAATCAGGCATCGATTCCAAAAATTTATCTGGGATCGTAAAAGTTGTAGCCTTTTCCCAAAGCTCTTGTGGTAAAAATTTCTGTATCAATTCTGTATTAGCCATTGGTTACGAGAAGAGGGATATAAAACGTTGTCGTAAGAGTATAATGCGTGATGTAGGTCAGTTAGATGTGTTTCTTTGTTCTATAGGTTCTGAATGTATAGGAACTGCAACTGTTGGTGATATATTTCATAATATACTATCTGCTTCGGTGATTTCGTGTTCGTGATAGATATCTGATTTGAGTTGTATTTCTGGTACTTTCTTCATGCTTTTTTTCATCTTTTCTATCTCCGAACGAGAGAGGTGTTGTGGTCTGTATCATCATCCAAAGGTATTTATTGGCTCGCCCATACTGTGAAATAAAAGGATAAATTAACCTACTTGAGAACCAGATCCAGCAAAGAGTCCATCGACCTCACTTGCATCGATAATTCATTTATCAATCAATCTTTGTGCATATTTTTTCAAGGTAATCATTCAGATTAATGAAGATGTTTCGATAATATTATCTATTTGCTCAATTTCTTTTTTCTTGATATTATTTCTTACCGATGTTGTATTGATCATAACTTCAAAGATCCCTACTCTGCTAGCTCCATCTTTCGTTTTTACGAGAACTTGAGATTGGACTCCAATAAGTGATTCAGCTAATCTATCAGCAACGCTGGATTGTATTTCAGGAGGAAAAAATGAAATCAATCT
>JAPLUV010000025.1:12956-19939 GCA_026397395.1 candidate division SR1 bacterium | reverse complement strand
GTGTAATGTTGAAAATACCAAGTGACCAGTTTCCGCTAAACTTAGAACAGATTCAGCAGTTTCTCTATCGCGAATTTCTCCGACAAAAATAATATTGGGATCTTCACGCATAGCCGATCTCAATGCATTAGCAAATGACCAGGTATCATGACCAATTTCTCTTTGTGAAATAATACATTTTTGTTCTTGAAAGACGAATTCGATTGGATCTTCGATCGTAATCAAATGGTCTGTTCTGGTTTCATTCAAGAGTTCCAACATTGCAACCAAGGAAGTAGATTTACCAGAACCCGTTGGTCCCGTGACAAGATATAATCCTTTCTTTTGTGATAAAATATTTTTCTTAATACTATCAGCAATATCTGAGAAAATAATATCTTCCAGTTTTTTCGCTACAGCGTTAATTTTTCTCATAACGATACCAATTCTTCAGGTCTTAAAAAAGGCATTTACTCTATAAGGAACACCGGCCTTTGACACAAATGCAAAATCGGCTTCTTTATCTCCCAAGAATTTATCAAATCTTTGCGGATTGCCTTGGAAGAGTTGTCTTACGATAACTTCTGCGGCCTCATTGGACAGCTTGCCTACGGATTCCTCCTTTATAATTTCTCCATTGAGCCTATAAGAAATAATCTCCCCTCCTGCTAAATGTAAGTCAGAAATATTGGGATTTTTCTCGATAAGGACTAGGATTTGTTCGATATCAAAGCTTGTGGTCATTGTTCACTATTATGTGTAAAACATTCGGTGAGACTTTCTACTTTATACTTACTACTTATGTCTCCATTCAATTATACCCAGAATCGCTTTTTATGCAAATTTCTGAGAGGTCAAAAACAGTTGAGATTGACTTTTTGAAGCAATAAGATATAAAATATAAAATAAAAGTAAAAACCAGTAAAGTAAATTTTTTATGAAAAACAACAATGTATTTTTTATTATGATTTTTTTATGTTCTATTTCTATGGTTCGAGGACAGGATACAGCACAGATAGTGTTTGATTCTTCACCCATAGGCTCTTTAATGTTTAGTGCAAATCCAAACAAAATGCGGGTGGTATACTCTAAAGAATCGTTACAAATGGCTCTTGATAAAAAAGAGATAACTGACATTATGTTGGTCGATACCTACGGTGATGAGCAAGAAAAGACCGAGTTAACAAGATGGATAAGATTAGATGATGGTAGATTGGTTTATTTGCAAAATGAAATTTCCACTACCAAAACAAAATTAGTTGTAGACTATTGGGACGAGCAGAAAAAAGATCCACAAAGACTCATAGAGTGTATTGTTGATCCAAATGGGAAAGTCAGAGAGTTAACTACTAATCTAAACATTGATCCAAATGGGAAAAGCGGTTGCGTACAAGAGAATGAAAAGACAAACAATCGTAGCTTACATTCAGAATGCAATGGTAATCTTATTATTCCTGCCTCAGATGCAGTAGTGATAAGGTACCAAACACAAATTAAGGAATTATTGGTCCTCCTTAAAAAAAGAGATCAAGAAGCAAAGTAAATCATATAAACAACAAAAGAAAGGAACTTTATAATGAAAAAATTAATTACAATCGTATTCTTTTTGGCAATTTTTGGTGCCCAAGCCAAGGCACAACAAACAGTAAATGTTTTCAGGGATCTATTTGATGGAACTCCATGGAGCTCATCTCTAGTAGATAGTACTAAATGGTATATTCCTACGTGGACATCTCCTACGGATGGAACCTATTTAGGTTGGACTCAGATGAGATGTACACAAAATTCAAGCTTACCAAGCATAGCGAATAGTAGGGTAAGTATCAATTTAGACACCTACAATCCAACAGGAGGGAACTCTTTTTATGGAACAGATCTCATTAGTCTCAGAACATTTGCTCCAGGGAATGGACTTATTATTTCAGTCCGTGCTAGATTTCAAACGCCTATTGTTGGAGGACTTGTTGGAGGAATTTTTTCCTTCGATACTACAACAACAGGATTACACAATGAGATTGATTACGAATTACTAAGTAATCAGTTGAACTATGTCCACACCAATGTATATGAGAATGAACAGCTTGGATATGGGCATCCAGATTCTAGTTGGACAAGTACGTCGATTACCAGTGATCATCTCTTTGTTATCAAATGGTATTCAGACAAAGTACAGTGGTTTGTTGACGGGACACTCGTTCGTACAGAAACTGTTATTGTACCCACAGCAGCAACCCATTTTCATTTAAACATTTGGGTTCCTGGGCAAGAATGGCCATCTGCATTTAATCCAGGTCTATTTCCTACAGATTCAATCAATAATCATACATATACTATGTTAGTTGATTCTGTACGAGTAGATTCAATAATTGATGCGCTGACAATTACTCCGATATCTCAAGCAGTAGCGGAAATCCAATTTTATCCTAATCCAGCCCACGACCAAATTTTCTTCAACACGACAGAAAAAATGGAAGTTGAGGTGTTTGATATGAAGGGAAGTCTACTTCTAAAGAAGGAAATTAATGGACGATTGAATGTGTCTGATTTGTCTCCGGGTATGTATAGTATCAAATATATGCAGGGAAAAATCACGAAACAAAAGAAACTTATTATTAATTAAATGTATTCACGTTATCCAAAAGGGCACTTAATAAGTGACCCTTTTGCCATAAAAAATATTTCAGTAAGCTTCGCTTGAAAAAGCCATCAATCTTATTATGATACACGGAGACGCGATAAAGGCACAATAATCGTAAGTGCTTTTGTACGATGTCGAAGCTATACAAGACGATTTTAGACGATTGAAGTTCAAGGAGAACGAAGAAGTTTAATGCCTCTAAAACAGTCTGGTAGAGATCAAAATATTTCAATGTAAGGCACGAAGCTCATTCCAAGAGACTCTTTTTTATTCCATATAGCAGTAATATATGTTCAAGAAAAATAAGTTTCAAAAAAAAATTATCGGAGAAGTACAAAATTATAAATCATATTCAGATATGCTGAAGCCTAGACGCAGGCGATCTTTTGGTAAGGTTTTGTTTGTAATTGTCTGTATCTTTTTGGCAATATTTTTGGGAAAATATTTACTTACCCTTGCTTCAGCAGCATTTGGTCAAATATCCAAAGGTGCAGTAAATATGATGTCTACAAGCTTATGAACACCAATGCAAATAGATGAAAATGGAAATATAAATGTCATGGTCGTCGGATATGGAGGAGAGGGTCATGCAGGTTCGTTCTTAGCAGATTCCATCATGGTTGCATCATTCAATCCAAAGCTGGGCGCAACAACAATGATTTCTATCCCAAGAGATTTGTATGTCTACGATACATGATATGGTATTATGGGAAGAATTAATGAAGTGTTTGCGGTCGGAGTAGGAAGTAAACGTGAATTTGCAACAGGAGCATTGTTTCTCTCTAGTATGTTAGAACAAATTTTATGACTCAAAATATCTTATTATGCCGCTATAGATTTTGGTGGATTCAAGGATGTAGTAGATACCTTGGGAGGAATAACTGTTGATGTCCCAGAATCATTTTCTGATTCAACCTATCCAACAGTGAATAATGGCTATATGACGGTAAGTTTCACTTCAGGAATCCAAAATATGAATGGCGAAACAGCCTTGGAATACGCGAGATCCAGACACTCCACATCAGATTTTTCCAGATCATTGAGACAGCAGATTATTATCAAAGCAATTATAGACAAGATGAAATCACAGGGATTGTGAACAGTGACGAAACTCAAAAAATTATATAGCAATTATACCAGTATGGTCAAAACCAATATTTCACTCAAAGAAATGATGGGTATGGCAAAATATATGGACAAACTGGATAACATGTTTTCGTACGGCCTTACTACAGAGTGTTCCAATATCACGTACAAATACTCATCTCCTGGTTGTTTCTTATATACACCAGATAGGAGTCTTTTTAATGGGGCATCAGTAATGATTCCTGATGGGGCATCCCCAGGGAAAGTTGGATTTTATGATTATACTAGAATATTTGCTTCCTATGTTGCTCACAATCAAAAATATCTTATGGAAAGAGCAAAAATATCCATTATGAATGGTATCGACAAAACAGTAGCCAAGCAAATGGTGAAGAAAGCCGATGGCTTCGCCAACAATATTGCTGTTAAACTCAAAAAATATGCATTCGATGTTGTCGATGTAAGAAATTTCAGTCAGGTAGTTTCAGGCACAGTTGCCTATATTATTTCTACGGGACATGTAGACGAAACGATCAAGACGATGAAAACATTTTTCCCTATAGCCAGCATCCAAAAAGATCCAGGCAATTTAGGATTTGAGGCACTTACAGGAGTAGATCTTGTAGTCGTTTTGGGTAATGATTATCTTACAACCTTAGTCAATCAACCATTTAATTATTATAAATAAATCTATGAACAGCACCTTTCAAGAAAAAATTCACAGCAAAAAACCAGCTATTTTAGCATATTTACAGAATCTGTGAATTGCTGTTGCTCAGATTCAGAATGAAGAACTTTTGCTACAAACATTTGTCCATAAATCATTTTCTGCTGACTACAAAGACACCTGGAATCATAACGAAAGACTAGAATTTGTCGGCGATGGGATTTTGGGCGCAGTGATAAACAAAATGCTCTTTCTCAACAATCCATTGATGCCAGAATCAGAATTGACATTATACAAAATCGCTTTAGTGAGAGAAGAAATTCTTGCCGAAGTAGCAAGAGATATCCATTTAGATACGGTGCTTTTTGTCAGTAGAGGCGAAGAAAGATCTGAAGGAAGAAAGAAAGATTCTATTCTTTCCGATGCTTTGGAAGCACTCATTGGCTTTTTATATATCGAACTTGGGACAGAAGAAGTAGAACAATTTATAGCTAAATATATTTACAGTAAATTCGTTGGATTACAAAAAACTTCAGTCAAGAGTTACAAAACTATGGTGCAGGAATTAGTCCAAAAAGAATTCAAAGTCATCCCAGAATATATCGACACAGAAGTCGATGTTGATGCAAAAGGCAATGTGCTAAAATATAAATCAGACCTCTATTTATCTTCAGAAAAGAAGAGTGAATGATTTGGAACCAACAAAAAGAAAGCCCAAGAAGATGCAGCAAAAGAATATTATTTGAAAGTAAGTAGCTAAGCATAGATAATGTGTAGTGAGATATGAGTCCTGAGTAGTGAGATTCTTTTAAAAAATTAGTGATGTATACTCAATACTAGATACTCAATACTCAATTCTCAGTTGCAATTAGCAAAGAAATAACTATTACTCACAACGTTTTAAATTATTAGTCATTGTATCATGAAACCAAAGTTTTCTATTATCAAACATGCGTATGTACGAGTTGGATTGGGACTATTAGGTCTAGTTATTGCTCGAGCATTATTCTTCTCCAATATGAGATTTTCAGAAGAATTCACTGGATGAGTGAATATGACTATTGATAAATCTGTAGATCAATCTGCTATCAAAGTAGATATAGATAGCTATCTCAAGACACAATGATTTGTAGATAGTACAGTTTCTACCCAAGCCGAAGGCGAAGGAACTAAACTTTCTATCAAGACACAAGTAGACAATGATGAAAAAGTAAATGTATTGTCCAAAGATATTCAAGCCTTCCTTATTCAAAAAGGATATATTGCGAGCGCTAAGGATATTTCAGCTCAGTCCATCACTGGTCCTTCTGTTGGAAATTATATGCAAAAATCAGCAAAGACAGCGATTATTGTTGGAGTCATCTTAATGGCAATCTACATGATGTTCTCTTTTGCAACTATTAGAAAATACGTTGCTCCAGGTGTTTTGGCTGGAGTTACGGTAGCAACAATGATTTTTGATGTCTCTATGCCAGCAGGAATGTATGGTATCTGGATGTTCTTCAACAAAACTATTATGATCGATTCTGTATTCATTATCGCATTGCTGACAAATATGGGATACAGTATTAACGATACGATTATCATCTTCGATAGAGTAAGAGAAAATATCCAAAATAAAGGTGCAACCAAAGGAGCTTTATTCGGTAAAATATTTGAAGACAGTCTTTGGCAAACAATGAGAAGATCTATGGGAACTGTATTAGCAACATTCCTTGTTATCGCGGCAATGTTCTTCTTGGGTACAGGTGTTATCAAACAATTTGCCTTCACTATTGGTATGTGAGTCATCTTCGGATCATATTCATCTATCTTTATCTCTGGACCACTGGCATATATTTTGCTCGGTAAATACAGGAAAGAGAGAAAAGAAATGTTAGCACTCAAGACAAAAGATCTCTAATTGGAATTTACGAATATTCAAATTATTCCTAAGTACCAAAACAAATTTTGAATGTATAAATTTAATAATTTTAAAATTATTTTGGAACAATTTGGAATAATTCGGAACAATTTGGAATAATTCATCTCCATAATCTCATATAATGAACACAACGATTTATCAAAATAAGGATTTCATTCTTATTCGGAAGCCACACGGGATACCAAGTACTTTCGGGAAGGTGGAATCTTTTTTGGATATCCTAAAACAAAATATATCTGACCACACAATCACGCGGACTCCCCTTTCTGAGTTAGTTCCAGAAGACATCTTTCCGTTAGTCTCTTCTCGTTTAATCGATTTTGAAGCGGTGAAGAAAGTCGAGGAAAACGAGGAAATACTTCGTCAGCAAGTCGATACCTTCGGTGAGGATCAGGAGTTTGGTTTGTTAAATAGACTAGACAATGAGACCGGCGGATTTCTCTATTTTGCCAAGAATATCGATGCGTTTCACCAGTTCAAAAATCTCCAGAAATCCGAAAAGATCCAAAAATTCTACTTAGCTCAAATTGAAGGAAGGATTAATTCTCAATCTTCCACCTGCCTGCCGGTAGGCAAGGTCTTCCATCTTCAATTTCCAATAATGCATCACAAGTCCAATCCAGACAAAATGATAGCCATTCGTGATCCCCAAGATGTCCGTTTCTGAAGAAGCCAACAGCATGAAGTTT
>JAPLUV010000025.1:0-12894 GCA_026397395.1 candidate division SR1 bacterium | reverse complement strand
TGCTTTTTGATAGAAAATATATATAGTAGTGAAGAATTTTTACTTCATAATTCTTGGAACATGATTTATATACCAGGAAATGAATCAGATTTTACAAACGATAGAATTGAGAACAGTAGTATAGAAAAGGTTTTGAGTCATCTTACTTCATGAACATCGTGACCAACAACAAAAACATTGCAAAGACTTAATGATATCCTCAAAAAAGTAACAGTACATGATGAAGTATATGAAAAGGACATTATTAAAATATTTCATACATCCGCAGATCAATATATTGATGGAATTATCAAAGAAAGTTTGAAAGATGATATAGAATATCAGAGAATATATGCATATACTTCCACCGCCAGTAGGATAAGAGAAGATTATTTAGAACATATAGCTCACTATGAACGAAAAGAGTTTGATTGGAAAAATCTATCTCCAGAGTTTATAGCAGAAATATGAAAAATCATTAAGGAAAATACAGATAAAGAGAGAGATGAAATTAGTCTTCATGAACAAAAAGTTATAAAAGAAATGCAGAGAAATATAGATAAAACACAGCTAAAATTTAAAGAAAAAATAGAGGCATTTTGTCTTTATTTCGATGATTTAGTTGGGCTGGAAAGTCATGTTCGTTGAGCTGGTTATCTTAGTGAAGTTGAATATAAAGATATTTTTGATAACGCTTGGACAAGTAAATTCTGATGAGTAGACTGGCAGGATTGAGAAAAAGATATTATAGAAAAAATAGTTAAAGAAAAGGTATGATATAATAACTGGTCAGATAATAAAACAAATACCTTCTTAGAAGGTAATGCAGAAAAAGATAATAAAATTAACTAATTAATAGAATAAGTGAATTACATTAAGCAGGAATATTTTCGATCACCTCGAAAATATTCAAAAAATACATGAAGTTCACTGTTTCGTAGAATGAGTGAAGCGAGAAAAGTAGAAGAAAATGACAAAAGAGACAGGAAAATACAGAAAATTCACTGTTTCGTAGAATAGAAGGAGAAAAAAATAGGAGAAAAAATAGAAAAATTCACAAATTCACAGAACGAGTGAAAAGAAAAAATTGTATTTGAGAAGAAATAAATAAGAAGAAACAAAAATTCACTACTTCATAGAACAAGTGAAAAAGTGATTGTTTTTGCTGCAAAAAAACTAAGATAGTAAAAAAACATATATGTCGAGAGCTGGAGAGATTAGCGTTGGTAAGAACGATAGTTATAGCATAATAGAAAAAAGTAAGAAAGCATATAGATAACCATAGATATATCTATATCTAGGATAAATATATAAGGTTTAGATGGGCATTAATTTGACATAAATAGAGTAAATGATAAAAAATTAAATGGGTATGCAGAACTAGACAAAAAAATTCACTGTTTCATAGAATTCAGTATTTAGCATTTTTCATGACAGAGATGGACATAAGACACCCTTGATTATATATACAGCAGGAATTGACCAAAAGATGACGGACTCAAAAGGATTTTGCCAACATTTTGGGGAAAAAGGTCAGCGAAGTGAATGAAATCATTAAATGAAAAAGAAATATAACCATTCAGCGAGACATTTTGCTGGGGACTATTTTTGATGACGAACCAAGAAAATGGATTCACTTACAAATGGAATATGATTACGCGACAGGAAGTCATTCCATCGATCCACAAAAACTCACGGACATCAAAATCAGAAAAAAACTTTTGGAAGACAAGACGACAGAAAAAAAGGTTGAAGGGTGAGGGTTGAAAGTTGAGGGTTGAAATTCAAAAATAGAAAAAGAAGAAATAACAATTCTGTCTGTCGGCAAAAAGAAAGATGAAGACAAGATTGAGACAAAAAGTATTGCATTAGAACAGGAATCCTCTACAATACAAGACACAGAAACCAAAGAAATAATCAAGAAGGATAGAAAAAAAGAGCATGAAATATTTAGAAATTTTTAGCTTGGCATGATCTCTAGGTCGCGTAAACCCCAGAAGAAACTTACTATAGCTATGGCCTGATGATGAACATGAGGTCATGTTTTTCCTATCAAAAGTTTGATAGAATGGATCCAAAAAAAGCCACAATATGTAGATAGTATTCATCATATCTATCGATTTGGCTCAAAAGATAGTTTAGAAAGCAATGTTTGCTCTAGTTTCACAGAAGAACAACCACCAATAGACTTTATTCCTATCGTCTCTGGTAAGCTTCGTAGAGAGACTATTCGACAATCAAGACTCAAAAATGTTCGTGATATATTCCTTTTTATAGGTGGTTTCTTCCAGTCTATAGCATTACTCTTGCGATATCGTATAGATGTTGTTTTCTGTAAATGAGGTTATGTTGCATTGCCTATTAGCCTTGCGGCTGGGCTTCTTCACAAGAAAGTCATTGTTCATGAATCAGACACTCACGCAGGTTTAGTCAATAAAATAGTTGCTCGTTTTGCTAGTAAAGTATTCACTTGATTTGATAATGTCTTACCAAAATCCAAGACAGTAGGACAGATATTGTCTGACGAAATTTTAGTCGAAGATATGCCTCCAAGAGAACACGATAAACCAAAAATATTAGTCGTTTGAGGATCACAAGGATCAAGAAAACTCTATCAATCGCTTATCAAAATATTTGAAACAAATCCTGAAATCCTGTCGTCGTTCGACTTCTATTTCGTGCTTGGTCTCCTCAATCAAGAGATATCGACAGAACTAGACAAGTTCACTTCCGTCCGTAGTTACGCCTTTTTATCACAAAAAGAAATGGGTGAATTATTTGCTATTTGTGATATCGCTATCACGCGTGGAGGAACAACGTCTCTAGCAGAACAGAATCTCTATGACATCAAACAAATTATAGTTCCTATTCCTCGAACGCATGATCAATATGATAATGCAAGACGATATGTTCAGCACAAAAAGGACATTATGATTGACCAAAAAGACGTAGGATTCCATATTAAACTTGTTAAGGCATTAATGAAATTGAGAGCATTTAAGAAGAAAGAAAGTGATATCGATAGACAGGCTATAGTGAGTAGAGCCAAAGAAATTATCATCAAAAGTATATTAAATTAACCCATCCACCCGAGTGATAAGTAAATAAAGTCGGCTCACTGAGTTGATTTTTTTTATATTATCTCCCGGGAGTAAATCATTTCAATTACAGACAATAAGCCACTTTCTAATACATCACTCCCGGGAGCGATTGAAACTAGAGATAATTTTTCCTACTTTCGTCCTTTTTTTTCAATTTTTTTCTGAGTACAGTTCCGGGCGATCTGCGCAGATCACATTTATTTGCTTCTAGCTACAAATGGTTCGCCCGGCTTATTTTTTCCTAACAATCGTTTCACTTTTACTCGCTATTTGCTCCTGGTCGCTCGCTCAAGAAGAAGTCCAAAATGACTTACTTTTACTATCAAGCGGACAGGACTTGACACAAGTGGACACTGGAGAAAAAATGGCTTTGGAATTAGCTTCTACGTGAGCTGAAATCCTTTCGTTATCAGGAGAAAATCTGTCCTGAGCAAGCGATACGGGAACCCAGTCAGGCAATATTTTGGTGCTTCCAGAGACCGGAAATATAGTTCCCCCGACTCCCCTGCCTACCGGACAGGCAGGCCCATCATTACTTATTTCTGAAGTCTTTTTTGACGGAAGTGACGAACGATTGGAATTAACAAACTTAGGTCAGAGCAATTTTTCCGGAGCGATCCAACTTACCTGAATCGGTATAAATGTTTCATTATTCGTCGCCATCAATTCCTGATGATCGGTCGTGGTCGGAAGAACGGGAAGAACTTTTTCCTATATTTTGGACACGAGCGTTATCGGCTATTTCGCTTCTATGGGGTTCACAGACACCAAAATGATCTCAGTCAATCTGTTTCGAAGTGGACAACTTTTGGACACATTTTACGCCGATACGGGCATGGTCAATCATTACAATGATAAACTTACTTCGCTGGAAAGAGTCTGGCAGGATGGAATATATATCGTAACCTGAACCACCTTAGACAGACAACTGAATGTCTCATCGGCTTACCTTGCTAATCCTGGGAGTTTCGAGATTGCCTGGCTGGATTTCTCAGATCCTATTTCGACATGAGGAACTGGCGGGCCTGCCGGCCGATCAGGTGGGGCTGGAATGTCTGGAGAGGGGATAATTGATTGCTCAAATATATCGCCAGCCCCGCTTTTGAACATTTCAGAGATATTTCGAGGCAATGAGCAACGGGATTTTTACATCGAAATTGTCGCCCTCCAAGATTTTTCTGGAGACGAAATTATCCTCTCTGGATCATTTTTAAACGCCCCGGTAAATGTCTCCCTTTCTGGGGTCAAAAACCATCTCGAGCAGGGGAGGAGAGTGATTATTTATTCAGGTAAGAACTGGGAAAACGAGTCAATAATTCAGCTTGATAACCAAAAGTTAGCAGGCTCAAAAAGTGGCTGATTTCTCGAAATTTTACGAGGAACTGGACAGAGTGGACAGGTTATGGACATTGTGTCTATATTGGATGAAAGAATAGGTAGTTCCTTATATTTCAGAGGAAATAGCTCTGCTTGTGTCAGGAAATTTGATACAAGAGGCCGATTTTCGCCATGATTTGATGAGAAATATTTAAGGTACTTCCCAGGTACTACCTGATATAAAATCATTTGTGAAAAGCCAGTGACAACAAATGCCATAAGTAGTTCAGGAAGTCAAGTCACAGGAAATGATGTCACCGGCGTGATCGCTCCAGTGGATTCTGGGATAATACTTCCTGAATATATGTGGAAGAGTATTTCGATAGAAAATGTCGATTATGATCCACCCGGGTCAGACACAAATAATGAAAAAATTACCTTCAGGGCATCTTCACTTTCTGGGATGGTTGACTTTTCAAAGGGTTGGTATCTAATGATTAATACAAAAAAAAGATATCTTCGATGAAATATTTCCAATTCTGACACATTGACCCTCCAGGCAAGTTTCAGTTTTCCAAATTCCAGCAAAAATGGAATTCCAAATATCGTCCAATTATGGAACAAGGAAATTTTAGTCGATTCATATTCCTACATCCCAGAAGAAGAAAAAAAAGAGCTGACTGGAGAGAATATACTTTCGGGCGATCTATTGAGCTGAGAAGAATTTCTCTCCTGATGGCAAGCCAAAATACTCTGGATAATTCCTAACTCCAAGGGAAAAGATGACCATGAGATGATTTCTTTCATAGTGCAGAGTGTAGAGTGAAGAGTTCAGAGTGGTAATAATTTTGGGATGACGGGATTTTCATTCCTTATCAATGGAAAGAAAAAAGTCATTCGTGACCAAATACCGATCGGAGAAGAAACCATTCTGTCGTGAAGTTTCAGTTTTCCCAACAAGGCAGCCTGTGTGAGTTTAGTTTTTCAGACCAGAACATTCGATACGATCTGTTACCCACAACCCAAAGAAGGGGAGACAATCTATGCCGACGGGAAAAGAGATTTCGTTTTAAGCTCAGCAGAGCAGTCTCTAGTTAGTTCCGTCGCCCTCAAAAAAATCGGCAACACGATGTGTGCCTTTTACGGTAATCTTCAAATTGACTGCAATACTATTCCGAGTGGCAAGACGGCCATCAAGACAGAGAAAGAAAATAAACTCTATGAAAGTTTTATCAACATCCTCCAACCCTATCTTCAGCAAAACTGGTGAAATGTTTTTTATCAAAGTCAGGTCTATCCTTATTTTACTTTACTCCGGGCAGCCAAAAAAAATATTTCTGCTGGGCTGGTCAACGTCCCAACTTCTCACGGTGCAGTCTCCGTGTATGACCTTTCCGCTCAACTTCATGTCATGGAAACATTTTCTCCATGATACTGGGCAAAAAAATTCTGACAAGTTCTTTTAAATGAAATTTAGTAGCTACTATTACAATTTACCACCCGGGTGGTAAATGCAAAAAAGTGGCTCATTACCATTAATTACATCAATCCTCACCGGGTGGAAATAATCTTTTTTACTTTTTTACAAATCTAAATCATGAAATTTGAATCTATAGAAAATCTTATCGTTTGGCAGAAGGCCAGAACATTAACTATCGAAGCAATCGCTGCGTTTCATTCATCCAATGATGAACTCATTAAAAATATGATGACAAATAATTGTATTTCCATCATGAATACCATCGCAGAAGCTTATGAGAAACCAACAAGAAAAGATTTGATCGACAATTTATATCTAGCAAAATGAATCTGTGGCTCATGTAGATCTATGCTCCATCTTTCCGTCGAACTTGGTCTGATCGACAATACAACTCACCACAAATTAATTGATGCATCACTTGATGTGACCAAATTACTCGCTTGATTTATCAAAAAATTAAAAGAAGCACCCAAAGCAGCTCCTGCTGAATAAATAACTTCTCACCCGGGTGGAAATTGATATAATCACGGTCAATGAGCCGATCTTGAACAATCGCCACCCGGGTGGAAATTATAAAATAGTTTTCAGCTTGATATTATCTATAAGGTAATTACAAAACAAATATACATTTATTTGTTAGGACAAAATGGATTGATATTTGAGATGATATTATGGTTACAAAAACTTTGGTGATGAATTACTCTTTTTCTGAATCATCAAATGGATCTTTGCTAACTACACACTCGAAAAATTATTAGTAGAAGTAGAGGATCCTCAGTGGATGCATCATCGAGTAAGTAAAAATGCTCATCTCAAAACTACAGATTATCATTCCTATCAAGATAAAATTATATTCATCCAAAGCAAACAACACAAACACAAATGGAAAACACATATTATAGACTTTCTCGGAATGGGAAAATACAAAAAGATCTTCAAATTTTTCTGAGGTGGAGAAGTATTGACCGACGAAAGAAAATTCCCCCACGATGGACGAAACATTCCGTTATTATTCGGACGTAACGTGAGAAAAGGTCAGTTTGTTTTGTTATGAGGTATAGCTACGCCACACAAACCACGCACGAAATTTCTCTACAAACGACTTTTCCGCAAGGCACAGAAAATTATTGTCAGAGACAATATATCATTCAAAATAGTGGAAAATTATGTCTCTCTGAGTAAAACGAAGAGTATAAGTAAACACTGAGATTCTTCACTTCGTTCAGAATGACAACAAGTTGAAAATAAAATAATGCTTCATCAAGATTTTGCAGTAGACACTATCCATCAGGCTTTCGAAGAAGGAATCGGTGAATCTATCCAACATGCAAAATGTATATTGATTAACGTCAACGGACAAGAAAATACTCCAGCAAACAGAGAAAAAATTCTCGCTTTTTGCAAACAATATCCACTCCATCAAAAAATATTTTTTCCCTGCGATATGTTGGATGATGCAAAACAATACAAAAGTTTGAAACATGATATTCCAGATCTTATTTACTACAATTGGACAGAACACAACATTAATCAAATTTTGAATATGTTTGTCATATGCGACTGAGGAATTGGTTGTAGACTGCATTTTCTCTTGCCATTAAAATTGTATAGGAAAACATTTGAGGCCATCCCCTATGCAGAGAAAATTGAAAAACTTATATTGAAATAAATTATTCCGAATTATTTGTCCCCCTTTGCAAAGGGGGAGGTGTCCGCGTTGCGGACGGGGGATTTTTAACAAAGACCAATATGGTTTACATTTTTTTTCATTGCCATGATTATCCCATACAATCATAAAAACAAAGAATATGCGAGAACAAACAGACATCAATATTTTATGACAGAAGCAGAATGAAAGATGCGAAATCTATGATTAAGAAAAGATACAACAGGATATAGATTTTTGAGACAGAAGTTGTTATGAAACTATATCTTAGACTTTTATTGCGATAAATTGAAATTATGAATAGAAATCGATGGAGAAAGTCATAATTGACAATGAGGATATGATGATCAAAGAACTAATTATTTAAAAAAGTTTTGAATAAAAATAATCAGATATACAAACAATCAAATCTATTATCAATTAGATTGAGTATTGATAGATTTGAATAGTCAAATAGAAGAAAGGGCAGAAGAACTTGGATTGATAAATAAAATCCTCCACCCTAAAGGGTACCCCCTCCTTTAAAAAGGAGGACATTTTTTCTTTTTTTTATTTTTTTTCTTTTGTTATGTTTATTATATTTTTTGCTTTATTTATTTTTATTCTCACTGTACGAGAAAGTATCTGGATTGGAGGAATTGTATTTGTTGTAATAGTAATTAGCTTGTGAATATTTTACTACTGTAAAAAGTTTCCAAACAAGAAAATATTTTTAATCGTAATCATCGCATTTGCACTAAGTCTGTGAAGTTTTTTACGAAATAATTTGGACACGGTAAAATCCTCCGGCTCGTCTACACTCGCCACCTCCTTTAGCAAAGGAGGCAAAGATTATAAATCATTTATTGGCACGGGCATTATTCAAGATACTTCCACCGCATGAAAATATATCTTTACGACATCGACAACATCTTATTTACTCCAGAGTAAAAAAGAACACGACATTGGTGAAGAACTATTTTTGGTCGGCAACATGGGAAACATCATTCCAAATAATACTCGCAACCTACGGTCGCTCAAGTTTTTTAAATCCTCTCCCGCCTCGGCGGGACTTCCTACGGTCGCGCCCTTTGGAAAGGAGGACAAACAAGATCAAAGTTTTCTCTCCTTCGATTATCCAAAACGACTCAAAATGAAAGGACTTCAATGACTGATTTACGAAAGCAATTCGACCATCATTGCCTACAACCAAGCGTGACGGATCAGTCAAACCAAGAAAAATCTTCAGCAAAAAATTATTTTTTTGTACGGCAAAGAAAAAGTTGCTTGATTAATTCTCTGAATGTTGATAGGGGATAGATCGATGATCCCCGCAGATGAGTATCAAAATTTCATCAGTTCATGACTAGTGCATCTCATCGCGGTGAGTTGATGAAATTTGGTAATGATCACGGTTTTCCTCTGACTCGTGTTATTTTTTCTTCCCTTCTATATAAGGACATGAATCATTTTACTCGCAATAATTTTCTATGCATTACTTTGTGGATTAGATTCCAGCGTCTTCCGCGCGGTCATTACGGGAGGACTTTCCATGCTTGCATTATTCCGAGGAAAGGAAATTCCCATCTGGCGTTTATTATCTATGGCATTTATCATAATGCTGATTATTAATCCCTATTATCTTGTCTATGATGTATGATTTTTGATGAGCTTCGCTGCGGTAATTGGAATTATTTATATATCGGAGAGAAAGAAAGTTATAAAAATAGAAAAAGTGGATTCAGTCCCGACAAGATCCCGGCCGCAAAACTTAACCCCGGGATGACGAAAAGTCGGGGGGAGAATTTAGAGCCGAGTATTGGTGCTACGATGGGCGTATTTCCGATTATTATTTTCTTTATGGGACAACTCAATCTCTTGTCTATCATCGGCAACTTATTTGTACTTCCCATTGTTCCTTTCGTCATGATCTATGGATTTATCAGTGTCTTCCTTTTTCAACTCCTGCATCGACAACGAATATTATTTATAGAAAAAATTCTTATCCTCTACATATATAAGGTATCTGAAATCTTTTCCACGTTTGGATTGTTTCTTTCAGCGGATGGCTGGGTGAAACGAGTGCTCTTGCTATGATTCTTGACTTGGTTTGCTTGGAAACAAGTCGCCACTCCTCACCCGGGTGCAAAGTAATATAAGTATAGACAATAAGCTGATAAATCTATGTAGCCACCCGGGTGGAAAGAGATCAGAAAAGATACTCTCCGGATACTTTTGCTCCCGGGTGCTGCTAAAAAGCCTGGTTAGAGGATAATTATTGTCAGTTGCACCCGGGAGCTTAAGTATATATTAATTACTAAATATATTTTTCTTAATATAGCAACTCATTCTATAGACACCTATTTCGATACATAATACTAGTTCTCAAGATATATTAAAATCAACCCTACTAATAAAGATAACAAATAGTTGTCACAAAATGACTACTCTGTCGTAAGCTGACATAGATGGATGGGGTCATTATCAGCCATATATGCACGCAACAAACACACGATAATACCTGACAAAACCAGTTGTAGAGCCGATGCTCAGACGGTTGTCAGTATTTTTGTAGCTTTGGCAAGACGTTAGCACCTATTAGGTGTCTAGTTTGTCTAAAAATGTCTTGCAATACGTGTCTAGATTGATAATGTCGAACTAACGTTACTGTGTGGAGACACAGAGCGATGTTTGTAGACATCCGTAAAACCGCGGTCAGTAAGCTACTTTCTAAGATCCCCTCGCGCTTCATCGCATCCCCTTTTCGAAGTGGGAGCACAGAAGAACACGGGGAGAGTAAAAAGTTAGCGACACTATCCGTGACATATCCAAGCGAATATGGAAATATTTCGTCCAGGGATATGCTTTTTACATTTTACTTTATATGTACACATGAAAAATTTTAAAAAATTGTTCGCAGTAGCTGCATCAGTAATGATGATAGCTTCTACTGTACCAACGGCAGTACTTGGTGCTACCACGTACAGTGAAGAATTGCAAGGTGCGTATGATTACGCTTACGGAATAGGCGCAACTACACAATCTTCAATTGATAACGCTAATATGTTTGGATCTCTTATTAGATCTAACATGGCAAAAATGATGGTAAACTACGCTAAAGAAGTAAAGGGAATGACTGCTGATACTTCATTGGCTTGTCACTTTACTGACGTTGCAAATCAAACAGAAGAAATGCAAGGTTACATTACAGAAGCTTGCCAAATGGGACTTATGGGTCAAGGCATCACTGCTTTCAACCCAAATGGTGTCGTAACAAGAGCTCAATTCGGTACAGTATTGGATAGAGTCTTGAACGGTGCAGCTAATGACGGAGGAGATCCATATTATGCAGACCACTTGGCTGCTCTTAAGGATGCAGGAGTTATGACAAAAACAGATACTCCAAACGCTCCAGAAGTTAGAGGGTATGTAATGCTTATGATGCAGAGAGCTGCAGAAGGTGGAACAAACCCAGCTATCTGTGACACTCCAGAAAACACATTGTCATGTTCATTAGGCTTGAGCACTTGCCCAGCTGAATGTGCTGCTGTTACTGAGACTAAGAATGGAGCACTTAATGTGTCTCTAGATTCATCTAGTCCAGCTGCTGCTGAAATTCCTGGATCAATCCCATCTTTCAAGACTGTAGTATACAAATTGACTGCAGACAAGGATGTTAGATTAGACTCAGTTGTTTTGAAGAGAGCAGGTTTCGGAGCTAGCGATGCAATCTTATCTGCTGCATTATTTGCTGACGGAGCTAGAATTTCTAAGAATTCTACTTTCAACTCTACAACAGACGAAGTTACATTGAATATCACTAATGGATATCAAATGAAAGCAGGTGAAACACTTAAATTAGCGGTTAATACAATCGTTGAAGCTTCAGCAGGAAATGTTGGTAAGACATTCAACATTACTTTGAAGAGTGTTGCTTCATCAGCACAAGATGTATCATTAGCATCTAATTTGACTTCTGAAACATTCAAGGTTGCTGCAGCAGATGTTGCAATAGGAACTTTGACTCAATACAGTTCTGTAGCTGATCCTAAGGTAGGACAAGTAAACGCAGAAATGTTCAAATTCCAAATCGAGAATGCTAACAACAACAAATCAATTACATTGAAATCTATGATGTTCAAACAAATCGGAGATTCTGATGTAAACACAAATTTATCTAACTTCAAATTATTGGCAGATGGAACTGAAATTGCAACTGCTACTGCTTTGAATGGTAAATATCTTACATTCAACAATGTAAATTTTGAAATACTAAAGAACAAAACACCTAAGTTTGCTGTTACTGCTAACGTAAACGGAGCTGCTGGTAAAACAATACAGTTCTCTATCGAAAAGAAGATGGATATCGTAGCAACAGACAGTACTTACAATCAAGGTGCTAATATCTATTTGATAAATTCATCAAATGATACATTGTCCTTCACATCAAAATCAGTTTCTGCAGGAAAGGTGACTCTTAACAGAATCAACCCAACTTCTACAGACCTTCTTAAAAATAAGAAAGACGTTGTTCTCGGACAAATGGAATTGAATAACAATGCAGGAAAGACATTGAACTTAAAATCATTTGGTTTGAAAGTAAGAGTTTCTACAGCAGGAAGTGATGGTACTACAGTAGCTGCCTCTACAATCCTTGAAAATCTTAGAGTAAAAGTAAATAACGGATCAAGTTATGAACTTACCTACGCAGGACTTTCTGGATATTCAGATACTAGTATCGATATTCCATTACCAGCTGGTAAAACAACACTTACAGTTCTTGTAGACACTAAAGATGTGGCTGTAAGTTCATACAAAGTTGACATGTCATGGAAGGCTGCAACTCCTGTTGCAACTACAATCCAAGAAATGGAAAATGATGTTACAGTAACAGATGTATCTCCAACATCATTAGATTGGAGACAAATACAAGGAATTGCTTCTAGCGCTACAGTAACAAACGTTAGCTTGGCACCTAGAACATTCGTTGCTGGTACAGACGCAGTAGAAGTCTTGAGATTCAAAATCAAGGCAGGTTCTGCATCATTAATCAACCTAAAAGAATTGAACTTCTCTGGTAACGCAGCATTGACAGACACAACTATCAAGTCAGCAACATTGACTTGGGCTGATGGAACTGCAAGTGCAACTATCGCTGCTGGAAAGCTTACATTCAATGGTATGAACATAAACGTTGCTGCTAACGCAGAAAAGGAAGTATCATTAGCTGTTGGTATCACAAAATCTACAGCAACATCATCTTTCTTCTTTGAAGCTGACCCAGTTAACTACACAGCAGAAGACAAAGATGGATCACCAACAACTGTTGATCTAAGCACTGCAGTAGGTAGAGTAATTACTATTGCTAGCGT
>JAPLUV010000021.1:31847-43881 GCA_026397395.1 candidate division SR1 bacterium | reverse complement strand
CCGCGAGTCGTCATTTTTATTTAATTTTAATCGTGAGTATAATCATTGGTTTATGAGATATTCGCAGAGACTAAATCAGGTATTGGATGAATTAAATAAAGAATTAGATATGCAAAAAAAAGATATTAAATCCTTAGATGAAGATATTAACTCCTTAAATCAAGATATTATAGGCTTAAATAAAAAAATAGAATGAATCATAAGTACCTTTACTGTTGATCAAGTTGTTCACAATCCAAATATCAAAGCATTAGTACTAGAAACCGAAGCCATGTATACCAAACATCAGCAGAAAATATTCCCTCATCTCGCCTTACTTGCGGCAGCTGCTAAGCAATAATTTATTCTCCTATTCCCTTATGGTAGACAAGATAGAAACAAAAAATATAGAGCCTCCCAAAACATGAGTTGAAGCAGTCAAAAACCTCGATCAGATTTTGGAGTCCAAAATTACAGATAAAGCGACCCTAGATAAAGCGAAACCTATTTTTGCAGCAGCACAAAAAAATTTCTCTCAACCTATCAATGATTATGTAAATGGATTGGATGAATGGAGCATAACCAAACTTATAAATACAGAATCTGATCCTGTAAAATTTCTTATTGGAGACATTGATGCGTTTATGGGGACTCCTGTAGTAGATCTTAAAAAAAATCAAATAACTACGACGCAAAATGAAGTAAAAACTAATGTAGTTGTAAAAGAGAATAAAGAAAACATTAAGACAGATGCTATTAATACCAAATCTGATAATGAAAAAATTTTGGAGGCTTGGAACAAGACTGCTGATTCTTATGCGAAGCTTGATAAGGGGAAATATCCTGAGCCAAGTGCGGCAGAAATTGCCGCTCAAGTGAGCAAGATCAATCCTAATACGAAAGCACAGCTTGAAGCGAATGGTAAGAGCGCAGAAGAATATACGAAGTTCTTGATTATGCAACAAAAATATGAATGAGAGCTGAGAAAAAATAATGATGTGTGATTCTTGACGGACTTCAAGGAATTGAGAGAGAAATTATGAGATACGACTACGCTCGATGCTATGCGTTCGCCTACACAAGCCACTAAGGTTGTAGAAGAGAATCCGGATTTAAAAAACTTTGCAACTACTTCGCCTAGATTAGATTCCATTACCGCTCCTCCACTCCCAGAAATCAAAGACGTGAAGAAAGAATTCGAGACCTATGTGAAGTTTATTCCCGACCCAAATATCAAAGCACATGTGATCCAAAATCAGAAAATTATTTTGTCCTACAAGAACGTAGTAGACAAGAAATCTGTTCCCGACAAAGAAAGCATAGCCGCCTACAAAGAATATACGGAAGCTATTGCCAAGATCAAAGCAGCACTGCCCCAAGCCATACAAGCTAGCGTCAAATATAGTACCAGCGCCGCACCGATTTCCGGACTATCCAAATACTTTGATACGACGACAATCAATGAAGATAACTTTGCAAAGGATTTTGATATCAAGACGGATACCAGCGGGTTTAGTATGCAGAAGTGACAAAAACAATACAATGAGCAATGAGATGATGTGCTCTGTATCAATGGACATATCAAGGGCAACCAAGTGAGTTTTTATTACAATTTAAATAATCCAGACGCACAATTGAAGTCAGAGGATTATTTACATTATAATAAAGAGAACAATGAGTTTGCTCTGGGCGTGAAATGATGAGGCAAGAGAGAACTTGGCGTCAAATTGCCGACGATCAGCATGCTCAGCGATCAGGCACAACGTGTCTCTGAAGAACAATTTCCCAAATTACTGGAAAACTCTACTAGTCGAGAAGATCTAACAAACTCCTTACAACAAAAAGTCAGCGATACCTTATTAAAAAATTATACGCAAGAAGCATTGATCAAATCTCGTGTCGAAAGAGATGTAGAAAAAAACATAACCACACAGACTTTGCATCATGCATTTGTTCCTGACAACGTCTTGGCTCGCTTGAATGAGAACAACACCATCGACAGCGTTTCAGAAAGAAATGCTTGGTCACTGATGCAGATTCGAGACAAAAGTACCGAGCATATGAAATCATTTGAATTGAGAAACTTTAGAAACTTACTCACAAGATTGGATCCCATTCGTGCACAGCAAGAGCATTCACGATTGGAACCATCATGGCAAAGTCTCCTTACCGGCATGAAAAAAGAATGATCAGCAATAGATTCTAGCTTAGCATTTTTTCAAAAGTTTAGTAAAAATGGGGAAATACAACTGCACGATTTAGAAGTCTTTGTTACGAGTTTAGAAAAGAAAGAATCTATCTGAAGTAATATGAATAAATTTTCTCCAGAATTTCAAACGAATGAAGATCAGGCAAGCGCAGGCGATATCCTCAATAGCGCCGCTTGGTGAGCGTAATCACATGCATTGTCATTCCGGTAGCCTGCCGCGGAGTACTCCGTGGTGAAGTTTGCGGCCGGAATCTTAATTATATAATTTTCAAAACTCGTCTGATTTTTGTTTCCGTAGGACCTACTTTTTTTCATTGCCAAAAAAAGTAGGCAAAAAAGGCTAGGCCTCACCGGCACACACGTTGGCTCGGCCGTGGCTTGCTTAGTCCACGCGGTCTTTCCAGTCCAGCCTAACGGCAGATCATTTATTTTAAGTTATTATAAACCTATTGCTGCCCTGTGTCAGTCATTACTACCTTCCCGGCTACGAAACGGTTGGTTTGATTACGGTTGGCTTGATTTCGGATGCTAATAAGCATATTAAAATAGAATTAGATTTTTTTCTTTATATGGCAAAGCCTGGTCATAAACCAGGCTGCTTTACATACTATTACATACTAATAAACTAAGGTACGTGCCGATGACGTTTGTCATGCTACGTTGGTTTTGGTTTTGAAAGTACAGGTATCAATACTAGATTACTCTCTTTCTGATTTTTCCTTGCTCCTTTCTCTTCCAACGAAAGTGGTTGCCGAATATCACTGATAAGCTCAGCTATTCTACAGACTAAGCTGCGTATAGCACGGAATAGTTTTTGATTAAACTCATGAATTTTTCTCTTGAGTTTGCCATAATCATTTACCCTTTCCTTTTCCATTCGATCAAGTCTACAAATAATCCACCAAGCGAAACCTTTGTGGAATAATTTTGCGTCTTCAGGATATCGACGAAGAAAATCATCTAATCCATGAGGTAAATCATAGAAAAAATTTTGTTTGATTCTTTGCCCCTGTAAGAGAAAGGGCATTTCTTCTTGATTGGGGATACAAAATATTCCTCCTGTTTCTGTCAATACCACTCTTATCTTCTTGTATTGTGCCGGCTTTGGCTGTTTTTTCTTTTTTGCCATAAAAATTTCTCCTTTTTATTTTCAGATTAGTACTATTTTCGTTTCATGACTATACATATTTACTGAAAAAAATCAATGGCGATAACTTTGGCTTAATCCCTAGATTCTCCCTCTATTTTAGAGGGGGTTAGGGGGAGTAAAATAATTTGTCCTACTTTTGTCCGCCTGCCCCGCTTTAGCGGTGGTTTTTTTTTATCTGATCACTTAGCCACCCGGGTGGAAATTGATTTAATTACACTCCAGTAGCCACTTTCCAGCGATTGCCACCCGGGTGGGAATTTTGTCCTACTTTTGTCCTTTTTTTTCTAATTTTTATCGATTATACTCCCCGCGGTTTGAAAAAATCTCGAGCCATAAAAAAAATATAAACAAATTAAAAAACAAAAAAAAACATGAAAACAAAATTTTTCATTTTGCTGGCCATCGTTCTGTTGTTTGCCTTGGCTTCTTGCCAAAAAGATCAGAACACGAATCCTTCTGCACCCGCTTCGCAAGGAGCTATGGTGAATTCCGACGCTGGGAATCCCCAGCTGAAAGCTGCTCTTACAGAATTTGTTGTTAGTCCCAAATTTGGCAAACCAAATTCTACGTATTACAATTTCAAAGTAGCTGATATTGGAGGCGCACTTCCGCTCTCCGTAAAACTGTATGAAAGAGTAACTGGCGCCATTACTTATTTACCTATGGTCCGCGTTGGCACTAATTGGACGCTCTCCACCAAAATTACTATTAATGGGTGGTACGATTATCGTTATGTATATACGTCTAATAAAGCTAATATTAGTGGTACTAATTATCCTCTTTGCAATACGAACAACGTCTTTTCTTCTTCTGGCACCAGTGCAATCACTTGGCCCTTCGGAGCTGATGGATCGAGTTGGGGAAATAGACTCGGTTGGATAGCTGCCAATGAAATTGGTGGTTGTGGAAACGCTTGGAATGTAGCGAATCAACATTGTTATTTCTCTTGCGGTGCTGATGATTCTTATGCAATAGATTGGAATAAAAATTGCTCTAGCGCTTATGCAGATGATGGTGCAACTGTTCGTTCTCCATTGGATGGAACTGTAGTTAAAGTGTTTACCGATTCTCCTCAAAATCATAATAGTGGATATGGAAATGCTGTTGATATTCAGCAAGAAGGTTCTGATGGACAATTTTATGTTTTCCGCGTAGCTCATTTGAAATATGCTCCATCGGTTGGTTTTGGTGCCTGTGTACGAGCAGGAGTCACCGCGATAGGAAATATTGGGATGACTGGTGGCACATCTACTGCGCCTCATGCACACTGTGCATTGTATAATGCAACTAGTGGTTGTAATGCAAAGACTAAATTTACCTTCAATGCTCAGTAAAAAATGATTATTGTTTTTCTTAGGTAAAACTGTAATAAGCATAGGGATGATATTTTCTTTCCTATGCTTTTTTTATCTCATACTATTAGCACTATGAAAAAATTCCTCATCATTACCATAATATTAAGCGCAATAGTATTGCATTGATGTAATAAAAGCAACACCGTTTCGCCTTCCCTCGTATCTTCATGATTACAAAATAATAGTTCAATTTCTGACACTTCTTCATGAACACAAAATGATATTTTACCAACAGCACTTACTGGGAATGTCGTCTCATGAGCTATTCTTTCAGGTGAATCCTATACTGTTATCTTAACATGACATAGTTTAGTATATAAACATCTATTTCACATTACCATACCCAAAAATTTACTCGTTTGGACGAATGAATATCAATCATACGAAATCTTTAGGTTAGATTTTTCAAAAGATTTTACTCCAGCTGCATGGTTTCAATGATACTTTAAAGTTTTCGTTGAGCCTGTTGTTGGTTGGAGAAAAGATATTAATGATCAAGCAAAATGTACTCAATGAAAATATGATGAATGAGTATTAGCAAAGAAAACAACCAAAATCATGATACAATGAAAACCAATTTATATAACGATTTCTGATTCTTCTTTTATGCAGAGAAAACGAAGTCAGTGAGATCTTTGTTTTGTAGAGAATAATATTATCTATACTGTTTCCGTATGAAGTTATGATAAGCCTTATATCCAGAAAATTCTCAATTCCTTTCAATTTCTAAATTAAAAGAAATCCCCTGAGGCAAGCCTTAGAGGACTGAAACCTCCAGTTAGCTTATGCAGCTCCGTTTGGATGTTTCATATATATTATAACCTATTTTTTGTAAATAGCAAATTTTCAGTAACCAAAAATCCCTCGGAACATAACTCTAAGGGATTTTATTGTGCGATGAGGATTCCTCTCGCAAAAGGATTTTACGGTATATACGTGACATCTATGTATTCCAACGCTGTAGTAGTCAAGGAGAATTCCATGTGTACATGGATCTTTCCTGTGGTTGGGATCTCATAGACATCGCTATACGGTGCCAAAAGCACCAGTGTTGGGTATTTAGCCTGCACGGATGCAAGCAAATCACCCAGCTTTACGCCTTGTTCTGTCATGCCAGTCCATCCAGTATTGACGATAAACTCGGCGAACAGGTTCGCACGCCAGCGTAGCAATACTTCACCATTGCTGGTTTTGACAGCGTAGGTGTTTCCTATTCCACCACTTTCCGTTCCGTTGATTACATAGCCATTGGCTATTAGCTGTTGACCATCGGATGTATAGCCATCGTTGCCTTCATTGAGTAGTTTCATCGTGCCTATCGTAAAGTTTACGAGAGAGATATTTGATGAACTGCTCGGAATGGCTTTTTTCGTTGGTTCCGGTGTAGAGGTTTCGTCTTTTTTGCATGCGCTCATCAAGAGGCTTACGCCCAAAAGAATAAGGGTTACTAAAAATAATTTTTGTTTCACGGCTTTATGAATTAAATTGGTTACTATGTAATTATTATAGGTATTTGCCTAGAAAAATCAATATATATTTTTCATAATATGTAAAGTTAAGTTTCACGTGATAGGAAAATTTTACGACGAAAAAAAACCACGCAGTTTTTTGTGGTTCTTTCGTGAAAGAAATCAGGTTTATTTTTTTTGATATTTTTTCTTCTTATATGTAATAGCAAGTCAAAGCACCAGTCGTGATCCAACCACTCAGACAACGAAACTCAAGATAAGCACTCGATCACCAATCAAGATGCCATATAAAGTCCAAATGAATGTGCCTGCGGCAAAGATACAAAACGATAAGATGGAAATATTTTCTGCAGATTTGGTTTTGTAGAGCTTATATGCCTGAGGGAAATAGCCTATCGACATTACGATCCCAACGATAGTCGTCAGCACTTGGAAGATTTTCATAAACATTGTTTTGTCCATGATAGATGTGAAAGATTAAAACGTATTCGCTTGCCATAGGCTCTCCTCTCTTGACTTGCTCGGCTTCTTTGCCTGATAACTAGATCCAAAAAGTTTCTGAAAAATATCTGAATTTGTGGTGGGCTTGGCTTGCTCCGCCACGGCGGATGTTCCATTGTCTACGGAGGGTTTCTGTTCCGCGAACTCAAAAAGTGATGGATTGAACGATTTGGTATATGCCTTATAAAAATCCTTCGCATGGATCATCAATTTTCCTTTATTAGAGAAAGTATCTACCCTATGCTTCTTGAGGACAGCTTTGGCGGTAGCGAGCTTGATCTGGAAGATTTCCAGGATTTCGTCGAGTGGGCGATATGGTTTCATGCAGCCAATATATATTTCTAGGTGATTGGTGCAAGTGGATTACTCGCTATTCTTATCTATTCAACTCATCATCATAAATAAATATTTTGATATATCTCAATACTTCATCTGCATCAATGCCCTCTGGCAAGTAGGTTGCATTTTTTTCTAATAACTTTCTAAAAAATCGAAGTGCATATCTATTTGTTGCCACGAGATCTTCCAAGTAGTCTGCCATTTCTTGGTCTATCGTTGCCAAGAGATTCTGGATTATTTCCTCATTTGTCTCACCAGGAGTTCCTGTGATGCTTTTGAAAAATTTATCTGTACTGATACAAAATCTGCCGATAGCATCGTATAAACAATTAAGCTCTACTATATCATCTCATGATTTATCTTTAGCTCCTTCTTTGAAAAAATACGATTGCATTGCTTGATAGTCTTCTGGATGACTTGCTACAAATCTAGGGCTTTCACAACCAGTTTGTAGTTTGTGCATCTTGATCACATATGCCATCTTTTGTAGAAAAAGATTTACTCTCGCTACTACAGGTGGTAAATAATTTGGCGATGCAGCAAAGACATCTCTCATCTGATCCTGACTAATTTTTTTTACTTTATTGACGGCAACTAAGATCCGCATCACATCACTTTCATTGAGTTGTTGTTTGAGTTTGATTGGTTCCATCAGCAATAATTAAGAATTAGAATGTATTTCTTATATATATCTCCTTGGAAATGTCAATTACTCTTTATTGGCACCTATAAAATTTACTATCAATTTAATCATCATTTCTTTCTGACTGCTTTCACAGCTGGCTACTAATAAGGTAATGGCTACCAATGTATGGTCGTCTATTTTCTTCGTACCGGCTGACGTATAGAGGCAATTATTTTTGGCGAGGAATCGAAGGAAGAGAAAGGCTCCAATCTTCTTGTTCCCATCTATAAATGGATGATCTTTGACGATAAAGAAGAGCAAATGAGCGGCTTTTTCTTCGATGCTGGGATAGAGTTCTTGTCCGTCAAATTTTTGATAGATACTTTCTAGTATTCACTTGAATGCATTATTTCTCTCGATACCAAACATTTCTGACACATATGGGCTAAAGAGCAAATTAGTCCTCATATCATTGATAGCTTTGATGGCTTCTTGGTAGGTAATTTCTGCGGTAAGCTCGGTATGTGTAGCTGGCAGGCTCAGCGTCCCCTCGTCGTATTTCTGCAAGAGAATTCGTGAATGCGTATAATGAGTAGCCACTTCCAAGAGTCCAGTGAGCTCTTTATGTGACAGCTCGCCCTGCTCCATATTTTTCTTGATCAAGGCGACAACTTGTTCCAATTCATTGAGCTTCGTCTCTTCTAGTCTCTTGTGATTGAGGGCGTAGCCCTTGATGAGGTAGTCTTTGAGCTTGCTGGTTGCTCGGATACGAAATTGAGTTCCTCTAAGGGATTTCACTCTATATCCAACTGAGATTATTACATCGAGATTATAGAATGCAGTTGGCTTGTCTGAATTTGGAATGTGCAAAAAATGCACATTGCTTTCTTTATCCAACTCCCCCTCTTTGAATATGGTGTTAATATGTCTATTAATCACTGTTCTATCCCTTTGAAATAATTTAGACATTTGTGCCTCGTTCAGCCACACGCTATCCTTCTCCAGCTTTACATCAATCTCTGTAGATCAGTCGCTTGCCTGATAGAGAATAATTTCACCTGTTTTCTGCTCTTCTTGCTTCATTCTTATATACTAGAAGATAAATTTGTAGGTCTTAGCGTCCTTGGCAGTTGTTGCATTTTTTGCAACAACTCATTTCTGGCTCGAATTTCGGCAAGTTGTGCAATTTTTGCACAGGTTGGGCCGATTATATTCGTAATTTTTTAGAAAAATACGGACAAACCTAGGACAAATAAAAAAAGCCTGCAGACTTTACAGACTCGAGCGTAGCGAGTTTACCCGCCGCGGCGGGCCCCGCTTTAGCGGTGGTTACAGACTGTGTGTGCCCCGCTGGGCTCCTTGCAGTTCGCTAACTACTCCTCCACCTCTCAACTTTTCAACGTTTCCACATTTCAACACCCGAAGGGTTCACCATCCGCCTCCGGCGGAAAGAAGGGGGAAGGTAAGGCCTGCCCGAGGCAGGTAAAGTGGGACATTGGAATGGATTGCCATTAAATGATTTACTATTCGTAGATTATATAACTCTCCTATTTTTTCAATAAGGAATCTTTTATAAAGTCACATGTTTCTATTTTTATTTATTATTAATAATAATTTGTCAATTAGATCTTTGACGATCACAAGAATGTCGAACATAAAAGGTGTACTATCTATTGAATTCGATAAAAGATTTGTTATGCTTACCATGTTTTTATGTATTTTACGTGATTAATTTTAACTAGAAATGGAAAAACAATTAACCGTAGCTGATTTTTTTTGTGGAGCATGAGGATTCTCCGAATGATTTAGACAGAAAGGATTCAAAATTGCTTTTTGACTAGATAATTGGAAACCTGCAATAGAAACACATGATTTAAATCATCCAGGAGTTAAAACAACTTATATGAATATATTGGAATTGAATACCATAGAAAAAATTGATGAAATAATTCCCGATACTGATATTATAGTTTGATCTCCGCCATGCGTATCATTTTCTTATTCAAATAAAGCTTGAAAGGCTGATAAGAGCCTATGAATACAGCTTATAGAACAATATCTTAGAATAGTCCTTCGGAAAAAGAAGAAAGGGACGCTAAAATATCGGATAATGGAAAATGTACCCAACTCCAAAGATTATGTGAAGGACGTTTATACATGGGAGGAATTATGATTGCCATGAAAATGACCATCATTAAAAATTCCACAAAGACATATATTGTTAGCTTCTGATTATTGAGCTCCGCAAAATAGAAAAAGATTTGTTTGTGGTGATTATCCTGTACCAGAGAAAACACATGAATGAAAAGAAGTCCTCGTAAAAACAGTTATGGACTGCATTAAAAATCCTTTGGATTGAAAATGAACTAATGAAATTACTGACCCAATATATTGATTTACTATTCCAAAATTACAATTAACAGATCATTTCTATGATACAACAATAAGTGAGCATGATTGGAAAAGAGCTAAAAGATTAAAGGAAGATCATGGTTTTATGGGAAAAATGGATTTCCCTGAAAGAACAAATAGGACCTGTAGAACAGTTACTGCGACACAATCAGCATCTACTAGAGAATCCATAATATTCTGAGCAGACAAAAATAAAGAAGGGAAATGGACAAGTTATAGATTACCAACCATAAGGGAGATTTCTTGTTTTATGTGATTCCCAATAAATTATCAATTTACTTGATGAAATGAATCTACTAAATATAAATTAGTTGGAAATGCGGTTTGTCCTCCCATGTCTGCTGCACTTGCATGAGCTATATTAAAGAAAGAAGGACTAAAGAATCCTAAATTCATAAAAAATAAGGATACTAAAGCTGGTATTGATTTAACCTGAAGAAAGACAAATGCGAAGAAACAAGCTCCTAAGAAAATAGATTCCAACTATTCCAGACACATTCCTTATCTTAAAGTCGCAAATCTGAGAGTAGAATTGTCAAACAAAACTTCTGATTTTGAAAAATGAAAACACAGATGGGAAAGCACTCTTCATCGATGAAGTTGAAAAAGTGCCCAGTCTAAACAAATAAAAGAATCTGTAATTGAAGAAAAGATGAGAGAGAAAAAAGAATTTCAAATATTCATTAAAGAATTAGAAACTACATTCAAAAAAAACCTCTTTTCTTCAAAAGAGATGCAAGAAAGATATTGTCTATTATCTAATTCTAGCCATTTCCACCCTGATCAACTATTGGAATATATAAAAGAGATGCTAGATAAATTCTTTCCTGAAAATAAATTTAATAAGGTACTTATTGATAATAAAAATATAATAAACGGGAAATCTAATTTCCCAATCAGAGTATTGGCATGACTATATGCTTTAAACCTAGCAGTATCTAAGCTTAAATAATTATTGTATTTGTTTCGCTATATATTTGGCATTAAGCCAAAATGCCTTTTTCATATATTTTTTCCCGTCAGGAGCTTCAACGGTATCCTTTGCATTTTTTCAGTGCGGTCTTATATGAGCGACGAGGCTTTCAGATATTTTAGGGAGATGATTAATATTCCCGTTTAAAATTCTTTCCTTTGTTTCGTTAAACACAGCTCTTACATCATCATCTAAATCTTTGAATGGAATATTCCAGAACATGACTTTCTTTAAAGTTAGATTTCCATCTTTATCATATTGGAAAATAACAAAGAAGAATTTTTTATCCATCATTTGTAGTGTCTCTGAGTCTTCCCAATCCTCTTCTATTATTTCATTATATTTAAAAGCAGGAAACGATATAGATTCCTTGGGCGTTCCATTTAACTGCAATCTCATTACCTTCATTGTGACATTTGCTTTCTCGAACTCCTCTATCTTATTTCATTTAATTCATAATACCTGCCTAGCTAATTTAGCTAGATATCCTTTGGATTTAATATTCAATGGAACTCATAACTTTTCTGTTATTTGCTGAGGAGATAGTCATATATAAGCAGCAAACTTATTTTTAATATATTCTTCGAAAGATTCTTTTGATAATATCGATGGATCCTTTAATATGGATTCCTTTTCTTCTTCTTGTTTTGAAAAAGACTCTATAATCGTATTTAAATATGATGATTTTAAGCTAAATGCTCTTTGTTTTGCGCATATTGGCGAACCTTTTTGTTTTCTTAAATTATCTCATTTTTTCCCTTTAGTACATGCACCTAGATAAAATGTATCTCATTCTGAAAGCTCATGAGCTCTTCAAGCTTTGATTTTATCTTGGATTGTATGCCAATCATGTTCAATCATAAGTAAATCTTTTGGTGGAAACTTTCGAATATTAATGTACTCTACAATATAGTCTCGAAATATTTTTTCTTCCTCACAAAGATAAAAAAACAATAGAAGTTTTTCATTTTTTTGTAAGAAGCTAGATGTTTCCCGTTCTTCATCAACAATTTCCATAAAAT
>JAPLUV010000021.1:0-31815 GCA_026397395.1 candidate division SR1 bacterium | reverse complement strand
CTTTTTAATTCTAATCATGCCTCTTCGAAATCTGCCTTTTTGCTAGAGTTAGGCTTATATCAGAAGTAATATTCTTCAAGTATTGTTCAATATCATCATTTACCGGTAGGACTATCTCCAATTTTCTCTATTGTAGATGTTTCTACAAAATCTCTCAACGTCTTATGAAGAAGTCTCCTTGCATATTGTAGGATGGACTTGGGATTGGTTTTATCATATAAGTCATTCATCGGCAGAATAAAGATGATAAAATATGTATCTTAATAGAACAACCTCTATCTTTAGAGTGATTTATATGCATGTAATATTTTATTTGCGAAAATTCTTCTTTCCTCTATTGAAGAGTCTCTAACCACTATTCATGTCTTATCTATATAATCTATGATATAATCTATAGATCATTTTTTAGCTGCTAAAACATATCATAAATAATATAGAGATATTCCCGCTGGGGTTCTGTTCTTCTTCTTTATTGGTAATAAACATTTTGCCATGTTTATAATTCCCCTTTCATTCTCCTTTAATAAACCGAGCAATATTTTTATCTTGTTTATACCAAAAAATTTAAACCTTTCTATTTCTCTATTCATCACAACTATATCGTTATAATTCACGTCTCAGCCAAAATAATTAGATATATCTTTATCTACCTTTTTTATGAGAGGATTCCCCTTTATTAACGCTTTTAATGAAATAAAGTTTAGTGGTGTACTTTTAGAATTATCCTTTATATGTTTATCTATATCTAATGAATATGTTTGCAAATCTTGTTTGATTTTATCAAACTCTTCATCTGCTATTTCTAGTAATGATGCAATCCTGGAGAACCTACGGCGCATCTCGTAAGGCACATTCAAATTATTCTTATATCCAAGGCCATGTTCTATCTCCGCTCGTGCGTGTTGTAATATTGAGCGAATTTGTATCTCTGCTTTCATTCAGGAGAACTTTAGATACTTCGTCTTATCGTAATTTTCTGGCAAAGAAACTATGAGATGCAACGAGGCATATCAGAATCTATCCGCATCTATCAAGGTTCTCTTATCTATAGAATTATCATGATCGACTATCAAATTTCTTGATAGTATAGATGATATTTTATCAACATCAGACTCAAATAAAGCCGTTATTCTTATTCAGGATAAATCAGTCATATCAGACAATGACTTATATTTATCAGGAGTTTTACTAATTTTTCCCATAAAACTATTTTTTTCCTTACACCTTCCTGTTATGGAATGTGTTTTTATCTTACCATCCAATAGGTTCCTAATATATTTAATTAGTTCCTTGTTAAAATCTTCATATAGGTTGATGTTTCTATCATAAGCTGCCACAATATCAATCATTATAAAGTATCAGAAGATAAAGCAAATCCAGCATAAGCATACAATTAATAAAATCAATATGACTTGTTTTTTTCTTTTAAATGAGTAAGTTTCCGATACTCTATTATTTCTATATTAAAAAATGAAACGATATCCTCTAATGAAGCATGTTATTGAAGAAAAGATCCCAAAAAAGTTCATATGATTATATTATTTATGAATTATTCATAAATGAGAATTTAGAGCCTTGTATGTTTGAAGATCAGACACTCTCCTTAAGAGAAGATTACTCCAACATAACAGAGTAAATAGATATACCCATTTTGCTTTTATTAAAACAGAGACGATTATAGATGCTTTCTTATTGGAGTGTAGAGAGCGACATAGATTAAGAAAACTAAATAATAAGATACATCCTAATGCTCCGAAAAGATTGCCCTATAGATGTCCTTATTGTGGTATAGAAAAGGAATTCAAATCTTTATTATCTTAACCAAATGTCCTATGAGTGGTGTGGAAATTATCGATATCGTCTGATTTTTAGACGGGGAAAGAAACAATGGATTAACTACACGTGATGCAATAAAAGAGTTGGTTGATAATAGTCTTGATGCAGGTGCTACCGAGATATATGTAGGCATAGTTAGAAATGACAATCAAAACATAGATATTTTCGTGAAAGATAATGGCAAATGAATCGATAGTGCTTTTATGAATAAAATATTATCCTTTGGTGGTAGAGTCCCAAATGGGAGATGATCTATCGGCAGATTCTGAGTTTGACTTTCCTCTGCCGCCTGTTGCCAATCACTTAGAACAGAGATTTATTCGAAAAACGCCGATAGTAAGAATCGATATTCATCTTATTTAGATATAGAAGAAATTAAGAAGACCCGTCTATTACCCAGTGCAACTGATGTAGATGAAATCATTGGGATGCCTCATATAAAACTAGATTGAGATAATTGAACTATTGTAGTTTTTAGAAATTGTGATAACCTAGAACGACAAAGGATAGATACACTCTCAAAACATATTGTCGATGACTTATGAGAAACATATAGATATATAATAAAAGATTGAGTGAATATTTATGTTAACGATGAACCAGTTAGTATCGTAGACCCTCTTATGCTTATAGAAAATTGTAAAAATATAAATATATACTGAAAGGGCGATGAGAAATGGGATATTGAGCCTATCGTTATGCCTGGCATAATAGACCCCGAAACAGGAAAAGATGCAGAAATTATGATTAAAGTCTCAATGATGGATATGGATAAAATTAGAGAAAGTGGGATTAAAGAGACGTGATTTAATATGGCGAACCAATGATTTTACATTATAAGACATAATCGCCAGATCTGAAGATCATTGACTCTAGATATGTATGAAAAACATAATAGCATGAACTATTTTAGGTGAGAAATAATTTTTCCTATCGTTTTGGACAAATATTTCTGAGTCCAAAAAAATAAATCAAGATTTTCTGTAGACTCGGACCTAAAAGAAGAAATAAATAAGAATATTAATCTTAAGAATGTTTTTGCTGAGATAAAAGAAATTTATGGTTCTAAGGCTAAAGAATGAAAAACAAAGAATATCCCCGATGATGTGACTATGGCTGAAATGATTATGGCTACGGTTAATAAAGAATTAAAGGAGGTTAAGTACCAACCCACTAATAAAGAGCTTGCTGAGGAAAAGACTAAGGAGGAAAAGGCAAGAAAGGAAAAAGATGAAAAGATTGATAAGATAAAGAAAAATGATGAGGTTCCAAAAGAAGAAAGAGACCAGATGATTAACGAGATTGAGAATAGATTCCAATTGGAATTCGATATGCCCCGAAAGATTGTTTATGAATGCCATAGAAATTGACCATTTTATGATGTTTTCCCTTGATGAAAACATACTGAAATTCGTATTAATACTGACCACCCTTTCTTTACAAAGATATATGAGAAGGCTACTCAGAATAAAGAACTCTTATTACATTTAAACTTATTTTTGTATACACTAGCTAAAGCTCAAATGGATTATATGCATAGTCCAGAAACTAGAGAATTTTATGAAAATCAAATTAATGAACGGTCATTAATTCTAAAAAAGTGTCTCAAAGTTGCTGATAGTACCGATTACTACAAAGAAGAATAAGTGAATTAATGGGGTCCCACTTTCTAATAATGTCCTGATCGGTCTTACACTTCTTCTCTATATTATTGATCGCATAAATCACCGCTGCGTGGCCCTTGCCACCAAAGTAATCCCCTATCTTCTCCAAGGTCCGACCAAAATTCCTCTTGGCGATTAGCATCAGGATCTGACGCGCATTGCTAATCTCCTTCTTCCTGGACTCGGACTTGAGATCGTTGACACTGAGATTGTAATACTGCGCCACCATCTCTACCAAATGAGAAAAATGTTGCTGACTCTTCGTGTTTGACTTGACTGCCATTTCCTTGTTCCCTATTTCATCCACGACCGCATACCCCAACGTCTTTAAGCACGCATACACATCATCTATGGTCAGCTCCGCATGTTGCACGGCCTTCCTCGTGAGTAAAATATTTAATGCTCATTCCAATTCTCTGACATTGTCTTTGACATGCTTTGCTATGAGTTCTAAGAATGAGAAATCCATATCTTCATCCTTGCCTTGCAGCTTGGATTGTAAGATCGCTATTCTCGTCTCGAAGTCTGGCGCTTGGATATCAGCCACCAATCCGAGAGCAAAACGTGACTTGAGTCTAGGCTCGATATGCAAGAGTTCCTTGGGTGGACGATCAGAAGACAAGATTATTTGTTTTTTCTTCATCTGGAAGTCATTGAAGATATTGTGAAATATTTCTTGGGTCTTATCCTTGTCTGCGAGGAACTGAATATCATCGATCAACAAAGCATCTACCTCATCAAATTTTTTGACTAAATTATTTAATTTATTGGCTCTCAATGCCGTGACGATTTCTTCGATCAATTTACTTGCAGGCAAATACACGACGACTTTGCCGTCTTTGCTCATGATCTCATTGCCGATAGCTTGCATCAAGTGCGTCTTTCCTAGACCGACATTTCCATAGAGGAAGAGCGGATTGTAGGCTTCGCCCGGATGCTCAGCGACGGCTTTGGCAGCCGAGAAGGCGATATTATTGTGTGCGCCCACGATGAAGGTATCAAAGCGAAATTTGGGATCAAACAAGATGCCGAAGTAATCAGAGAGCTCAGATTTTAAGCCGTTCTTGACCTGCATGGCTTCTTGCTGCTTGGCTTCTTTCACATTCAAGACTTTTTTCAGATCAATCAGCAAATTACTGCCATTGCTAAATGGCGCGTAGATGACGAACTTGATCGTATATTGTGGATTATAGGCTTCATTGACGGCGTCCTTGATCGGCTTGGCAAAAAATTTCTTGACCTGCGTGAGGACAAACTCGTTGGGCACTCAGATATGGACGACTTTCTCGTGGTCATCTATATTTACGATTCCGACTTTATTCAAAAATGATAAAATCTTTTTCTGATCATGATGGACGGCCAGCTGACGGATGATTTTTTCTCGTGTTTCGCGCAAAAAATCGACTTTCGCGGCATCATATTGATCGACCATGTCTAGAAGCATAGATAAGTGGCTTAGTGGATAAAGTTTCTCGGGACGCGGACAAACCGGACGCCTGTTCAAACCTACCACCACGCAGTTGCGCGGTCCCCCTCCCTTATCAGGGAGGACTTCAATAGGCTACTTAGGTCCCTCCTGATAAGGAGGGTGGCGACCGGATGGGAGCCGGGAGGTTTGAGGAAGCTCCCGGAATTTTTTTTATTCAATATTCATTCTTTTTAGTATCTTTTCTTTCAACTCATTTGATAATTTCCCCTTTCCGTAATTAACAACTTTCAGTTCCGCAATTTCATTATCAGAAAACTTAGCTCAGGCAAGCAAACTCGAAAGCGAATGAGCTCCTGTTTTTGTATGGAATTTCTCTAGATATGCAACCAATAGTTCCACGAGCTCTTTGTCATTGGCCCCTTGCATTTTGCGAGCCAGCATGTGTTTAGATAAGCGATCCGTATCGTGAGCATGAGCTTCTTTCCTGAGCTCTTGCTTGCGATAGCTTCTGACAGAATAGAATCAGTAAATCGCAATCAACAAAAATATTCCAGCGATGAACCGCAAGCCAAACATTCTTAGCAAGAAATCAAACTGCAATCCCGCAGGATTGGGCAAGGCCATACCAAACATAAACACAAACTACAAAGATAAAATAACCAACAAGCACAGGACAATGATAAGCAATTGAGTTTGTATTGTTGAGAGTTGAAGGCGACCACCATCGTTGTCATTCCGGCGTCAAGCGTTGCGGCCGGAATCTTATTGAGTTAGAATAACTAATGTATCCTATTATGGTCGCCTATTGAGAGTTGAGAGGTTACAAATACCATATGAACGCAAACTATAGTGATAAAATTACAAGTAAGCATAAGATAATTATCAACCATTGAGTTTGACTCGTTGATAGGTTCACGTGTTCAAAGGTTAACGAGTTAACGGGTTGGAAATTTTTATATGTAGCAAGTGGAATAATTTGGGCATTTTTTTCTAATGATTTAGGCAAAGCAACATTTCACAGAACAACAATATTTTTCCCTTGTAAAGCCGCGATCAATCATGTAGACCAGACACCAAAATTCTTACTTCTTACTTCTTCATTCTTCATTCGAGTCACTAAGCTGCTTGCATACTGAAGTAAAGTTCAAGAATCCGTTGTCGGTGGTATCAAGTAGTCAATCTGTGATCCATACGTGATTAAGCCGAAGGAACGCTGAGGGGATTCAGCAATAATTTTTGTTACTATTTTCTTCGCTGCATCAAGTCTGGTGATGAAATCATTGGCGGTCGTTGTGAGAATATCCTGCGTCAGCATATCACTTCCCACGTCCATAATGATAATCGTAGACTCCTCTACTGGCGTAGGCGATTTATTTACGAAAATCAGAAATCACGCCAAAATCATTGCTCCGATGAGCAAAAATATTTTTACGAAAACTAATGTTTTGATCTTGCGCATAGTTATTTTCCTAATAAATATTTCAATACATTGTCCCACAACTGTCTGTCACTAAAGAACGTGAGTTGTTTTTTTACTTCTAATAATGGTAATCGACAATAATCTTTGATCTCTCTGGTCTCTATCGTCACCTCATTATTCGCCGTCACGCCAATGAAATAATGAACATGTTTTTCTACTATATCTTCTTTGCGAGGAAAGCTATGCTGCTCGCTAAATATTTTGCTATCTATCGTAATAAACTCCAATCCCGTTTCTTCTTTACATTCTCTTTTGGCAGTTTCTATTCGGCTTTCTCCTTCTTCTACATGCCCCTTGGGAAAACTCCAATGTCTACCCATTTTACTTTTGACGAGCAATACTTCAAATTCTCCGTCAGGAGTTTGATATAATGGGATTACTCAACAGGATACTTCTTTAACCATTGTCTTGCTTGAAATAAATGTCATCAAATCCCTCCTTGCCTCCCTTTCTCAAGGGAGGAACTTTGCTCGCTCATCTCCCCTCCTTGATAAAGGAGGGGTCGGGGGAGGATTTGTAAGGCTCCCGGTATTTTATTATCTGAACACCTGTTGCTGGATTTTTTCCAAAATGGTGCGTATTGCTTTTTCTTCTTTACCTCCATTTCACGAAATCAGTTGATCAGTAATGTGATTCAAATATCAATTTACTACCAGTGTTTGAGCTTGCTCAGGAGTCAATCCTCTACTGGTCATATATAATAGTTTTTCTGCATCAATTTTTTCTATCTTGGCTCCGTGCGACGCTTGCACATCATTGGAGGAAATGTTTAAAATAGGTTTCGCTTTGATTGAGATTTTATTTCCAAGAATAATATTTTCTTCTAGTAAATGTGATTGAATTTTTTGAATATCTTTTGCAATAGTAATAGCGCCATCTGTCTCTACTTTTCTTTCGTCTTGAATAAAACTAATCAAATGCAATTGTGCTTGCGTGTGACTGTGCTGTATGTGAAAATCAACTTTTACTTTTGTTTCTCTGTGTGCGTCTGCGAAAAAAAGTCCGTACACATGCAGTTCCGCGCCCTCCCCTGCGGTCGTGAATTGGAGGTCAAGCTGTGAGGTATTTCAGATGATGAGGTAGAAGGTTTTGGTATTTTTTGCTAGAATAATTTTTTTCGTTCCAGAAAAATTGCTAAACTGATCAATAATGACGGAATCAGTTTTGATGGTCAACGCTTGGTCTGTATTTCTAATCATCTTTAGCATTTCTAACGGAAGGATAAAAGGGCTCTGCCCGTTAAAAGGACTTCGTCCGTTAAAAGCTTTGCGTTAAATTGCTTTTAAACGTGAGCGTAAGCGAACTTTTATCGCGTAGCATTTATCGCAACGGAGAATTCCGTTGCTTTTATCGCGAGTCGCGTAAGCGGAGAGCTATTATTTATTCGCTTCGCGCTGCTTGATCAAATTAAGTAATTGTGCTTTAGCAGAATCGGCTGCTTCTCAAGAAGTATTTGGTTTCGTCGTTTGGGTCGCTGTTGTATCAGTTTTGGTAAATCAGAAAGTACCACTATTGTTCGTGCTATTGGTAGCTGTCAAATCAGCTTCCATACTCGGATCATAGGCATCAAGTCCTGTAGCGGCACTTGTTCCACTCGTGGTAACGTCTCATGTAAAGATTACTATTCCTGTCATCGTATCTGTCTTTCCCGTTCCTCGGAACATATTACCAAAAGTTGCAGGTTCAGAAATTTTCAATCCAGCTCGAGCTTGTTTCCAATCTCTGGTATTGAGAAAATGAAAATATGCATCTACATTGCCACGAAACTTTACCAATCCTATAAGTAATAAAGACAGAATAAAGACAAGAAGTACTCGCAAGACATATTTCATGATTTTACCAAGAAGGGTGTGCATTTTGTTTTGATTGTTAGGAATAAAAGGACAAGAAGAGAAAAATCGGAATGTATTCTTCGAATGTAATGTGACTTCGTCGTAATGAGATTTCATCGTAATGTATTGCTACGATCCATTACTACACATCACCATCCATTACTACACATTACTATTTCACGTATTAGCCCATAAGCTTGTTGCCCATATTACTAAATATCCTTTGCATATCAACAAAAAAGCGTTATACTTTTTTATAGTTTAATTTGACAATATTGCAAAAATGATTATAATCGTGGTATGAAACATGTTGCGTTGTACATAAGTAATACCGTAACCTATCATATGGAAGAAGATTCCATTTTACCCTCTTATATTCTTATGATGAAAAAACTGCTCAGCTCAGCATTTGCTGTTAGCATCCTCTGTGGATGATTTTTTGCAGTCACTTCTGCGCATACCAATAATGATTGCAAGGAAGTACAGTTTGACAATGGAACCGTCTGCGTAAGCATCAACAAAGTCAGTACCGACAGATTTGAACTTATTACTGACAACATTGACGGATCGGTTGGAACTTTACGTTGTGACTTGATGACGCCAGACTCTGCACTCAAGAGTATTCCTGCATGTAATGGAACTTTTACTTTTGATGACAATAAGTCAGGAAGGATTAAACTTCGAATCAGATCTAATGAATCAGCTCCTATCGATTGGACAGATAAACCTAGCAACACTAGTGCACGAACCTATCCTCAATGGATGTATGATTTCAGCAATGAATCATGGATGGATAGTAATAATAATGGATTATCATCTAACAATAATAATTCTAATGGCGATCTAAATAATTTCTATCTCAGCACGAGTGATTCTTCTCCTTCTACTAATCAATATGTAAGTCTCACGGTGAAGGCTCTCGATAGCGATAATGCTACTATCACTGATTACAGTGACACCGTTAAATTCAAAGTATACTATAGATCATCTAGTTCATCTTCTTGGACACAAACTACATCTTCTAGTTACTATACTATCAGCTCTAGTTATGTAGATGGCTATGATTTCACGAGTTCTAACAATGGACAAAAAACATTTAGCAGCTTCATTAAATTCGCAAAAAACAATTATGAATATAAGGTAAGAGTATATGCAGAAAATGATTCTTCTATTTATAAAGAGATTACTTTCAATGTTGGAAGCTCTTCAAATAACAGTAATTCTAATGGAGATTTAAATAATTTCTATCTTACTACCGACGACGCTTCTCCTTCTACCTATCAATATGTAGATCTTAATATGAAGGCTCGCGATAGCGATAATCTTACTATCACTGATTACTCTGATACGGTTAAATTTAAAGTATATTATGGACATGCTAGTTCATCTTCATGGACACAAACCACTTCTTCTAGCTATTATGCTATGGCGTCTGATTATAATACTAATGGCTATGATTTCAGCTCTAGTGATAATGGGTATGCTAATCTAAGTAACTTTATTGAGTTCAAGAATTCAAGTTATGATTATAAGGTAAGAGTTTATGATGTAAATGATTCTTCTATCTACAAAGAAATTATCTTCTATGTAAATGGTAGTTCTAATAATAATAACAATAATAATTCTAATGGCGATTTAAATAATTTCTATCTTACTACCGACGATTCTTCTCCTTCTACCTATCAATATGTAGATCTTAATGTGAAGGCTCGCGATAGCGATAATGTTACTATCTCCGATTACTCTGACACTGTTAAGTTCAAAGTATATTATGGTCATGCTGATAGCTCTAGCTGGACGCAAACTACTTCTTCTAGCTATTATGCTATGGCATCCGACTACAATACTAATGGATATGATTTCAGCTCTAGTGATAATGGCTACGCTAATCTAAGTAACTTCATTGAGTTCAAAAACTCTAGCTATGATTACAAAGTGAGAGTATATGATGTAAATGATTCTTCTATCTACAAAGAAATTATCTTCTATGTAAATGGCAGCTCTTCAAACAACAATAATTCTAATGGTGATTTAAGTAATTTTGCACTCACGACTGATGATTCTTCTCCTTCTACCTATCAATATGTAGATCTTAATATCAATGCTCGTGATAGCGACAATGTCACTATTAGTAACTTTTCTGATACAGTAAAGTTCAAAGTATATTATGGACATGCATCATCTTCTAGTTGGACACAAACTACGTCTTCTAGCTACTATGCTATGGCTTCTGACTATAATACTAATGGCTATGATTTCACGAGCTCTGATGATGGCTATGCTAATATTTCCAACTTTATTGAATTCAAAAACTCTAGCTATGATTATAAGGTTAGAGTCTATGATGTGAATGATTCTTCTATCTACAAAGAAATTATTTTCTATGTAAATGGTAGCTCTTCAAACAACAATAGCTCTAGTGTAAATGGATTCTCATCTACAGAATTAGATACCGTACAATCTATGCACAATGCTCGGCCAAACATGATCTCTGATTTGAAAGCTCAATATTCTAAGCTCAAAAATAGCACTACATGGAAAAATAGATCAGACACCTTCTATTCCGATATGAGCGATATCCTTGATAATGTCAGTAGTAGCAGCAGAACTTATGCTGATTACGATGCTTACTATGCAGGTTTCTTGAGCCGATATAGATATACGCTTAGTATTAGATAGTTCCAAAATGGAAGATGGAGAATGAAAAATGGAACATGTATGATGTGTAAAAAATTATAGAAATGAGCCGATCATCGTATCGGCTTTTTTCATTACTGAAAATATATTGCAAGTGTTTGATGAATAGATACATACATGAATGTACGAACCTGCCCGCCCACAAATTTCAAATGACGGCAGGCGGGTTTACGAATTACCTAAACATCTAGCCTGCCACTCGCAGGTCATCCCGGTGTTATTGGCGAGTTTACGAGCCTGCGACCGGGATCTTAGTAGCTACTTATTACACTTAAGATTCCGGCCGCAATCCGGGGCGCCGGAATGACAACAGGGCAGGCGAATTTGTACATTTATTATCCATATTGTTTCTATGAAAAAGAAAGCCTTCACTCTGCTAGAAGTCATCGTTGCTATTACGATATTTTTCGTGTTGCTCGTCGTAATAGTCAACCTCTATACCAAAATGGTAAGGCTGAAATATAATATCCAAGCCAGACAGTCACTCATACAAAATTCTTACGATGCGATGGAAAAAATAAATATCTTACTCAAAGATTACACCATAGATTATGAAGAATATTTCAATAGAAGTCATGTAGGGTGTAATGGCAACAATGCCGGAGCAAGCTTTAGTCGAAACGTAGGGATTAGCTGACACTGTAGCGATTTTACTGCTGATGGAAATTCAAGTTATGCTAGTCCACTTGTGCACGAATTATATTATTGCAGTTCGCTGAATCCTGGTGATGGAAATGTTATCTGAAATTCCGCTGTCCAGCAAGGCAATGGCTGTGTACAAACTGGACAACAATCGTTCTGAGAATATTATTGGCAATTTCGAAACGTGAAAAACGATGTCGATAACGTAAGCGGAGCATTGGGCGATGCCGACGATGTAAACGTGATGAAAGGTCCGATAAGTATTTTGGACAATAATAAGGTAAAGGAATTATATCTCATTTCTCAGGACGGGAAACAGAGACTTCGAATTAGGAAAACACTCGTAGAAAGTGGAGACTGGAATAAAGATGGTATCGTAAGTGGCGATACGGAACATTTATATACCCTACAAATACTAAAATTGAGATGATTTGATGCGGGAAACCATCATGATTTTGATGTAAACAATTCTATCGGTGTGTATGACAATAATGTAGATACGCGAGCTTGTGACTATGCGCAGGGTTTTGTCTGTCATGGTGCTAGCATTGGTAGTCTGTATAGTGGCTATGTGTTGCCTATGAATGCTGATGATGGCTGGGTTAATCTTTTTGATCAAGATCTTACGGTAGCCAATCGAAACCTGATTATCTCTCCGACCAAAAATCCCGACTACGCCTTAGCTCAGAATGAGACCCAGATTAATCCGTATTTTACCGTATCTTTGCAAAACAAACTGTATGGAAAAATCTGGTACAAAAAACTCTGACTTCCGTCATTGGAGGATTTCCAACTCAGCTTGCAGAGCTCGTTTTCTACGAAGAATTTTTATACGAAATAATATAGATGGTAGGTTGTAGGTGGGAGATGAATCTACTTCCTAAGTCCTACTTCCTACTTCCTAAATTTTTCTGCTTGAAAAAAGCGCAATAATTGCTATCTTATGCAGGTAAACAAACTTTTACGATTTTTCATATATATCAATGACGGAAGAAACGAAAGTAACAGATCATCAGGGAGAACGCGAGGTACGTATTGCTAAGATTCAAAAGATGAAGGCAATGGGGATTATCCCTTATGCTCAAAGTTTTGGAAAAAAAGATTTGATTGGCGATATAATTAAAAATTCCGAATGAAAGCAATTTCGTGATATTAATGATATCATTCTTTCTCCTGAAGTTCAGGTAACGACAGCATGAAGACTGATGCTCTATCGTAGTCATGGCAAGCTTGCATTTGCGAAGCTCTTGGATAGCACGGGAGAAATACAACTGATGTTTCACAAAGATAATTGTAAGATTCAGACAAGTGACTGAGCTGTGGACAAGTTAAAAAGTGATGAAGACATGTCAGCATATAAATTTATGGAAAAGATGGTTGATGTCGGCGATTTCATAGGTGTACAAGGAGAGGTATTCCTTACGCACAAAGGTGAACTTACGATATTTGTGTCAGCATTCTGTTTTTTGTCCAAAGCAGTTAGACCATTGCCAGAAAAATTCCATGGACTCCAAGATCAAGAAGAATTGTATAGAAAAAGATATTTAGATCTTACTATGAATCCAGCGACCTATGAGAGATTTTTATTGAAATCTAAATTTTATCAAGTACTGAGAAATTTTTATACCCAAGAATGATTTGTAGAAGTCCAGACAAATATACTCGGAAATTCAGCTTCTGGAGCAGCAGCAAGACCATTTGTTACACATCACAATGATTATGATACGGATGTATATTTGAGAATTGCATTTGAGACAGGATTGAAAAAAGCGACCGTCGGCAGATTTGAAAAAGTATTTGAGATTGGCCAAGACTTTAGAAATGAAGGCAGTGATCCTAGTCACTTGCAGGAATTTACGCAGGTAGAACATTATGCAGTCTATTGGAATTATGAAGATAATATGAAATTTACGGAAAAAATGTTTGACTATCTCTTTGAGCAATTGTGATTGCCCAAGAAATTGCAGGTCACGAACAAAGATGGAGATGTGAAAATGGTAGACTTTACGACACCGTGGGAAAGAATAGACTTCACCAAGTGAATCGAGAAGGCAAGTGGTATCGATATTACGAAATATGGTATGGACGATGCAGAGAAATTGAGAAAAGATATTCAAGCAAAAAAAATAGATTTCGAAGGAATGGAAAGAATGGGAACGACGACATTAATCGATTATTTATACAAGAAAGTCTTGAGACCGACGATTACTGGCCCTGCATTCATTTATAATTATCCCGTGATTATGCAGCCACTGGCGAGAACTTCAGATAAGGATCAAAACATTGTAGAACAATTTCAACTCTTAGTCAACGGACGAGAAATCTGTAAAGCCTATTCTGAGCTCGTTGATCCATTATTGCAACAGGCTAATTTTGATGGCCAAGCTGAAGCTGCTGCCAAAGGCGACGATGAAGCAACCGCAAGTGACGATGAGTTTGTCATGGCTATGGAATACGGGATGCCACCCCAGTCAGGTTTTGGTATGGGACTAGAAAGAATTTTAGCAATTCTTACGCAGCAAGATAATTTGAGAGATGTTGTTTTATTCCCTCTCATGAAGCCAGAAGCAAAAGCTATTGGGCCATTGGAATGTGATGTGGAATTGGTAGATATTGAAGCGACTTATGGCGCATTACCAAGTAAAGCAGATGTCGATGCCTTAGCAAAAAAATATTTGAAAGATACCTATAGACACTGTTTGGATGTGGCAAATGTCATGAAATATTTTGCGAAAAAGTTAGGACAAAATGAACATCTCCGATATACGGCAGGATTTTTGCATGACATCGATCGAGATTTTGTTGGTAAGGATCCAAGTAAACATTTGGGCGCTGACTTTGATACTATCGTTGGAGAAATTAAATTGCCGAGTTGTTTGATGGATGATATTAAGTCACACTACTCTTCTCAAACCTCAGTTGCGGTGAGTTCTCTCCTCAGAAGATATCTTGTCTCGGTAGATGAATTAACCGGATTTATTTATGCGGTAGGCTTGATGAGACCGACCGGCTTGGAGTGAATGGACTACTCCTCCGTCAAGAAAAAATTAAAGGACAAAAAATTCGCTGCCTGAGTAGATAGAGATGAAGTGCATAATTGTGAGAAATATTTAGCGATACCATTAGAAGAATTCGTTCCTGAAATCATTAAAGCTATGCAGAATAAGACGTAGGAAATCACCAAAGGCTTTATCCTGCAAGGGATTTCCCCGTCGTTTCTGTCCCGCGTTAGCGGAGTAGGAATTATTCATTCCTACGTGGCAATAAAAATATTCTCCTTATGCAAAAAAGCTGACCCGTAAAAAGTCAGCTTTTTTTATCAATCTTGTAATAGGTTACTTGAACGGGTTTCTTGCACCGATCCTTGAGCGAAGATACTTCACATCTCTCAACTTAAATTCTAGCCCTACAGGCATACCTGTTTCCTTGAGAAGGAATATATTCTCTTTGTACTCCTTTTCGTGACAACAATGCACTCTGATATTTCTACTATTACCTGACCCAGAGAACCCACAGATGAAGAGATTTTTCCCGTGTCTGTGGTTTGATGGATTAAATTTTTCCTCTTTATTCTCTCGGACATCTACGGTAACAATCATTCCCACCTCTATGGTGACTCTTCCTGGTTCCGACACCGAGCTTACAACGACAGGGCCTTGATTTAATTTATATTCAGTTATACTGAATACTTTTGGTGTAGCTCTTTTCGCCGAAGTAATTCCCTTTCTTTGTGTACTTCTTGTTTTTTTTGCCATAAATTTTTCTGCTTTTTTTGTGGATCAACTGATCCTGATTAGTAATTAATTTTAATTTAAAAATTTTTGTTTCTGCGTCTGCTTTTCTTTTTCTTTCCTCCGCAATCTTCCTTATGCAGCAAATACCTTTTTACTTGTGCAATAATGTGCTTTGGATCATTTTCGGAGTCAAGGATTTTGATAACTTCAACACAACGTTTTCTAGAGATATCACCTTGAGCGTTTTGGATGCTGACAGATTTCATTTCCAAGGCTGCACAATTTTGTTGTGACAACCGCAAGAGTCGTTGTGTTTTCTTCAGCTCATCTGCAACTTTACTTGTCTCTTGTGCCGTAGCTCTTGGCATCTCTGGTGCAATCTGTTTGCTCTGCTGAGAACAAAGTTCGTTTTGTAAGCGCAGATTCTCCTTCTCCAGAAGCGTCACTTTTTTCTCAAGTTTTTCTTTCTTGTACTCTAGGACTTTGTAATCATCCGCGAGAATATGAAACTTGTGAGCTAGCTTACGCAACTTGATAGTCAAATCATACCGCGTCGTATGAACGTACCCAAATAGTGTACGAGCATATCGTTCTTTGTTTCGAACATAGATAGTCGTAGTAATTTCCACAGGCTCGTAGAAATGAGGATCATGTTCTGGACTGTCGTTCCACATTAGTTCGGTGACTGTCCGCTCTTTTTTCATACCTAACCGTTCGGCTAGGAGCTCATACTCGTCAATTTGTGACTTTAGTTCATCTTTCAGATGGAATGTTCTCATAAGCCATCTTTTGAACTTAGCACTCACCTTATGGCGAATCGTTTTTGTTTTGTTTTTTTTATGCGTGCTCATTTGCTTTACAGTTTTGGTTTATACTAAGTATTTTATACATATTTGCCTTATAAAGTCAATGTCTTGTACTGAGGACAATCAGACAAAAGCCATTGTTTTTTTGGGGCATTTTTTTATGCTATGAATGGTACTTTTGTAGGGGCGAATAGTATTCGCCTATAGGCGTTTGGTAAACGCCCCTACGACTTCTTATCACGTGAACCATCCATTATGTTTATAGGGAATACTTCCAGCCAGCAATTATTAAAATCTTACTTAGATATTTTTTCTGCGTGAGTCCAATCTGCGCCTTCATTTTATATCCTTTCTGGACCAGCGAATATCGGTAAATCTTCCTATGTTGCTGAGCTTATCAAAGACTATTTGGGCTGATTTTGGCAGAATGATTTGCTGCATATCAAGGATTTTTCCGCAGAACTTGGGAAAAAACATTCGATCAAAATAGAATACGATAAATGATCTGAAACAGCCAAAACATTGGCCGATGATTTCCAGTATCAAGACCTAGGAATTAGAGAAATCAACTCTCGATTACAACAATCCTTTGTTGGTAAGATGAAAGTTGTCTTAATAGAAAATATTGAAAGAATTGTGCCCGCTGCAGCAAATGCATTTCTCAAAACTTGTGAAGAACCGCTTCCTGGCAGGCTCATTATTGCTACGACTTCGCATAGGTCGCAACTGATAGATACCATCATCTCGAGAGCGCTTGTGATTCATTTCAACGAAGTGTCTACGGAGGAACTCTTGCAATTCGCTGATGATCAAAAACTCTTTGCTGGGCAACCTGTTTTGAAAGAACTGGTCTGTGACATGGCTTTGGGAAAACCAGGCATGCTGATCAACCTTCACGAACTGCTGCAAAACAACGAAGCATTGTCTACCCAGTTCACTCAGATTCTTCCTCTGCTAACGAAAGGTACACATCTTTTTCACGCTCAGGATATTTTCAAAAATTTCAAAAAAAACGGCATCCGAGATTCGTTCCTGGATGGTCGGATTGCCTACTGTACACGCCACAACTTAGACGAGCAAGCCAAGCGCCGATTAAAAGTCAAAAAGATGATGAAAGTTCCGGTGAATGTAGAACATTTGATGTTGTATGGACTTTTATAACATGGAAATATGGAAGGATGGAAAAATGGAAATATTTCACCCGATTCTTTTGTCTTTTATCTTTTGTCTAACCCAATGGACAGCGCTAAACATCTGGAAATAGAACTTAAATTCACCTTAAAAAATCCTAACGAGACTTTGGAGTTTTTACGCCAACACGGAGAGTTTATCAAAGAAAGTTTTCAGAAAGATACGTATTTTTTGCCACCAAACCAAAATTTCTTAGCCGAGAAGCCAACTATTACCAAGTGGCTTAGAGTGAGAGCATCCGATAAAGGCAATAGCATTACTTACAAGGACTGGTCGATCATAGACGGCGTCAATCAAGATTGCTGCAGTGAATACGAAATCCATATCGATTCTGTCGAATCTGCCATGAAACTATTTGGCGTCTTAGATATTCAACCAATCGTTATCGTCAATAAAAAAAGAAAATTATTTACTTACCAATGAGTAGAAATAGCGGTCGATGAAGTAGATGAGCTGTGACGATTTATAGAATTTGAGGCAAAAGGAGAATTTGCTAGTATCGAAAATGCTAGAGATCATCTCTATACAATCGCTGACGATATGTGAGCACAATTGGATGCGCAAGATCAGAAATGATATCCCTATGTCTTATTGGAGAGGCAAGGTTTGATCTAGTTATGAGCTTAATCTAAGCCTTTCTCCACGTAACAAATATTCATCTAATGCTTCTGGTTGTATATCCAAAAGATTTGCTATATTTTTTTTCATCCTCTCGGTAAGGAGATCTATCTTTTCTGCCAGATTCATTTCCGATAATATTTCACAAAAATAATTTCTCTTGTCTGGTGTCTCATCACGATTCCATTTTTTTGTACTACTCTGTTTTATCACTCCACAAGCTTGAAAAGCCTGGTCTGTTGAATCAAATTTTTTCTCTTCTCCTGCAAGATTTTTGATATAATTTAAATAATGGATGGTTGTCCCATTCCCATCATCCGATGGCTCATATTTATTATGCCACAAATGCAAATATGATTTGTCGATGGTCAGCTTCTGAGAACTTATTACTGAATCAAAAAGATTATCTATAGCTAATGATCTAATGATACACTTAAATTCCACGGGATTATTTTTGTCCCACAAATCTGGATACAGCGTAACTTCTTTATCATGCGATGCAGATAAAACAGTCATCAAGTCATCTCCAGAAATTGCTAGATTGGCATAACAGCTACTTCCTATACTACGTGCCGATTCACTTTTTTCCATATACAAAAATAGCTATAAAACGATTTTTTTATAACTATTTACCCGTAAATGTCAATTTATTTACTAGGCGATTGATAATCGCCCCTACGAAGTATTACGACAAAAAACTTTCCGAAATTCCTAATTCCTAATTTTTAATTCGTTGCCTATAATTCAAATAATTTATACGTAACACCTATTTTAGGGGTTTGCTTGCCTTCGGCTATGTAGCGACGAAATCGGCTTCTCTGCTTCTTGGCCAGCTGATGCGTATGGACTTTCATGGCTTCTTCCAAACCCCTCATGTCATATTTTCCGTCTAAAAAATCTACCACTTCTTTGTAGCCAATCCCCTGCATGGACTGTAATTCTTTCGTAAATCCACGATCCAACAGTCATTGGACTTCAGCAATAAGTCATTCCTTTAGCATATCTTTGATCCTTGTGTTAATTCTCTTATTCGTTTCTTCTTTATCTCTTCGCAGACCGATCATCAAAAGTGGTCGCTGGACGGGTTGTTGCACAAAACTTTCTGTCTTGGTTTTGCCTGTGGTATGAAAAATTTCCAAAGCTCTGACCACATATCTCGTAGAATTGGGATGGAGTTTGGATGCCTCTTCGGGGTCTAACTTCGTTAATTCACGGTGGAGATAGCCTGGTTCTTTAGCTTCTTTGGCAAAGAGCTCATTGCGTAATAAATAATCTGGTTTGGATTCTGGCATGGTAAAATTTTTGTAAATCGTATCAATATATAACCCTGTGCCACCAACAATCATCGGCAACTTTCCTCTCTTCTGAATATCTGCGATATGTGCTATTGTATTTTTTTGCCACTGCCCTGCCGTGTATCGTTGATCGGGGTCTACGATATTGATCTCATGATGAGGCAATTGTTTCAAAACTTCTTCAGGCACTTTGTCCGTGCCGATATTCATATAACGAAAAATCTGCCTGCTATCGGCAGAAATTATTTCTGTGTCGAAGTATGCTGATAACAATATGGAAAGTTTACTTTTGCCCGTAGCCGTAGCTCATCGGATAACTACCACCCCATCAGGGTTCTTCTCGCGAAAGGATTGAATCTCTTGTTTTACTTCTTGAACTATATCTTGGACTTCCATTTGCTCGCTTAAATTGGTAAATGATTCCATCTCCCGCCCGACTCTTTTGTCATTCCGGCGCCCCGGTTTGCGGCCGGAATCTTAAGTGTAATAAGTAGCTACTAAGATCCAGTTCGCAGGCTCGTAAACTCGCCAATAACACCGGGATGACTCACTATGGGCGGGGTTATTTAATCCCATATTTTCCTGGATTGAAGAAAGGTAATTTACTACATCCGGTCGTATTACACATCAACTTTCCTATTTTGAAGACGTCTCATTTTTTGATTAATAATGCTGATCGATTTTCACTGAAGGCTTGTCCATCCTTGAGCGTGTAGCTGAGAGTATAGGTCATCTCTTGTACTTCTGTACTCTTGGCTGGTAAGATACTCATCTGAATATTAGATACTTTTACTCCTCCATTTACGCCACCAAGAAATTTAGTGAGTCGATTGATGGTAAAATAGGTAATAAACATATTGGTAGTATTTAAACGACTGTCTGTGAGTGTGAACATTGTCTTCACATCTTTCTGATTGAATGCATCATAAAAGGTTGGGATAACGGTATCGGTAGCTATAGTATTGTTTGACGTGACAACTGCTGTTCCCGTGGTTTCCGTTACCTTATCTTCGGTGAAAGGAATGTTTCCTGACGCCACATTCACGACTGGATTGGTATTTCTGATTAATTGTTTTTCTGCGGTTTGCTGGTCTTTGAGTACTACTACGTATAATGAGAACAAGAAAATCAATAAGGACAACACAAAAAGTAAGAGGATGATATTATCTTTTTTGGGCGCGTGCAAAATATTAGTAGAGATGAATCCCTTGATCCCTCTCGTGGAACGATGCACGACGACTTCTTTTTTTGGTCTTCATGGACCAGCCTGCTTAGCCTTTGGCTTGGGAATAAAAACTTTTTTGGGTCTTCATGGACCGGATTTCTTTTTGTTTGGCATCTTGCTCTTGCTTAATATAAAATTGGATTGTTTGATTACTTGATTGCGAATTACAGATTATGAATTGAAGTTTCTAAATTCTAAATTTTAAATTCTAAGAGTTATTTAGATAATAATTTATTCAATGCTACTCTCGTTACTGGCCCAAGTAAGCCACGCAGTGAAATATCATTATCAGGAGTAAGAATTCCTTTCTGTAATTGATAGCTATATAATGCATCCTTGGTCGCTTGGGTGAACGTGTTATTGATTGGTCCGTTATAGAGATCTATACTTTTGAGGACTTGCTGTAATGCACCTGCATCACTAGATGTTTCTCCAAGCGTAAGTGGTTTGGTAAATATGAAACCTAGAGGAAGGAGATTTGTATCTGCAGAGCCATCCGTTCTCGAACCAGTAGAAACGGGCGTAGGAATCAGTAATTTTTTTAGATTAGCAATCACTGATGTGATGTTATTTTGGAAAGATGTAACTTTCTGTTTGATAACTGCTGTATTAAATATTTTTTGGAAGCCACTCAATAAACTTGTCTTAAACGCTTCTTTGTCCATGCCAGCTTGCGCTGCAATGATACCACTAGATATATTTGTAGAAACTTTATTCATCTGTGCAGCTAATACTGCTAAGCCGGTGTCATCATTTGCGCCACCGATAACATTACTACAATTGAGACGACTATTGGTATAATATGTTTTCTGAAATTTAGTAATTGAATCTACCAACTTGGTATATGCTACGCGATCATATCGTTTCTGAAATGCTGTAGCAAAATATTCATTCATATCAAGCATGTATTGTTTGATTGCTGCTTCTTTCTGAACTGCCAATTCTCATGATAATGCCGGGATGAAGCTCATTACTTTTAATTTTAATGCAATGATAGGATCTAGTTGTGCTCCTAGCGTAGTCATTGCTGTATTTTTGAGCGTAGTAAATTTATCCATCACATCAGCGATGCCCATGGCCTGATACATGTTTACTACTTTATCTTGGAGACTATTGTAGCCAGAAAAAATATAATTTACTTTGCTAATCTTGGTGGCAATGGCATTTACGAGAGCGCTATTTTGTGCGCTATACTGCACGAAATTAATGATAAATGAATTTATTTTGCTTATATATCCGGATTGAAATGCTTGGATAAATCATTTGTCTTTCGCGATCATAGCATCGATATCAGCTTTAAGAAGTCACTTTTCTATATCATAACTTGAGCCATCTCGAAGATCAACGTTTGTCCCTTTTTGTAGGGTATTTTTTTCTTCAAGTGCAGCTACTCTATTTTCTAATTCTGAAATATCTTTGCTTATCGATGTCTTGAGTGAGAGTTTATCTTTTTGGAGTGTAGCCAAAATTGATTCTGCAGGGAATATTCCTAAACACACTAAACTCTGATAGTTTGTCGTATTGAGGATTGACAATCAGGTCTTACTTAATTCTTGGTACACCTTAGCATATCACGAATCAAATATACTTGTGAGTGTTGTTTTTTGTGTTTGCATGTAGCTAGAAATATCTCCAGCAAATGATGCCCCTGTCGTGTCGGCGGAGACGAAATGTGGCAAAGCAAGCCCAAACATAGATAAAATACTCAACAAAGAAAGAAGTCAAATTATTTTTTTCATATACCAATTTTACAAAAAGTAAAGATAATCGGCTTATCTACTATGGTTTTATCATTCTTGTAGAGAATTTCAAGTTGATTTATTTTTGGTTATGAATATAATTGATTTGTTGTAAAAAAGAATTTTACTTTTTAATAAGCTACATATGACCTTGATACCCAGCGTAATCGAAAAAACCAAATGAGGAGAAAGAGCCTACGATATTTATTCTAGATTGCTCGAAGATAGAATTATTTTTATTGGAGAACAAATTGATTCCACTGTCGTAAGTTCTGTCGTTGCCCAAATGTTGTATTTGGAAAAAAAAGCTCCAGACAAAGATATTATTATCTATATCAATACCCCAGGTGGTGAAGTGTATTCTGGTATGGCTATCTACGACGCTATGCAATACGTCAAATGTGATGTGTGCGTAATCGTCACTGGATTGGCTGCATCTATGGGATCTATCTATCTTGCTGGTGGGACTAAATGAAAAAGATATGCATTACCTCATAGCAAAATTATGATTCATCAGCCACTTATTAGCGGTGGTGGATTAACTGGGCAAGCAACAGATATTCAAATCGAAGCTGAAGAAATGATGAAAATCAAAAAAATGTTTATTGAAATCATGGCAAAGCATACCGGCCAAAAAGTTGATAAAGTAGCCAAAGACATGGAAAGAAACAAATGGATGACGCCCAAAGAAGCTTTGGAGTATGGATTGATTGATAAGATTATTGGATAAATATATTTTCACTAACGAAAAATCTCCTTACCATATTTATGGTGGAGATTTTTCTTATTATGTAAATGCTATTTTACTCCTGAGGTTCTTTGTAGCATAACTAATGCTGATCCTCTAATCTCTTTCTGTGAAGGAGTCGCTATCTTTGTCATAATTCACAAATCTTTTAATGCGTTTAGATGATTCTGATAATAGGGAGATCCGTTATTATATTTTGTTCATCGCAATAATCTAGAAAGAATTGTTCCAAACTGAGCTCTACTTACTACCTGATTTGGCTTGAATGTATCATTTACCGTCACGCCATCACTTGCATATCACATCAATCACAATTCACATGCTAATAGTATATTGTCTTGTGATGCCTTGCTGAGATTTCCTATATCTGAAAACGAACATTCTGCTGATGTTGAGGCTGATTTTTTCAGCACGTTGATAGCAAAATTACTAATCATTTGTGCCATTGCAGCTCTCGTAAGTGCACCTTTCATATTGGCATCGTCAATTGTTTGTGCAGAAATCATCCCATTGGTAAATGCAAAACTATAGGCATCTACGTACTCCTGTGTATACGCTCCTGGCGATAGGAGATTATTTTCTATTTCTCCCGTTGATATTACATTTACGATCCTTGCTTTTCCACAATTACCATCATAGAAATTTGCCGAGAAATCACCGTTTGGACATATATCTTTTGATGGATTACTTCATCCTCCTCAGCCGCCTCCACTTGGTCTACTATTTCCATTGTTCACTACCACTGAAGTTGGTTCTGGATTATTTGTTGTATCTGGGACTATTCCTGTGTCATTTGTTATGTCTGGGATCACGCCTGTATCACTTGATGTGTCTGGTATCGTTTCTGTGTTTCCTCAACTGAGCACTGGTGTAGTATCTATATAGACAATACTATCACTTGCATTAATATCTGGTGAGCTATCAGCATTAATATCAAATTGCACATATATAGTAACGGTGCCATAGTCACCGAGCGTCCATTCTTTAGTATCTGCATAGGTTTCCCAATCACTTCGATTTACATTATCATTTGAGAGTCTCATTTGCGCTGCAAACGGCGTTACCGACATATCGAGCGTGACATCTGAAGATGTCGTAGACACAGCATCTGCATTGATTACCATAGATCATACATAAGGGACTTCTTGCTGCATATTTGTGATAGCAAAATCCGTGAAATGATTTGTAGGAAATGATACATATGGCTCTCCGTTATATGCTATTACTACCGCCATTGTTTGAGGATACCAAGTAACACCATTATCCTGAGAGTAATATATTTGTACTACATCACCAATATTTTTGCCAGGAGCTGGACTTAATATTGTTGCTGTGCCTCACACTAATGTAATAGATTCTGAGCTACTTCCTACTTTAAAGGAAGAAATAACTGGTTCATCGTTTACACTGGCAATATCTTTTACTATAGGTACGTTGATGATTCCATTATAGTTTCCACTTGTATCTGCTTCTTGCAATTGCGTATTTGCAGGAAGAGAAAGGATGATATTTTCGTTTTCCAATCCTAATCCGAGCGGAATATTTCCGTCTGTCTCGCTGAGCGAAATAGGAGTCGATCAGATAAGATTTCCATTGCCTTCTGTATATCATTGGCTCGTAAAGCTATCCACTACCACACCAGAATCAGTAGAATTTGGCAAGGTAACAACTGTGCTATTTCCGTAAAGCGACATGAGATATCATACTGCTGCTCAGTTGTAATTAGTAAATCATCCTCCAAATAAAATTTCTCCATCGTCTTTTAGATCTAAGACACCCATACCACTTGCATCAAATCCGTTTCCCGCATCAAATGACGTATCTCTTGATCCATCTGGATTGAGACAAATAAGCTTTTTTACTGGAGATCCATTATACATACTAAATTCTCCACCAACTAATAACTTCCCGTCACTTTGTAACTTCAAAGGACCTACGGGGCCATTAAATCATGCTCAGATAGCAAATGATGTATCTTGAGTTCCATCCGTATTGAGACGAATAATTTTCTTAGCTATTCTCATATCGAAATCTCATCCTATGATAACCTTACCATCGCTTTGTATCACAAAACTATAGATAGGTTTATTAAAAACATTTCTAGGTGCATTGAATGTAGTATCTCTTGTTCCGTCCGTATTGAGACGAATAATAGGTTTTACTTCTTCCCCATTATATTCGGTGAATCCTCAGGCAACGACTATTTTTCCATCAGGAGCCAGTGCTAGGGTCTGCACATAATTACTAAAACCATCGCCGATCACAAAAGAATCATCTCTTGATCCATCAGCATTGAGACGAATAATCCCGTTTGCTGGCAATCCATTATAGGTAGTAAACTGACCACCGACGATTATTTTTCCATCGCTCTGCACGACAATAGCGCTAATACCAGAATCAAATCATTCTCCGATAACAAAAGACTCATCTCTTGATCCATCTGGATTGACACGAACAATATTATTTGCAGCAGTGTCCCCATACCAATTAAACCATCCACCCAAAATTATTTTTCCATCACTTTGGAGTGCAATTGTTCCAACATCACCATTAAATCATGCTCCTACTACAAAAGAATCATCTCTTGATCCATCAGCATTGAGACGAAGTAATTTGTTTGCTGGCGTTCACTTGTAAGTAAGAAAACTTCCTGCTACCATTACTTTTCCATCACTTTGGAGTGCAAGAGCATATATTCCTCCATCAAATCCATTCCCAACATTGAAGGTAGTATCTTGTGTTCCATCCTCATTGACACGAGTAATTTTATTTGCTGAATTCCAATAATCATAGGTAGTAAATTTTCCTCCAATGAGTATTTTTCCATCACTTTGGAGCGCTAAAGCAGCTACGGCATCATTAAATCCATTGGTAATCATAAACTGAGTATCTTGTGTTCCATCTGTATTGAGACGAACAATACTTTTCATTCCTGCTCCTCCGTAGAAATACCCGCCTGCTACTATTTTTCCATCAGACTGCAGGAGTAGTGTTTGGACTTGATTGATATAGAGCGTCCCAATTGGTGAACTCGCAAACGAGGTATCGATTGTTCCGTCCGTATTTAGACGGAGAATACTATTTGTCGATGTTCCATTATATGTAGTAAAACTTCCTCCGACTACTATTTTTCCATCACTCTGTAATGCTAGAGCCAAGACATCCTTATCACATCATATCCCCATAGCAAATGTCGTATCGATTGTTCCATCATTAGTAATGCGGACAATTCTATTAGCAGTTGATCCATTATATGTAGTAAAACTTCCTCCGACTACCACCATACCATCAGATTGCATAACTATGGCAGAAACTCCATTATCAAAGCCTGCTCCTATGGTAAATGTCGTATCGATTGTTCCATCTGTATTGAGACGAATGATTCTATTGGTCGATGTTCCATTATAAGAAGTAAACAATCATCCTACAAGTATTTTTCCATCAGATTGGATGGCAATACTTTTTACACTATCATTAAATCCATTTCATAGCATAAATGAGGTGTCTGGAGTTCCGTCAGCATTAAGACGAATCATTTTATGCGCAGCTATTCCATTATATGTAGTAAATAGTCATCCTACAATTATTTTCCCATCACTTTGAATTGCTGTTATATTTACGGTATCATTACATCAACTTCCTATAAGGAAAGAGGCATCTTTGGTTCCATCTGCATTCAGACGAGCAATTCTATTCGCAACAACTCCTTTGTAGGTAGTGAAGTTTCCTCCTGCCACTATTTTACCATCGCCTTGTACTACTAACGTACTCACATCATTATTAAATCCTATAGGTATCCCTGTATCAAAGTTTGGATCCATACCAGCATTGTTGGCAAAGGTTTGTGTACACAAGAGCATAGTCATTAGAAGTACGCCTGTAGAAAATAATTTAGATACTTTTTTTTTCATTTTGTTTAGGGTGAAGATGATAAAAATTTACATTTTTATATCTTTATTATATCTATATTTTTACATTTGTCAAATATTCTGCAACTAATTGCATTTCGAAATATGGGACTAATTGCATTTCAGTAAAATATAGCATTTATATGCGTGTTTTTCACTCTTATTTTGCATATTAAAAAAAGTGCCGATATATTACTATCAACACTTTTTTCTATGAAATTTTTATGCTTGTAATCTTTTACTCACTCTTTCTTTGCCCATCACCTGCATGACCGAATAGAGATCTGGCGTCTGCGTCGCGCAGCAGAGTTGGATTCTTAGAAACATTGCTAAGTCGCCAATTTTTCAAATATATCATCATTCTTTAAACTCAGCATTATTGCTGGCGAAGCCGTACTTTTTCCCAATTTCCTTGAGCTGAGTAAATCGCTCCTCTACTGGCATTTCTAAATTTAACACTGAAACATATTCAGCGACAAATTTCTTCATAATCTCCTTGTCATATTGTAATCATCAATCTTCCATTTTCAATTTTCCATTCATTTCCTCCCATTCTGAATCATAGAAAAAACGCAATTGACTTTCGATATCTGCATACGTAGAAAATCTCTTTGGATCTTTGGGTGTGTGACGTTCGATGTTTAACGCTGACTGGGTGTATGCGGGGTCGGACAACATTAACGTGGCCAAGTCAGGCCTGCCCGCCGTGGCGGGTTTGTATTTTTGTGCCCGAGTGAGACTTTCGTTGTAAAGTTGCTGCGTAGAAATTCTGGAAAGATATCCATTGTTTACGCTTTGAAGTTTTACTAAATCAAAGAGCGCTCCAGACTTACTCATGTTTTCCAATACAATATCAAAATCAAGATAACTCTTGTCTGGATTAGCCTTTTGCCAATCTTCAAAACGAGGATCCGCAAGATTAATAAGATATTCTATGATGCCTTGAGGAGCATAGCCATGCTCAAAAAAATATGCTATATCGGCTTCTGGATCTTTTCTCTTACTCAATTTCCTCTTATTCCCGTCTTCATCAAATTTTAATAATGAAGCTGGATGACAATACTGCGGCACTGGCAATGCAAACGCATTGAATAATTGGATATGCAATGGTACTGAGGTCAATCGCTCCTCTCCTCTGATCACATGTGAAACTCTCATCAAATGATCATCTGCAATGTGCGCCAAATGATAGGTCGGCAAGCCATCACTTTTGATAAGGACAATATCGTTATAATTATCAATCATTTCTATCTTTCCCTTAATCACATCTTCAAAGGTCATTCTCTTTGTTAAATCTGCAGGAGAACGAAATCTGATTACAAAGTTTGGATTGGCCTGTATTTGCGCAGCGATTTCATCGGGCGTCTTGTTTCTTCGAACGGAGTAATTGCCGTAAATTCCTGGCGTTACTTTGGTTTTGGTTTGCTGTTCACGAATAGTTTCCAACTCTGCTTCGCTCATCCAGCATGGATATGCAAGTCATTTTTGTAGTAAATGTTTTACAAAAATTTGATAGATATTTTTTCTCTGTGATTGTGTGTATGGTCCATAGTTTCCTACATCAGTATTATTCTCTCCAACGGGGCCTTCATCTATTTGGATACCAAAAAATCTTAATCCATCAATAATTAAATCAACCGCTCATTCCACTTCTCTCTTCTGATCTGTATCTTCTATTCTCAGAAAAAATGTCCCATCATGTTGTTTGGCAAATTTCCATTCTATAAACGAAGCATATACTCATCCGATATGGAGAAATCCCGTTGGGCTTGGTGCAAAACGTGAGCAGATAGGATTTTTTCTTGCAGGAAATTTCTTTTCTAAGTCAGCGATAGTTTCTTTTGTATCTGGGAAGATAAGCTCAGCGATATCAGATCGTGTAGTCATTTCAAAAAAATGAAAATGTAAAAATTAAAAATTATTTATGCCGATAATTGTCCTGTGGTATACTTATGAAGGATAGATCCAATTAATGTCTGATACGGAATACCTTCTTGTCTCGCTTTCACCTTAATTGCTTCCAAAGTGGATTGAGAAAGTTTCATCGTGATTTGTTGCTTCTTCCTTTGTGCTTCGACAAAATGTGCTGTAGAGAGTAAGGCATCAATTTCTTCATGGTCAAGCTGTTGTTCCAAGATATCTTGTACTAAATTTTTGTTAGCAAGAACATACGCTTGATCTTGTTTGCTTAAGTGACTGATCATCTGTTTGATAGTCATGCGATTAGGATAATAAATAAAATGATGTAAGGTTTCTATCTTTGTATATGGTTTTAAGAAAACAAGTTTTTCACTTCTGGACATAAGGCACTGCGTACATATATCCGTTTATCAATACGCCGAATATTTTTTGGTGAGCGTATTTCTCTGTATTGTAATGTGGAATAATAGCTACTAGTCATCATATTTCTATCGCTTTCACAATCTGTCCAAAAGAGATATTTCTCGTCTGCTGCAACAATTTATTTTTCTTTTCATCTCGTTCGAACATATATTGATTTCTCATCCCGCAGAAACATTATAAAGTAATTATGCAGTAATTATATTATTTTTACCTCTCATTACAAGAGATACTTCTCCTTGATTTGCTTGTTACAAAGTTTACCTATATAGACGATTTATCGCGACCACGGTGAACCGTGAGGAGCTTTTATCGGGCGAAGCCCTTTTATCATTTTATCATTATATAATGGAAAACAACAAATCAAACTGAATTTTCTTGCTCGTATCGGCTATTATTTTGGCGGCCGTCTTTCTTTTTGTCGGATTGTCTTTAACCGGATCGTTAAAAAATAATCAACAAACATCTCAAGGGATTACCAATACGATTTCTGTCGTAGGGGAAGGCAAAGCTAGTGTCGCTCCTGATACCCTAGAGATCAATGTTTCTGTCTCTGAAGTAGGCAAAACTACTGCCCTAGCACAGAAAGCAGCCAATGATAAAATTACAAAAATTGGAGATATCTTGAAAGCCAAAGGAATATCCGCCGACAGTATTCAGACGACGAATGTCAGTGTGTACCCAGAATATGCTCAGACAACAACTCCTGTGGCTCCTAGCGCAAATGCAGCTACGATAGTCCAATCACAAATTGTAGGATATAGATCTCAACAAAGTTTAAATATCAAAATCACGGGTGCTGATTTTGCAACTAAAGGTGGCGAGGTGGTCGATGCTATCTCTGTAATCGGTGGCGTCAATATTGATAATACCTACTTTACGCTCAAAGACCAAACAGCAGCAATGAAAGGTGCAAGAGAAAAAGCATTTGCTGATGCCAAAGCCAAAGCTCAACAATTAGCTAGCATCGGTGGAGTGACTCTTGGTAAGCCAGTTATGATTAGTGACAATGCCGTCGTCTCTTATCAACCTATTCCTTATTATAATATGAAAACAGCAGGCGCAGTAGCTGATAGTGCTGTAAGCAATGCTCCTCTCTCCCCTGGTCAGAGTGATGTCACTATGAATGTAAATGTGGTTTTTGAAATAAAATAATCCCCCGCCCGGCGCCTGCCCCGTAGAACTACGGGGTCATTCCGGCGTTACGTGTTGCGGCCGGAATCTTAGTGGGGAATATAGAAAAAACTCCAAACACCTGGAGTTTTTTTATAAAAAAAGAAACTGACCAATAATTAATTGGCCAGCTCTATAATTCCTTTCTAAATTGTTAATAAGTTAATGAATACGTTCTTAATTTTTGTGATTACAAGTGAACGAACAAGTAACCGTTAATAGATCTGGTTTCGTAGCGATAGCCTAAGCCGAACAATCCTTTGATCCATGTGGAACTGAATGTTTTTAAGAATCCGGTTTCTGAACGAACAAGCTTGTGAGCTTGTAAATCATATCCGTTATCAGAGTACAACTGATAATCCTTATTTTTACCCATTTTCACACAGAGGAAGTTAGCTATAACCTGGTCTTGACGCCAGGAAGTTACGTTGTAGACCCGTGACAAATCAAGCGTCATAGCCGAACCAAATTTACCGTTGTAATCACGCCAACCGGAGATCTTCAACCAGCTATATTTGAACATAGCCTGGTATTCTAGACCTTTGACCCGATAAGCCAGACAAGCACCGAATCCGAATTTCCCCAGATTGTCTGCTTCGATCTTGATGTTGTAGGTGCCTCCCGGTATTTGGGCTTCACCGAATGTTTCGAATTGACCATCACCCGTTGCTGGGTTAGGCCGCTGTTCAGTAGCCAAGGTTGCCATATATCCACCTTGAATGGATAGCTTCTTGGATGGAGTGAAATCAATCCAGCATTGTTCCAGAGTAAAGGAATTAGCTAAGTTTAAGTCATATATTCCCCATGTTCTGAAGGCAAACCATTTAGTAGGTCTCCAGCTTCCCATAGCTCCAAGACGAGCGGTTACAAATGCGTCATTGCTAACGGTGTCGGTACGAAATTGTCCTCCTGCGAGGACACCAGCATAGATTTTATCTATAATAACCGTGCTGTCTTTGGTTACATAGAGGTCAGTAATCTGACCAAATGAGTTACTACTAGCAGCCATACATGCTGCGAAAATTGCGAAGGTAATAAATAACTTTTTCATCTGCTTTGGTTTTTAATTGTTTTATTTTTATATGTACTTAATTTCTTTTTATTGACATTTTCTTTTTTAACCATTAGTAGTAAAAAATCAAGAGCTGGCAGGAATAAGCTGTTGTCGGAAGTTTACAACAATTTTGATCTACTCATTACTCCTGGGAGTAATTCTAAAATAGATATATTTCTGAAACAAAATATATAATTTCGACGGCGTAAAAAACCTCATTACATTTCGGCCTTTTACTGCGTCTCAAATAAAAAAGCCACCTGGAAATTACCAAGCAGCTTTTTCTTATTTATAGCCTCTCAGCAAGAACCTTGCCGAGATTGTTAATCTATTTACCTTTTTATCGTATCCTCTATTGTCATATCGCCGTTGGTATATAGTTGCACTTCATAGATAGTATAATT